>CAZWUZ010000007.1:0-35610 GCA_964637655.1 uncultured bacterium | reverse complement strand
CCTGACTCCGTACATTGTGCAATGGGCGCGCGCTTGCGGGAGAGAGGAGGATGTCGTTGTGTTGGACCCGCATGGCGACCACAAGATTAGGATGTTCCCAGGATCGATGCCGGCGGCGGCCATTGCGTCGACGATCGTAACTGCAGCGGTCACGATCGCCGGTGGCATGGACCCGAGAGAAGCGTTTTGGCTGCAGAGCGCGGAAGAACTGGTCAAAAACTATGTGTTGCTGTTGAGGACGCACGCTAATGATATGACGCGTCCAGTCGGTGTCGGTGATCTGCTGCATCTGCTTGGGCAGGATGCCGAAGTTCGGCGCATGGTCGCGACGGTGCTCGACAATCCGCGCGCAGCGAAAACAAGCGAGGAACGATACACGGTCGATTACTTGCGCAAGTACTTTGTGAGACACAACGACCAAGATGGCCGCGTCAAAGCTTCGATCGAAGCCGAAATCAATCGGTTCCTGCATGACTTCTCTGGGTATGATATGTGCAGGACATTCGATCCTAGACGGCATGAGAAGGCTGCTGAGATAGAGGACATTATCAATGACGGAATGATTGTCGTGTTGCACATGCCACAGTCCGCGCATGGCGAAATGGCAAGGTTCGTCGGCTTGATGCTCAAGGCGAGATTCTATTCGTCGGTCATGCGACGTATCACTGACGAGACGCTTGAGCAGACACGTCCGGTGTTTTTCATATGCGATGAATACCAGAACTTCCTCACAGTGGGTGCTAAGTCGGGAAGCGATGACCAATTCGCAGCGATGTGCCGCCAGGCGCGGGCAGGGATGGTATGCGCCACGCAGGAACTCGGTGCACTGTATGCCGCGGCTGGTGACCGGGGTAAGGCGGCCGTGAATAACCTGATCCAGAACATGCAGAACCAGATTATGCTCAGGCAGGACATCACTGACGACCTCGGCAAGCTGTTCGGCGGAAAAGGCCTGACTGACGTGGGCTGCCTGCGCAAGCTGCGTCCGTTCGAGGCATTACTCTACCGCGACAGAGATACTGATGTGCAGCTAATCGAGCTCCCGCCGTGCTTCGCTGACTGGGGCCACGCCGCGCAAATCCGCGTCGAGCAGGCGTCGGACCTGGCGCGCCGGCGTGACGCGGCGCTCGCCGAGGCTCTTGACCACGACGGAGACATCATTGGTAACCGCATCCTGCTTGCGGGCACGCCTGGGAGCGGCAAGTCGCGGGTGGCGGAATCGATCGCGGAGCGCTGCGCGGCCGAAGGCGTCGCGGCACTAGTTGTGTGTGGACGGCACGAGCTCGCGCGCGGACGGAATCTCGTCGCTGAACTCGCCGAGCGTTGCTCGTATGACAAGGTAAGGATGGAAAGCGCGGTTGTCGTGCTAGACGATGCTGATGCATTGTCGGATAATCTGTCACGTCCGGGTGGGGCAATGTATCATGCGGCCCAGCCATTTATCGAGCGTCGGCGAGTGGAGTACGGACGGTTTCGTGACCTGGTTGACCTCGGGCGCGTGACGGTTATCTCTACGGCTACCCTGCGCGATGATGGACGCGGGGGGAAGCGGGTTCGGCTGCCGGGGCTGATGGCAGATGCGTTCGGCGAGACGGTGGTGGAGCTGGGGCGGAACGTTGAGCGAGAACGTGATAAGGACAACGTGGCGGACATCAAACTGCGCGAATCGGGTGCCGGCGAGGATAGTGCTGCACCTGTGCCGGATTTGAGCGGATACGTAGTCGGGGTGGATCCGACACTGCCGGAGGAGGTAGCGTCATGAAGCAGAATGACGATGCAGGCAGCAAGAGAGAGGATCAACAGCAGAAAGGAAAAACGCGGACATCCCTGCAACAGCAAATGGATGACCTGGAGCTGGAGGAACGGGTCAATTATGCGCTGCTGTTTGCTAAGGTCGGTAGGGGGGACAGTGCCCGAGCCAATCAGATCGTAGATGAAGTGATTGCGCGGCACAAGCGCGAAGTGGCACAGCGACGACAGAAGCACGCCGCAACATCGGAAATCAAGATGACTCCGAGCCTGCGCGCGCTGGATGAGAATGCTGATGAGGATGATTACGATGAGCAAGGTATCGATGTGGAAGATAGCGACAACGCTGACGACAATGATCAAAAACCAGCGCCGCCGCCACGCCCTCAGCCGCAGGCGGACCCGCGCGCATCAGATACTTACCAGCGCATGGTAGCCTGGGGCGAGCGACCTGAGGAGACCGCACGGCTGCACAACGAGATGGCGACCTATGTGTATGAGTGGGTAGCAACAGAAGGAGGAAAGTGACATGACGACCAGAGACGCGACCGGGCTTATCAGAATCGAGAGAGAAACCTCGTGCGGCGGCCAATCGCTGACGGAACGCCTGCTCCGCCAGGGGATCATCATGGTGAGCGGTATGATCGACGAGTCGGCGAGTCACGCTCTGATGTTGCAGCTGCTTGCGATCAGCGACGAGGATCCGCAACGAAATATAACACTATATGTCAATTCTCCTGGTGGCGGCGTCTACGACGGCCTGGCGATGATCGACCTCTGCCGGCTGGTGCCGAATCCGATCACTACGATTGGAACCGGATGTTGCGCGTCGATGGGTGCCATGCTGTTGACCTGCGCGGCGCCGCGCGGGAAGCGAAAAGTGATGCCGAATTGTGAGTTGATGTTGCACCAGCCGCTGAGCGGTGTGCAGGGACAGGCGAGCGACATTGCCATCGAAGCGGTTCATGTCGTGCGACTCCGGGAACGCCTGTACGGAATGATCGCCGAGGTGACCGGGCAGCCGGTGGGTAAGGTCACGCGGGATTTCGATCGCAACCGGTGGATGACGGCGAAAGAGGCGTTGGCATATGGGCTGATTGACGAGATTGTAACTCCATCGCCGATTGATTTGTCAGAGTACAAAGGAAGAATTCCAATGTCGGTTCGTCTTGCTGGCTTCGTGACAGGAGAATGAGGGGGGGTTGACTACTTATACTTATGATGATAGTAAGTGCTGTTGGCGTCTGTGGGGAGTTGACTTAGGGGGAATAAAAAGTAATAATCCCCCCACAGATACAGATAAAGGGGAAGTAAATGAAGATAAAAAATGAAATGACAAAACTTCGACCAGATACTATAATTATCTCTGGGTTTTCGCGACTTCCCGAAAATATGACTGCTCGTAATTCATGCGGATATATGAGCGTTGAGATTGAGCTAGATCCCAAAGACAATAAAGTTGTTGATGTGAATTGCAACGTAGTGTCGTCGCTTGTAGAAAAGATCCTCGGTAATACGCTGCTAGGTTTTGATATCGAGGCTGGCGTTCGGGAATGCATAGAACAGATTGAAACGCGGCATTATAGTGTTACCAAAAGAGCGCTTATTGCTGCGCTGGAAGATGTATTTCGCAACTATCAAAGGTATCAGGCTGAAAAAAAGGAAGATAAGTAAACGTTGTTTTACTAGCAGAATTGCTACGAAACACGTTGAAATAAATCTCCGTCATCCGTTGACGGGCGACAGCCTCGCCCGCACAGCGCGGATGGCCTACGAGGTGCGGCATGCGCAACCCTTCTGGTGCCCCTCAATCCCCGGTAGCACGTGTAAGACGACTGATCACATACCTGACATTGACGTGTTTCGTCGGGTGTATGTTTCCAGTGCAGTTATATGCTGAGGATGGGGAGCCCACACTGCAATCAATAGATGAACCATCGCTCAGCGATCTGAATCTTGACGCCGAAACAAATACGATCATTGATCTTTCGCAACCAGACGCAAACAAAATATTGAGGGAATTATCGACAGAGAGACTAAAGCTGCGTAGATGGGCTGCTGATCCGAACGGACCGAGGACAAACGAGCTTGCTGCGTGTCTTCGAAAGATAGGTCGATTGTATCTTACTGCAATGCTCATGTATGAACTTGAAACCAAAGGAACGATGACGATTCCGCCGGGCGTACATGTAAGGATACGTCATAAAATATACTGCATGGATAAACACCGTGGTGGCCCTCGATACAATGAGCCGGCGCGTTTGCGGACATTGTCGTCTTTGGAAGCGGGGGAGTGGGTGTCACTAATATTGAAACAGGGCGCGCTTGAACGGAGGTCATATGGTAGCCAGCAACAACTTATATGGGCAGTGCGAGAAAGAGTTGATTTATCGAAATTGCGCGAAAACGACAGGGAATTTTTGAAGCGAGCTAATGTGTATGATGAATACCAGAGCAAATACATGGGGAGACAAATATTGTCGTTCCTCTTGCGTGCGTTTGGCGCATACGACATCTACGGGCAATTCGCTGCAGATTACCGTCAAATGTTGCGCAGAACACCGACCGAGCCGGTTACGGAGCAGTACAGGAGCACGAGTGCATTACCCCTGAATAGCTATGAACAACTCGCGCATGGCAACCAGTGGAATCCGGTGGTGGCTGAACAGATGCGCAGGATAATTAGAGATGCGATCAGCAGAGCTAATACGTTCCCGGATGAAAATGTGTCTGATGCGCCGGCGGATAACGAAGAGAATGTACTGCGTGTTCTGAATACAAACAATCTACCATATTCCGACACGCCTTCGATGATAATAGCCAGGGAGGCGGCAGAAGACACACGAGGTCAGCAAACATTAGACAACAGTGATATTGAGAATAATAATGAAAGCATATGGGATGAAGTGTACGTCCCGACTCGAACCGAAGAACAGCAGGATTCTGACGTATGGAGAGAAACAAACATTGTATCGGACCAATACCAGAATAGTGATGATGTATGGCTCAATACATATCCCATAAGTACAGAAGATGAAAATAGCACGGCCACAGAGGGCGCTCTGCCAACAATATCGGTCACACAACAAGAAAACGACGATGTTTGGCAACAAACATCTACTGCGACGGCCGAGGAGCGAAATAATGCCGATCAGCAGAGGGAAGCCACTCCGAATAACTCTGCTCGAGAAGCAAACACCACAGTGACATGGCCGGAAAGTCAGCAACATTCTAGTTCGAGCGAGGCTAGACAAGTAAATAGTAATCCTGATTTTGCTGATCCTCAGTGGGAAGATGATCAAAATGCTCAGAACGAATTCCCGGCTATTGCGCGGATAGATGGCAACCAGCAATTGAATGCGGGAAGCATATCCTACGCAAATCCTCGGAGCAACAACCGTCCAGTTGTTATTTCACCTCCAGCATATTATCTTGAACCGATAAATACGGGAGTACAAAGGATGGCAGTAAGTAGCCAGCCTGTGCGTGGATCATACATGGCAGGATATAGTGCACCCAGGCGTGTTCGTCCCTACGAAGAGCCAACCGAATTCCCATTGCCTGATCTCACTAATGCATCGGCCGCAATGAAGGATTTTCTTGAAAATGTCATGTATGGGGCACAGGATGCATTGGACAAAACAAGACAAATATTGAAATTGTTCAACTTGGACAAAAAGGCAGACACAATATCCGGGCTGCTTCCCGGGATTAGCACGATCACGAATACATATTCGGTTATAACTGGAAGGGAATTCTGGTCACAGAGTGAGATTACTATGCCACAGCGTTCTGGTAGGGCGTTGTTATTGTTAGCGGGACCTCTTCAAGTTCAATATGTTCGCGCAGTCGAAAGAGTAGCACCGAATCTTGTGAACAAGTTCAACATGACGTTTGAGGCATTGAAAAAGATAGATGATCCATTCGTAAATATGATTTTCATTGGTGCAGGGGAAGTGCTGAAGAAGCATATGAGAACACTTGATGAAGCGGACACCAGATTAGGGGATGGTAATCAGATATGGCGCTATGTGTGCGTGCATGGAACAGAGCGAGGAATGTTTGAGATAAATCATGTCTAGGGGGAACCAGTGAAAGCGCTATTCGGAATCGCGATGCAGATTGCAATATTGCTGTACGGATGTGCGACAGTTACCCAGAGCGAAAGAACATATAATGTATCAGGAACATGGAAGGGAATACTGCTACAGCCGACAAATAGTGATCGAAGTCCATACAATTATTGGATGATGCTACGTCAGGATGGCGATAGATTGATTGGAACGACTCGAATTGAAACGGGCAATGATTTTGGTGTAATGACACTCACTGGACAAATTGTCGACGGGGATTTCGTATTTGAAGAAGGTCGCGTGACAAGCCAAAGGATTACTGGAATGCATAGATGGTATATAAAGTCGGGACGCTTGAAAATTGACGGCAACAAACTGTCCGGAGAATGGCGTGCAGAAGGAGATGGTGGAACGATACATTTGACCCGCAGTGCCAGTGATTCATGAGATAGAAGCGAGACGACACTCGAATACGATGAGTAGCAAGGAGAGATAACATGAATATTGCAATGTGTGCGATTATATTGGCGTTGATTGCGCCAGGAGCTGCCGGCGCGGAATCGTATATGGAAGCATCCGCACAGCGAGATGTTGGAAACGCAGATGTATATTCGGAACACCATGCTGAGCGTATTGTTGGATTATCCGCGATAAACTACATAGGACTTAGCGGGGTCCTTGCTCAAGTGCGTACGGATTGGAAGCAGACGCTGAGTGATACACAAGCACGGCAGATTGAGTTCAATCTTGAAGCGGTGTTGTGTGGCAATGAGTTGACGGCCTGGAAGAATGAAATGGAATCAGAGCCTGTACGAAATGGCAGGTGGTATGTTGACATGGAACATGATGCATACCGAATATTCGACCAAGATACCTGGATTGACGTCAAGGAATATGGAGCGGACAAAATCAGGGCCGAGGTTAGCATACTGCACATCTATCAGAATCCTGAGGGATACGGGGATGCAGATTTCATTCGCAGGCATAATATAGTAAATCTATCCGAAGATCAATATGCTGAAATGCTGAGAAGACATCCGGCGCGGGGTGTGCCGGGCCGCAGAATCGTGATATATCGCCGTGAAATAATGACGTTTGAACTGCATCCTTATGGCAGTGATTATGAATGGAAGGTTGCGGAATGGTCAAAACGGATAGCATCTAGCGAAGTGCAGGAAATAGTTGCAGATGATGATATGTTACTCGGTGTGTGGGATGGAACGATACAAAATCAGGCAGAGGATCTTCCTTGCCAATTTGTCATCTCCCGTGATGTAAGTGGAGCGATCGTTGGCAGGATGACAATTAGCAAGGAAGGCCGGAGGATCGCCGAGTACTTGATGGAGGAATTTCGAACGGGAGAATATGGAACACCGACGTTTGCGAAAGTAAGATGCTTGAAGGATGGATCTGATTTGGGATATGGACCTATATGCAACGTACGCATGCTCGGACCAACGGCATATGTTGAACCAATGATTGCCAACGTCGGCATGCTAATATATGCATGTTTTCTTGAAAATACTTGCCCGACTGACCCAGCATATATGACACATTTCTGTCTGGCTATAAACCTGAAAAAATCGGCAGTTGGCAGCTCGTCACGTGATACTGGTCAATTGACTTCTGACGTTTTGACATCTGCGGCAGAAGACGCATCATACTTTGGAAATAATGGGGTCAACCTCCTGCTACGGGAGCAGATGCCACAGTATCCCAACGCAAGAGTGCTGGAAGTGGCTGATATGGATAAGATCAAATCGCGTATCTCCCGAACGGAAACAGGATACGCTTGGGTTCGGAGACAGGCTGAAGAACTCCCGGCGCGCTTCTTGCTTCAGGGTGACTTCAACGGTAATGACCGGCCAGAAATTGCAATCTCGGGATTGCTCAATCCCGAGCACGAGGGGGGAGCATACCGTAGTTTCATTGCGGTATATGAGCGACAAACAGGTGGCGACTATCGCAAAGTCTATTACTGGGATGGCGAATATTCCAGTATTCAGTCACTGGTCAACAATGATGGATTGATGATTGTGTGGGCGTTGAATTCAGGATACTTTTCGGAGTTGCGATGGAATGGGGAAGAATATGTGTCGGACGATGGGAATTCAATATGATCAACCAGTGACTTTGGGATAAAGCGGGAGGATGACTATGAAGGCATTGATTGCGGCGTTAGTGGTTATTGTCTTGATTCTCAGTGTTGCCTTGACATATGTCGTTATTGTGAAAGGGGAACGAACCCCTGTTGTTGTCGCGAGCCAACAAACAGGCAGTGATAATCATGAAAATCTCCCAATGGTAGAACGAGAGCAACCGGTGCGGACGATTACATCTACTGCTGAACGAAAGGACTTTGATGGAAAGGGAGTCTGGCAGGGCTTGGAAATATATCTGGGAATGTCGATTGATGAAGTGAAACGTAAGTGGCGTGGAAGGTCAATGGACTTCGAGGGGCTTGAATACTATGTGTGTGAGGAGCAAGGAGTATCGTTTGGCGCGACACCAGAGGAACATTGTGTGGTGCTAATTGCGTTTCGAGATGGTTGGAAAGTGTTCGGTGTCAAGGTGGGCGACAGTATTTCAAGCGCACGGAGCGTACTTGGCGCTCCGAAATATGAACGATGGAATATGCCGGACGATTGCTATCAATTGGTATACAGCATAGCGCCTGGAGCGTTGGAAGTGCGATCGGCAAGCGAACGCGGAAGGATCGATGCATGCATATGGTCCATGCATCCGCCGGAGTGAGCAATCGCCATTAGAAGTACGCGACTTGGGCGTCGGCTTCCGTCGCCTATGGTTTTGATGTGTTAGAAATGCGAGAGACAAGCCGGCCCGCAAGATCGTTGTAATTGTCGAATGGTCGGATCTTCGTGTGACAGAACAGCAAAATTCCCAACAGGATCAAAGGGCTTGTGTTGGAATCTGAATGAATACTGCGCTCAACCTCAACCGGGTCATATGCAAGCTCATCATTGCCGACTATAGCCATTTTCTCACCGAATATCCGAGCCTTATCATCAGTCTGCTCGCGCGCCCATGAGAGATACGCCAACGCGAGGTCAGTCAAATGATTATCAAAGATAAGCTGCCTTGGATCGATGATTTGGGGCAGAGGGGATTGATCTGTGATGGAAACAGGCGCGAAAGCGGGTGTCGCTGATTCGACCGTGATAGTTGAGCCGGCCGGCGCATCGGCTGTGATGATGCTCGTTGTTGGCTGTGGTTGTTGCAGGTGTGCTTCCGCGTGCCCGACGCCGGAAGCATCAGACTGATGACTGTCAGCAGAGGATGGCACGGCTTCAGTCATGACTGGAACTGCGGAAGACGATACAGATGCGTGGACAGTTGCGGAATTCATACTCCGGAAAGCCAGCACAGTGATAACGACGCCGGCGGCGCCTGCGATAAGCCAAAGCAAGGGGTGCAAAGCGGCCAATGGGCATGCCAATGTCGCATAGCATGCGATTGACATCATTGCTGTCAATGACAAACTCTTGTTTTGTGCCGCCGACAAGATCAGAGAGAAAATTATGGATGCTCCCCACAACATGGCAAATCCGATTATCTGCATGATGAGCAATGTTATGTAGCTGACAAAATGCGAACTTCCAGACACATACAACGGCATGAAGAACATAGCGATGAAGATGGTAATTGCTACGGTTACAACGGCAAATCTGACGGCATCGCCGAGGAAAGAGGGAGAACCCAACTCTACGAAAAATGTCGCCGGTGAACTTGCCAAACGTCCGAAGCGGAATACATAGGACTGCCACAAATGCTTTGCCTGAACAGCTAACTTTCCGTTGGGATCTATCTGATACATTATGTTAGAGAACCTGTCTGCCACTGTTGCTGTGCCAGTATATGTTTGTGAATATTCCGAATGCCTCGAATTGAAAATGGCATCATCCTCCTGACTGCGACCATGATCGGAGGTGTGGGAATTACTCGCTCTCTCGACTTCATATCGAGAAATTGCTCCACTGAAAATCAGTTGCACAATATTGGCAATGCAAGCAGCGACAACACCCGCTACAGTGCAATAGTAACCGGCAAGTGCTTGCAGAGTGAGCATACCCTGCCCTTGACTGGATATGGCATTGTTGTTGACGAGTTTTAGCGCAAACAGCATAATGACGGCCAAAAGGCCTGTGAGAAGCGAGGTGATATTGCCAATCTTGCGAGGCAGCCATACCAATACAGCACCAAGGATAATAAATATGAACGCAAGTACAGCCGAGGTATCGGGGGGGATATGCCGGGTTTGTCCCCGCGTGAACATTCCACCGGATTCCTGATAGTCGGCTCCTAAAAGCAATTGCGTCCCGCTAATTGTCATGACATCGGCATTACCACACTTGATGTTGAAGAACGGCATTATGAAACAGAACACCACAAGTAAGTATAATCCACTGGTGAGTCCTTTGAATGGAGTCCAGGAAGCCGGCATAGTGTGATTGCTAGTATTAGTTACCGTGCAAGTATCGTGCTGCCGTCTCCGGCGACCGGATAATAACAATAGTCCATTCAAAGCAAATATCGAAATATTAGCGAGTATGCCGAAATAGGCCCCATAGGATAATGACGCATCAGCGACGATGTTGTTCCAGTTTTCCCTGCTAAGCATATTATCGTGACGGATCTCGAGAGATGTAGAGTACTGGTTAAGATACAATACGCCTAAGAGCAGAATCGCTGCGATGATGCCGCATAATGTCGGGAATAACCTGTTGCTCGACACTCCCTGAAGCAAACTCAAAAGCACACAACAACATCCCAGGATTAGAACAACCCACACGATATTGTTGGAAGAATACTTGACCAGAATTGTCTCGGAACCTTGATCGCGATGATTCATTGGATTTCTGGCAGTATCTACTTTTGTCAGAGTGTAGCCGCTAGCCAAATCGTAGCCACTGACACTCCCGCTGATCACGCGCTGAGCGTCAATGATATAGTCAGTAGATCCTTTGTACGAGCAGTCCAGCCACGGAAGAAAGAAGCACAGGCAATATGCCGCTGCGCAGATTGCCGACACAATCCACAGGGGGAAACGGCTGCCATTAGTGCGTCGGGAGGACATTTCTGAAGTCATTTTCCAACCTCGTTGGTCGCCTACGCACATGGCCGAGGATGTCGACCATAATAGGCGCCGGAGTTTGTTGATTCAACTGCAACATACACCCAAGGAGGCTATTGCAAATCGCCTCTATTCATAATATACCCAATATCTACTGCCGCGATTATAATACCACACAATATTCTGACAGGCAAGTCGTTATATCAGCCTGCATGATGGAATGACATCCCCGGGGGCGATACGTGAGAATTTAGTCCTGTGTACTTACGGCACCAGCGCGAGCCGATTTTCCGCTTGCTTGCCGGGATGGCGGCTGATATAATGGCGGTCATGGTGGAAAAGGGCAGGAAACCCAGCAAGAAGACCGTACAAGCCGCGTGGCGGATGGCGGTGGGAACCTGGTTACAAAACCAGGGTCATATCACTGTGTCGCTGAACGGAAAAGTGTTCCCCCCTTTTTTCCGTTTCGTGTGCCATAATTAGATGCGCTCTACAAGATCGCAACCGGTGGCTGACGGCGGAGCAGGCAGCTGGAATATGGTCTAATTGATGAAATTGTGGAACCGGCATAAGTGGATTTAGCTGGGTATCGTGTCTCGCTGTCTGTGCCGATGCAGCTGGCAGGGTTTGTGAGACAATAACGAAACGTTCGGACTAGGACAGATTGGTGTTCATGGATATTGACAAAGGGAAATAGTAGCACCGCAGATTATTATTGAATCCGCATCGGATATATAATATATGCATTCAATTATGCGAAATGCGAGGTATAATGATGATAAAAGTTCACGTGGAAAAGCTACTGGAAACGGCCGAAGCAACATCATTCGCTCGAGATATTCGTATAAAGCAACAAACTTATGAAAAGGTTTCCCCGATCAACAGGTTGTTTTTCGAATACGAGGAAGAACTCTACGTTCAAATTGAGAAGATTCTTGAGAACTCACAGGACTACTTTCTCTACAGGTATAAATTTCCAGTTAGAATTCTCGTTCCTCTTGTCATTAGCTTTGGCCAAAAAATCAGGAGAATGACCCTTGACGGAAACTCATATTTTATAAAGTTGGACACACTAAATATTCCTCATTTGTTAGGGATCGAGCAGTATGAGAAAGGAATCAATACGGCGTTCAGAAATATGATTATATACAATCAAGATTTTGCAACACGGACATTCCGGGATGATAATAGCGGTTGTGCAAAAAAACACGCGAGCAAATTACATACTTTTTTACTGATATTCAATACGATACACACACCGACTTATGTATTTCAAGGCAACAATCTCTATCCTCCGCTTGTTAGAGCGGATTTTTTCTTCATACGGCGTCTCATCGACTTCAACGGTGATGTAATTCTCCATAGGGTTGCTCTTAGGATAGTGGGGAAAAGCAGGAAATCTATAACCATCAATTCACAGAACAAGATAGATGAGAAAGTGGTTGAAAAACACAAGACTGCTCAACAAATGATAGATACAAAAACACTAAGTTTTTCTTGACAAAATCCGATAAATGAGGTAGGATGTCTACGGATCACAAATAGGTATAGGTTGGTTGAAAGCCCAACCAGGGCCGCGGCGCCGACGGCTAAATCGGGCGCTTTTTTTTGCCCTTTTTGACAGCGAAATCACTGTGCAAAACGTTGCCTTGATTATGTGCCGATGGCAGATAATGCGGCATCATCATAAACATAAAGATGGTTGTCATCCTCGAGCCGGTCGAGGAACCCCTTGCGGCGAACGCAGCGCGCCAAGGCGGCGACCATCTGCTGATCGAGACCTTTGTCTGCCTTGAGCATCTCAATGGCTGTCTTGACTGACTTGGCAGTCTTGTAAGATCTGGTGGTTGTCAGGGCGTCGAAAACATCGCATACTGCCAGCAACCGCGCCTCACGAGGAACCATGCGGTCTGACGGCTTGCCGGTAAGGCGATCGTGGTGGCGAGCGACGTACGTGGCTGCTTTGGGATGCTTGACCATCAACAGCCCTATCAGCACGCCTCCGGCTGGTGAATGCTCGGCCATTTGCTTACGCTCAGTAGCGTTATATATACGCTTGCTCTTCAACAGACGCGGATCAACGAATATCTTTCCGGTGTCATGCAGAATCGCAGCCGCCTTGAGCGCGTCCACGTTGAGTCCACGAATCTGACGAGCAACATGCTCTACGAGAATCGCGACGCGATGGCAGTGCTCGCCGGTGTACTTATCAGCGTTGGTGATAATCTGCAGCAGCATCGCACCGAGCTGAAAGGTTTCGTAGTCGACCTTTCTTTTACGGCAGAAGGATTCGAGTGCTTCCCGGTTTGCCTTAGTCGCCTCGTATTTCCCACGCTCCCAACGGTTGATCGTTGCGTACGACACACCGATGGCATGCGCGAGTTGTGCTTGAGTAAGGCCGAGCTGCGCTCGGACAAACCGTATCCCGACAGGGGCCGGAATCATCGAAATGCCTGCCTTGATCAGTTTCACCCAACTCCTCCTTCGCGTGATATTGCGTTGTACGCTACATTCTGAAAGTAGCGCTACATGTCACAATAAATCATACCACGATCCGACCGATCGTCAAGCCATATCTCGCCGAGAAATAGTTGTAGCAGCGACGGGAAACTATACATAAACAGCTTGCGCACAAGATGTATAGTTGCATCGAAACGAAGTCTCGTCGGATGTGGAAGACACGCCGGAAATAGGTGCTAGCATCATGCTAGCACCGAGTGACGGGCGGGATGGCTATAATACTTCATAACTGACCGCTACATTGTGTGGACTTCGGGGTATATATCGATAAAGTCGACCCGGAGGACTATAGTGATGCGCCACATATTCGCGCTCGGTGACATCCACGGGCATCACGGCATGGCTGTGCGGCTATGTCGCGATGCGATGCGGGCGACAGGGATTACTCCCAGCCTGATCCTCCAGGTCGGGGATTTCGATGCGTCTGCCAGTGACGAGGACATTGCTTCGATGCCCGTGCCGGCCAGGTATCGGCGGCTTGGAGATTTCAAGGAGTGGGGAAACCAGTATCCCGCTGAGGTCTTGTACGTCGCCGGCAACCACGAACCCGTCCGACTGCTCGCCCCGATCTGGGGCGGCGGCGAGGTCACGCCAGGCGTGCGATTCCTCGGGCGTAGCGGAGTGGTTGAGCGTTTTGGGGTGCGAATCGCGGGACTGTCGGGTAACTACAGCATGCGTGACTATCAACGCCAGCTACCGCGACTGGAACACGACAACAGCAATCGCCGGGGGCAGCTTCACATCCGGCGTGATGACATTGACGTGCTGCTCGCCGAGTCTCCGGTCGATATTCTTCTGCTGCATGATTGGCCACGCCGGATCGCGGAGTGCGCCGGACTGCCCTTCGGACGCGATGCTAGTGCGCGTGGCTATCGCGAGGGAGACGTGCTGCTCGATGCGCTGCGGCCGCAGGTGTGCCTGCTCGGGCACATGCACTGGTATGTAGATGTTGTTGTCGATGGGCGCCGGTGCATCGGCCTGCGCGCGGTGTGTGATGTCACTGCGCTGGGGCATGAAAAGTGCGTCATCTTGCGGGTCACCGATGGCGGCGCGATAGAGGTGGTGCCGTGGCGGGAGAGCGTTCAGTGAAAATCGTGGCACTGAGCGACACGCATGGCCACCTGCCGCCCGTGGGAGACATCCCGGCGTGTGACCTGATGGTCATCGCCGGGGACATATCACCGTCGTCGGCCATTGACTTCGAGACCGTGTATGAGTTTTATCGGACAAAGATGAAGCGATGGCTTGAAGAGGTGCCAGCCGCGCGGATCGTTGCTGTCGCTGGTAACCACGATTTCTTCCTGCACCACAGGATGAATCATGCGAGGATGGGTTTGCGGTGGGATTACCTTGAGGACGAAATGATTACCGTCGGCGGGCTGCGTATCTGGGGCTCGCCATGGACACCCAGGTTGATGGGCTGGGCGTACGGCGCGGATGAGAGTGAGTTGCTGGAAATCTACCGGAAGATCCCTGCAGGGATTGATATTCTGATTACACATGGCCCGGCGTGTGGGATATGTGATTCGCCAGAGGAGTTCCCGGACAGGCATCATGGGTCGATCTCGCTCAGGACTGAGCTTGAGCGGATCGGGCCGCGGTGTCATATATTCGGACACATCCACACTGGGACGCATGGTGGGGTGAGGATGAAGAACGGGACAGCTGCTTACAACGTCTGCTTGTGTGGCTCATGGGATTGGCTGAGCTATCCGGTCACGGTGATTGACATTTAACCGTAAAGAGGTGCTGCGATAATTGTCGATTTTGGGGCGCTTTAAAAGGGACTATGTACTTTCGGCTTCAAAAATGCGTTTATAACCATTACGGAGGCAATGCGTAACGGTTTTGTCGTTGCATCTGATATAATATAAGAGGTGATATTGGATTGTGCGGAGGACAGGAAAGATGAAAATGAAGAAGAGGCCATTACAGGAAAAGAACGTTTACCGTCATATTGATAGTGATGACTCCCATGGTGTACTGCAAAAGACCGAAGGAGGAAAGACGTTTGAAGAATTGGCTCCTGATTGCGTGAAGGCAATATGTGACAATTTGGATTTTGTACACAAGACGGGAACGGTGCTTGGGGAAACGGCGGCCGAGATGCTGCTTTCCGGATTGAAAGAAGGGGCATTTGCCGTCAAGAAAGCAAACCTGGAAAAGATTCCGGCGGATCTCGTGCCCCTGAAGATGGCATGTGAGCGGACCGGTTTGACGAGAAGGCATTTATACAAACTTGCGCGCCGCGGGACGCTGACTATTATCAAGGTAGGGAAATATGGATTTTTGCCGCGCAGCGAATATGATGCACTGATATTTGGGAAAGTGCGCTGATGGCGAAGCAATATTATTTACCGGCGGTTGAAAACGGGAAGGTTGTCAACAATATATTTTATCATGATTATTCGTTGGCAAACGGAAAGACGGAACGGCGCTATCGTATCGTTGTGTCCAAAAACGGACATCGGTATGCGCTGGCGCATGACAAGCGCAAGGGAACCAAACACATTACTGATTTGCGCAGGGCAAAATCGTTGGCGGCAATTTGGCGTGATGAAATTGACTCTCTTCATACGGGTTCGATGCTGGCAACGAATCGCCGAAAGAACTTTGCTGAGATGATTGAAACACTAATTGCCAAAGGGAAGATTGTGCGCCGCGCAAGTTCTGCGACTAATACCAGCGGGGGTTTTGTATACTCATCGCCGAATAGCGGAATCGAGAACCACCGGATTTACCGCCTGATTGAGCACTTCAACCCCGTACGCTTGGATAGGATTGATGCCGAAGCAATAAAGGAATTCGCCGATCTGCTGATTGCCAATGGCGGCCAGCCTATGACGGCGGTTCGTTATGTGAATACGCTGAATAACATTTTTGTGGAGGGAATTGCAGAGGGCTTTGTTTTGGACAATCCGGTTTCTTTGTTCCGGGCAAAGTACAAGCGGTATTTCAAGCGCATACAGTCACAAAAGAACCCTGACAAAGAAGAAATTCGTGAGGCACGCACGCGCGAATTGTCGCCGGCGATGCTTGCCTGCCATCGTCTTGCCTGTTGGGAAATCTGGAAGAACGGTAGACGGGCTGCCTTTCTGTGGTTAGTCATGAGCTACACAGGCCAACGGAATAGTGAGTTGCACCGGGCTTTGCGGCAGGATTTGCAGCTCTCGGATCAACCGTATCTGCTGATCAGGCCGGAAAATCAGAAATCGAAATATTATCGTAACCAGGGAAAATCCAGACGTGTATGGCTGCATGCTGACATCGCATCACTGATTGATGCTTACGCTGCATCTGCGGGTATCAAGCTTTGCGACGACGGACCGCTTTTTCCGGTCACGAAAGACATGTTACGAAGCAGTTGGGCGAGAATTGCTGGGCGGACGCGAGAGCTAGCTGCTCTTGTTGGCGTGCCTACGCATGAACAGAAACGGTATACGCCATACGCGCTGAGGCACACTGTCGCGTCGTCGTTAGTGAAGTCAGCTATGGCTTCGGATTTGCTTGCAATCAGCATGCATCTTGGGCACTCTATCCCCGAATTGCTCAAGACGTACACTCATGGAGGAAACGTTGACATCTATCACCGAGAAGGCACTTCGAACAATGGAGCTAAATGCGCCACTAGAGCGTTGAACCGGGCTGCATCAGCTATGCTTGACAACCTGGAAAAACAGGGGGCGCCGGCAGAAGCCATCAAGACGCTTCGCGGTGTGAATATCTGCGCTAAAAGACGCAAAAAGGACGCATAAACCACCATAAATAATGCACAAACAATTCAACATCAATGCATTGCATATAACTCCCACAGGTTTTTGAAACCCGCGCGTATGCCAGTTCCGCCACTCCGGCGTGCAGCACATCCTGACGGCGAGTGTAGCATATCACCGGTTGCCGGCGCAAAAGCACCGTTCGTTGACGTCTTGTGGTGCAGGTGGTACTATGTGCTGGGTAAAATGGGTGGAGGAGCGGACTATGACAACGGTCGTGAAGGCAGTATACCGTAACGGGGTGTTCAGTCCGCTGGAGAAGGTACAGATACGTACTAACGAGAAACTCTGCCTGGTGGCCATGCCGCTGAAAGAATGGAAACGCGAGTTTTCCCTGCTGACCGGGACGATTCGCCGGCGGGCAGCACGGGTTTCGTCAGTAAGCATGGAACGCGATATCACTCGTGCAAGCCGGGAGCGCCGCCGCGCCCGGTGAACGTACTGTCGTTCAACCGGTTTCTGCAGAAAATATAGGCAACAGGCGACTGGTCAGCTGTTGCCATGATTTCCTCTCCCGTCGGGAGAGGAAGTCGCGGAGCGACAGGTGAGGGAGAACACAGTCGGCTGCAACCCCTCACCCGATGCTGCGCATCGCCCTCTCCCCCGGGGAGAGGGGACGTACTGACTGACCGCGGCAACCGATAGTCAGCGATCCTGCCCGGCGAGGTGCTGCTGCACCTGCGCGCGGCGCTGCGCGTCGCCGATGAGCGACAGCGCGGCATCAACCACCGCCCCGTCGCGCAGCGCGGTGCCCGCTGTTGCGCACCACTCCGCGGCAACCCAGCGGCGGTCGAGTTCCTCCGCTTCAGCGGCAGCGGGGAGCGCGGCCAGTTCCGGGAGCACGCGGCGCACCAGCGTCCGCGCCCGGTCCGCCTGCTGCCGCGCGGCATACTCCGCGGCGCAATAGCCGAGCACCCCGAGGCGGTCGCTGGCGTGCGCGATGTTTGCGGCCCCGGCCACCGCTTCCGCGAGTATGCTGTCGCCGGTTGCCGTGTCACCACCGTCATACGCTATAGTGGCCAGCGCGGCCAGCACATTGGCGCGGTGGTGCGAAACGGTGTCCGCGATGGCGCGCGCATACGCAACGGCCGCGGCGAAATCATGTTCATGATGACGGAAGGCGATGGCGGCCTGCAGGTACGCGCGGCGTTCCGTGTCGGAAACCGCGGCGGCCCGGTCGGCGAACTGCAGCGCCTCAGCGGGCGGCGCAGCGTGCAGCGCCTGCTCGACGGCGGTCACCTGACGGCGCACTGCCTCCTGCCGCTCAGCTGACGCGCGTGCATCAGCGACGCGGCCGGCGGCATAGGTGCCCAGGTCGGCGGTCAGGTGCGGGACGAGTCGTGCCGCGGCGTCGATTTCCCCGGCACCGAGCAGGTCGTTGACGAGATTCAGCAGCAGCGCGTCGCGCGTGAAGGTGTCGCGCAGCAGGACGGCAGTGGCGATGGCATCGCCCCAGTGGCCGCGGCGGCGGTATTCCTCGGCCGCGGGCAGCAGCCAGGTATCGCTCGGCCGCGCGTCCTCGGGCATCGTGACGACGTCCGCCGCGGCGCGCGCGCGTGTCTGTTCGATTTCGCTGCGCAGGCGGGCGCGTCGACCCGGCGATTCGAGCAGCATAAGCATCCCCTCAGCCTGCGGCAGGTTGCGGGCCGCCAGGTAGCGGTTGCCGATGGTTTCATAGAGCGCTTCGCGCCGGTCGCGGTCGCAGACCTGCCGGGCAAGGCGCAGCGCCCCCTCGATGTTGCCGCGCTGCAGCGCGCTGCGCACGAGTGCCGGGACAGTATCTGCCGGCGGCAGCGTGGTGACGGCAGGCGCCGGCGTCGCCGTTGGCAGCGGCAGCATTGCGGGCGGGACCACGAGCGTTGTGCGCACGGGGTTGTGCGCGGCAAACAGCGCGGCCAGCGGCATCTGCCAGGCGGCGGCGGTATCCGGCGAGACAAGGCGCACGCTGACGGCGCGGCCAGCAGCAAGCTGACTGATGATTTCCGCGAAACCGGCGGTATCGGGGAGCGGCGCGCTGTCGGCACGGGCGACCGCATCGAGCAGAAACGCGAGCCCGAGAGCGCTCTCGCCGCGGGGTGGCTCCAGCACGATGCGGCATTGCGCCTGCCAACGGTCACCGGCGGGCACCAGTGCGAACTGCCCGCGCGGCATGCCCGGCAGCGCCGCGGCGAGGTGTTCTTCGACCGCGGCCAGGTGGCGCGCGTCGGCGACCGGCACCTGCAGGCGCAGGTGCAGCCCGGCCGTGTCTTCGCGGGCGGTCAGCCGGGCCTGCGCGAAACCGCCGGCATGCAGCGCCTGCAGCACTGCTGTCCGTTGCGCGGCGAACGGGGTATCAGGATCATCCTCGAGATTCGACGAGCGGGCGACCGCCACCGCGCCGGGTGACACAGTAAGGACGCAGGCGTACTCACCGCTGCCGTCGGCAGCGACGGTGTAGGTGAGCGCGGTATCGAGACAGCCGCACAGCAGCAGCGGCAGGAGCAGCAGCAGGCGGTGCATGATTCCTCCGGCGGTTAGTATACTATGTCTGGGACAGGCGGGACAGCGCTACGGTTGCGCGGCGTGGGGGCGAGCGTGACGGCCGGCCTTTCGGGATGCAGTGCAGAGCGTCAAAATGCGCGCGATAATACACGCGTGGCAGTGCACTGCATGAGCGTGACGGATGGAATCCCGGGAGTGGCGAGGAGCAGTTTCAGCGAACCGGCTGTCGGCGCTGTTTCCGGAATATAGAGAAAACGGCGCTGCGGGTAGACGGCGCCCGGCTGCCATCGGTCGGCAGGAAAACCGGCATTGACCGGGAAGAGCTTTGCGCTAGTGATAAAAGTTCCAGCCACGCGTAGTTCGAGCGTGCAGTGCGGCTGCGTGTCCGCCAGCGGCGCCGCTGTGCGCTGCCAGCGCAGGTCGAGGGCGGCAAAGCCGCGCGGGGTACCGACCGGCGTGTCGGCCAAGGTCACCGCCAGTCCGTTGCCGAGGTCATGGAAAACGAGCGTGCCGGTATCGCCGACCGGCGTCACCGGCTGCGGCGGCAGCACGCGGTGGAAGAATCCCTCCTGCTGCAGGTGGTGGCGGGTGCCGACAAGCGCGGTCTCAAGGGTGAAGAAGAGCGGCCCGTAATGCCGGTGCCGGCGGACATCGTCGAGGTAGCGGGTGTCGGCCAGCGACGAGTTCTCGACGAGGCGCACGTCGGGACGGCGCCCCTCGACCAGTTGCGCGTAGCGCAGCACGGTGTAGTGCGGCCAGTAGGCGATGACCGCGCTGCGCGGCGGCAGCGACTCGAGGGCGGCGGCGTAGTCGGGCCAGATATGGAACTGCGAGCGGTCGACGGTGACCTTGAGGATGTGCGGCACCGCGAGGTACGGCAGCAGCAGCGCGGCGACCAGCACCGCGCGCAGCGACGGGGTGGCGCGCGTCCACAGGTCGCGCAGCGCCACGGCCAGCGGCAGGGTGAAGAGCAGGTAGAGCGGCAGGTAGTAGACGAAGGCGTCGGTGATATCGTAGTTGATGGTGTAGAGAAAAATGGTGGCGCTGCCCGTGGCGCACAGCCAGAACCAGCCGCGGTCGAGCTGCCAGAGCGCCCGCAGCCCCGCGGCGCCGAGCAGGAACCCGGTAAGCGGGAACTGCGCGACGAGATGCAGCAGCCCCTGCAGCGCGTTGGCCGCCACCTGCGCAGGCGGCAGCGAGAACATGCGCCCGCGGAACTGCTCGCCGCTCACCACCGTCCAGACCTTGGCCCCGGTATCGGTCTTCAGCCAGTTGATGACCGGCGGATTGTCGAGCGCGCGCAGCGGCAGGTAGAGGTAGATGCTCAGCCCGCAGGCGAAGAGCACCAGCAGCCAGAAGAGCGCGTCGCGGTCGCGGCGCAGGTGCAGCCCGCCGAGAAAAGCGAAGACCGCGAAGGCGGGGACCAGGAAAACGAGGTTGACATGGTTGCCCAGCGCGAGGCCGTAGAGCAGGCCGAAGAGCAGCAGGAACGAGCGGCGGTCCGCCGGCGCCGCCTGCCGCCACCCGTGCGCGACGTTGAGCAGCAGCGCGAGGCAGAACGTATTGAGGGTGTAGACCTCGGCGACCGTCGCCTGCTGCCAGAAGGTGAAGGAACAGGCGAAGGCGAAGGCGGCGAGCAGCGCCGCGGGGAGATGCCCGGTGATGCGGTACAGCAGGCGGGCGAGGAGCGCGACGGTGAGCGCGGCGAAGAACGCCGACATCAGGTTGAGGCGGTAGGCGACATCCCCGACCGGCACCAGGGAGAAGAGTTTGCCGAGCAGCAGGTAGAGCGGGTAACCCGTGGCGTGGACGAAACCGAGCACGTGGGCGCCCGCGGCGAGTTCCGCGCTGTCACCCTGGTAGACCCCGGGGGCGAGCGTGACGGTGTACATGAGGAAGGCGAGCAGGCCGAGCGCGGTGAGCGCGGCACAGAGAAACGGCCGCCGGATCGTTCCGGCGGCCGCTATGGTGTGCAAGTGGTGCGGACTACAGCAGGGAGCCGACACCCTCGGGCGTCAGCCCCGAGAAGAGCGCCTGCCCGTTGCTGCTCAGCGACGACAGCTGCTGGATCAGTGAGGAAACGTCGCTGCCGCTTGCCGCGGCCGGGCCGGC
The DNA here is from genome assembly GCA_964637655.1 of uncultured bacterium. Lineage (GTDB taxonomy): Bacteria > DAOPZR01 > DAOPZR01 > DAOPZR01 > DAOPZR01 > CAZWUZ01. The sequence goes on along the minus strand of CAZWUZ010000007.1, from coordinate 13,810 downwards.
GGCGGCGAGGATGTTCTCCGCCTTGACCATCACCTGCGTCAGCCCGGCGGTCAGTTCTGTGCTCTGCGCCTGCAGTTCCTGCAGCCGCGTGTCGATGCGCGCCGCGGTCCCCTGCGGGTTCTGCAACGCCTGCTCGACGGTGATGTCGGTAACCGGCTCGCTGTTGTAGGTGGCGCTGCCGAGCACCTGCTGCAGCTGCTGGCCGAGCTGGGTCGGGTCGGGGCGGTTGACGAGCGCTTCGCGGATGGCGGTCAGCGCATTCTGCTCCGCCTGCGTCTGCGACAGGCGCCCCTGCAGCGCCGTCGCCTCATCGCGTACTTCGAGCAGGCGTGAGGCGAAGCGGCTGGCGTCGGTGTCGACGGCCTGTGACGCGGCGCGTTGCGCGACCGCGGCCGCGACCTGTTCCGTCGCGCGCGGCTGGCCCGCCGACTGGTCGGTGGCAAACAACTGGGATGGGTTGAGCCGTGAGATGATTTCCATGAGACAACCTCCGTGTCCGCTTTGCCGGCCACTGCGGCAGGCAATTCCTATCTCACTTATACCACAAAAACGGGTAATTGTCAATACATTTCAGCGGGTTATAACGGGAGGGGGGCGGCATTGTTCCGCACAATCCGCCGCGCCGGCGGCAACGACGGTCATTGTTGTTGTCCCGTACAGCAGTTATGGCGCGACCGCGGCCGCCGGCGGGAAAATAAAGGATACGAAAACGCCGGACCCAACGCGGCAGCGCATTGCGTATCCGCGCAAAGTATGGTAGGAAAGGGCGGCGGAAAGGGGGTGAGCGTCATGCTGCGTCATTACGTGCTGCGCGAGCAGAAACTGGTCCTCGCCGACGGCGACCCGGCCACCAGCCAGGTCCTCGTCTACGTCAACCCCGACGAGGAGGAAAAGCGCTTTCTCGTCACCACCTACAAGCTTGACGAGCACACGCTGCAGTCGGCGCTCGACCCCGACGAACTGTCGCGCCTCGAGTTCGAGCCCGAGCATGTCGCCATCATCTACAAGCGCCCGAAGAACTACTCCGGGGCGGAGCAGTTCCTGTTCCGCGTGATTGCCGCCGGCCTCTTCTGGTTCCGCGAGCGCCTGATCATCGTCGTCTCCGAGGAAATCCCGCTCTTCGACACGCGCCACTTCGCGCGCCTGACCTCGCTCAACGACCTGCTGCTCAAGATCCTCAACCGCTCGGTGGTGCACTACCTCGAGCACCTGCGCATCATCAACATGATCTCCGAGCAGCTCGAAAACAAGCTCGACCGGGCGATGGAAAACCGCTACCTCATCAGTTTGTACATGCTGGAAAAGTCGCTGGTCTACTACGTCAACGCCATCACCTCGAACCAGATGGTGCTCGACAAGCTCAAGATGAACGCGGGGAAACTCGGACTGACCACCGACGAGCAGGAAATTCTCGACGACCTGATGATCGAGAACCACCAGTGCGCCAAGCAGGCGGAAATCCACTCCAACGTGCTTGCCGGGCTGCTCTCCACGCGCGCCTCGATCATCAGCAACAACCTCAACGTGCTGATGAAGAACCTCAACGCCGTGGTTATCGCCATCATGGTGCCGTCATTCATCGCCGGGATCGGCGGCATGTCGGAATTCACCATGATGACCGGGGAGCACAACTGGCCGCTCGCCTACATGGGGTTTATCTGCGTCAACATCCTCATCGCCGTCTACACCTACATCCTCATCCGCCGCTGGGAACACCGTCGCTGACCGGGTCTCCCGCCCGTCGGTAGCGCGCTTGCGCCGCGGGCGCCAATCTGCTATACTCACTCCTCCATAAATCCGTCAGCGGACGGGCATATCCGGAGGCCGGCGACGAACCGGCAGGAGAGACGTGTATGGCACATCAGCGGTTGCAGCAGTGGGTGGACGAAATGGCGGGGTTGTGCAAGCCCGACCGCGTCGAGTGGTGCGACGGGTCGCAGGCGGAATACGACCGCCTGATGCAGGGAATGGTCGACGCGAAACTGGCGACGGCGCTCAACCCGCAGCAACGTCCCGGCTGCGTGCTCTTCCGTTCCGACCCGTCCGACGTCGCGCGGGTGGAAAACCGCACCTATATCGCCGCGCGGACGCAGGATGCCGCCGGCCCGAGCAACAACTGGATCGACCCGGCCGAACTCAAGCAGACCATGCGCGGCCTCTACGACGGCTGCATGCGCGGCCGCACGATGTACGTCATCCCCTTCTCCATGGGTCCGGTCGGTTCCCCCATCGCCAAGATCGGCATCGAACTGACCGACTCCGCCTACGTCGTCTGCAACATGCACATCATGACGCGCGTCGGGACGAAGGTGCTGGACGTGCTCGGCACCGACGGCGAATTCATCCCCTGCCTGCACTCGGTGGGCAAGCCGCTTGGCCCGGGCGAAGACGATGGCGGTCTCTGGCCCTGCGCCCCGCTCGATAAAAAGTACATCGCGCATTTCCCTGAGGAGCGCACCATCTGGTCGTACGGTTCGGGCTACGGCGGCAACGCGCTGCTCGGCAAAAAGTGTCTCGCGCTGCGTATTGCCTCGGCCATCGCCCGCGACGAGGGCTGGCTGGCCGAGCACATGCTCATCCTCAAGATCACCAGCCCGCAGGGGGTCAGCAAGTATGTCGCGGCGGCATTCCCGTCCGCCTGCGGCAAAACCAATCTCGCCATGCTGGTGCCGCCCGCCGCGCTCAAGGGGTGGAAGGTCGAGACCATCGGTGACGACATCGCGTGGATGAAGTTCGGTGCCGATGGCCGGCTCTATGCCATCAACCCGGAGGCGGGTTTCTTCGGGGTCGCCCCGGGCACCTCGCTGGAGAGCAACCCGAACGCCATGCGCTCGGTGGAGAAGAACACCATTTTCACCAATGTCGCGCTGACGTCCGATGGCGATGTCTGGTGGGAAGGGATCGGCCACGATGCGCCGGGCGAGGTTATCGACTGGACCGGCAAGCCGTGGCGGCAGGGGGCGGACAAACCCGCCGCGCATCCCAACGCGCGGTTTACCGCGCCGGCGGGGCAGTGCCCGGTCATCGCCCCGGAATGGGAGGACCCCAAGGGGGTGCCCATCAGCGCTTTCCTGTTCGGCGGGCGCCGCCCGTCCGTGGTGCCGCTGGTGCACGAGGCGCGATCCTGGAACCACGGGGTTTTCCTGGGCTCCATCGTCGGCTCGGAAGTGACCGCGGCGGCGCTTGACCTCAAGGCGGGCACCGTGCGGCGCGACCCGTTCGCCATGCTGCCGTTCTGCGGCTACCACATGGGCGACTACTTCGCGCACTGGCTGAAGCTCGGCACGCAGACGACGGCGGACAAGCTGCCGAAGATTTTCTACGTCAACTGGTTCCGCAAGAGCCCGTCAGGGAAGTGGCTGTGGCCGGGGTTCGGCGACAATGCGCGCGTGCTCGAATGGGTGTTCGACCGCTGTGTCGGGACGGGCAAGGCGCAGGAAACCGCGCTCGGCTTCATGCCGACGGTGGACGCCATCGACCATACCGGACTCGAAGGGGTTACCGACGCCGACCTGCAGGAACTGCTGCGGGTCGATGCCGACGGGTGGAAGCAGGAGGTGGCGTCGATCCGCGAGCACTACGCCACGTTCGGCGACCGCCTGCCGCAGGCGCTGCGGGACGAACTCGAAACACTGGCGCAGCGGCTGGGCTGAGCCGTGTTCGACAACCCGGCGCAGGGTATCTTCATCATCTTCGCGCTCTTTCTCGGCGCGACGCTGCACGAGTATGCCCATGCGCAGGTGGCGGCCTGGCTGGGTGACCCGACCCCGCGCGAGCAGGGGCGGGTCACCATCAATCCCATTCCGCACATCGACCTGTTCGGCTCGATCATTCTGCCGCTGGTGCTGACGCTGACGGGCGGGATTTTCCTCGCCTATGCCAAGCCGGTGATGGTCGATCCGAACCGCTTCCGGAAGAAGGAACTGGGCATGCTCCTCTGCGCGGTGGCGGGGCCGGCGATGAACTTCCTGCTCGCCCTGCTCTTCGCCCTCGCCCTCTTCGTCTACGCGCTGCTCGCGGCGTTCTTCCTGCCGGCGGGGAGCGAGACGCCGCTGCTGGAACTGGTGGCCTCGCTCTGCGTGGTCTGCGTGCTGGTCAATCTCGCGCTCGCGTTTTTCAACCTCATCCCGCTGCCGCCGCTCGACGGGTCGAAAGTGCTCGCGTACCTCCTGCCGCCGGCAGCACGGGAGGCGTATTACCGCGTCGCGCCGTTCGGGATGTTCATCATCCTCGCGGCGCTCTTTATCCGCATCGGGGACCAGTCGCTGATCGGCTGGTACTATCACCTCACGGTCTTCCCCGCGTTCAACCTGCTCACCACCGGGGGACTGGGCTGATGACGGGCGAAAGCGCGCCGGTGCTGCCGCCGGAAAGCGCAGTGTGTGGCAGCGCGGAAAGTGCGCCCGCCGCCGCGGCGGGCCTCGCCGATAATCCGCTGGCGGCCTTCCCGGAGTCGGCGCTGGCCGGCTACGAGGCGGTGGCCAACGCCTTCCGCTGCCGCCTCCCCGTCTTCGACGGCCCGTTGGACCTGCTGCTCTTCCTCGTGCGGGAAAACCGCATGGACATCCATGCCATTCCCATCGCGGAGATCACGCAGCAGTACCACGAGTACGTGACAGTGATCGAGGAGATCGACCTCAACCTCGCCGGCGAGTTTCTCGAGATGGGCAGTTTACTGCTGCGCTGGAAGGCGCGCTCGCTCCTCCCCGTGCCGCCCGAACCGCTCGATCCCGAGGATGCGGAGGACCCGCAGGAACGTCTCGCGCGCATGCTCCTCGAGTACCAGCGCTACAAGGCCGCGGCGGGCGAACTGCGCGAACGCTTCGACCGCCAGGCGGACTTTATCCGCTACCCGGGATCACCCGTCGACCGCGAGGTGCGGCGCGGCGAAACCGAGTTCGAGGAGGTGTCGCTCTTCCACCTGCTCAAGGCGTTCAAGCAGGTGATGGAACTGGTCGGCAAGACGCTGCCGCAGGTCATGCCGGGCGAGGCGGTGACGGTCGAGCAGATGCAGGATGACATCCGCGGGCGCCTGCAGCTGGTCGAGTGCATCCGCTTTACCGAACTGTTTCTCGTGCGCGGCACGCGCCTCGAGATCATTGTCACCTTCCTCGCCCTGCTCGAACTGATGAAGACGCAGGAGGTGCGCGTGCACCAGGCGGCGGGCGAAGGGGAGATCTACATCTATCCGCACCGGGCCAACCCGGCGGAGGACGAAGGGGACGCATCGTGAACACCAGCGAACAGCCCGGCGAGAGCGCGACGCCGGAAAGCGCCGTCGCGGCGGCGGTACACGCCGTCCTGCACCGCAAGGGGGATGCCCGCGCCTTCGCCCCGGAGAGCGGACTGCCGGGGGAGAGCGCGCCCGCGGCGGAGGCCATCCTCTGGCGCAACCGCCGCGCGCTCATCGAGGCGCTGATCTTCGCCAGCGAGGAGCCGCTCAGTATCCAGCGCCTGTGCGACGTCGCCGGCGGCACGAAGGATGAGATCCGCTGCATGGTCGAGGAACTGCGCGAGGCGTACGAACGCTTCCACGGGCTGACCATCATCGAGGTGGCGGGCGGCTACCGCATCACCTGCCGCCCGGAATTCGCGGAGATCATCCGCAAGATCTACGGGCGGCACAAGCAGATGCGCCTGACCGCGCCGGCGCTCGAAACGCTCGCCATTGTCGCCTACAAGCAGCCGCTGACGCGCGCCGAGGTCGAGCAGCTGCGCGGGGTGGCCACCGACGGGGTCATCCACACCCTGCTCGAACGCGGGCTGATCAAGATCGTCGGGCGCAAGGAGGAACTCGGGCGTCCCTTCCTCTACGGGACGACGCGCGCCTTTCTCGAATATTTCGGACTGCAGTCGCTGCGCGACCTGCCGCCGGTGCACGAACTTGACAAGATGATCGGCACGGTCACGGAGAAGGAGAAGGATCGCCTCATCGAGGGCGACCCGAACGCGGGGCGTGCCGCGCTCAAGCTTTCCGATGAGGAGCTGCGCGGGCTGTGGACCGCACCCGAGAGCAGCCCGGCCGGGGAGAGCGGGGCCGCGCTGGTCACGCAGGTGGCGGGTGACGCCGCTTTCGAGAGCGCGCTCGCCGATCTGACCTGGAGCGGCGACCAGGCGGAACTCGCGGCGGCGGCGGAATCAGCGCCGCCGGACGCGGACTGAGGCGGCGGGCGTGACGGACCCGGGCCCGCTGCCGGACGGCGAACGCCTGCAGAAGTACCTCGCGCGCTGCGGGGTCGGCTCGCGCCGCCACTGCGAGGCGCTCATCACCGCGGGCAAGGTGACGGTCAACGGGCAGGTGGCGACCGTGCTCGGGTCGCGCGTGCAGCCGCATGACGATGTGCGCGCGGGCGGCAAGCGCGCGGTGCCGCGCCGCCCTGTCTATTACCTCATCAACAAGCCCGCCGGCTGCCTGACCTCATGCGACAACCGGCAGGGGAAGACGGTTATCGACGTGGCGCAGCGGCGCGGGGTGAAGGAACGGGTCTTTCCCGTCGGGCGGCTCGACCTCGATACCGAGGGGCTGCTCATCCTCACCAATGACGGGCACCTCGCCAATTACCTGATGCATCCGCGCCACCACGTCGGCAAGACCTACCGCGTCGACACCGCGGCACCGGTGACGGAAGCGGAATGCGCGCAGCTGCGCGCGGGCGTGCAGCTCGAGGACGCGGTGACGTCACCTGCCGAGGTGACGGTGTCGCCGGCGGAACCCTGCCGCACCTTCGTCACCATCTACGAGGGGCGCAACCGGCAGGTGCGGCGGATGTTTGCCGCACTCGGGCACGAGATTCTCTACCTGCAGCGCGTCGCCTACGGGCATCTGCGCCTGGGCGATTTGCCGAAGGGTGACGTGCGGCCCATCAGCCGCGCCCTGCTGCTGCGCCTCATCGGGGTGCCCGACAGCGGCGAGAGCGCGATTGCGGAGGTGAGCGACCATGACGGAACGGCGGAGGACGACAGTGAAGCGTAAGGCGAAGGATCCGCTGGCCGGCTTACGGCAGAAAATCGACACCCTGGACACGAAACTGGTCCGGCTGCTGGACGAGCGCGCGTCGGTGGTGCGCGCGGTGGGGAAGGTCAAGCGCCGCGAGCGCCGCACCTTCTACGACCCGGACCGCGCGCAGGCGGTGGTCGACCGTGCCGCGGCGCGCGCGCGGAAATTCCCGCGCACCGCGCTGCGCAACATCTACTACGAGATCACCAATGCCTCGCTGCTGCTCGAATGCCCGCAGCGCATCGCCTACCTCGGGCCGGCGGCCACCTACACGCACCTCGCGGCGCTCAAGCGGTTCGGGCCCGAGGCGGAGTACCTGCCGCAGGTGACGCTGACCGACGTGTTCGAGGAGGTTGCCGCCGGGCGTGCCGACTGCGGCATCGTGCCCGTCGAGAATTCCACCGAGGGGATGGTCAGCCACACGCATGACCTGCTGGCTGCCTCCGACCTGGTCATCAGCGGGGAGGTGCACCTCCCCGTCGCCCACACGCTGTGCGGCAACCTGCGCACGCTGGCCGAGGTGAAGGTTGTCTACTCGAAGGACCACGCGCTGGCCCAGTGCCGCGAGTGGCTGGAAAAGCACCTGCCGCAGGCGAAACTGCGCGCGCTGTCGAGCACCGCCGCGGCGGCGCAGCGCGCGGCGAAGGAGAAGGGCGCGGCCGCGGTCTGCGGAGAACTTGCCGCGCGGCTCTACGGGCTGCGCGTGCTTGCCGGCAACCTCGGCGGGCGGGCCGACAATATCACCCGCTTCGTCATCATCAGCCGCGACCTGCCGGCCCCGTCGCGGCATGACAAGACCTCGGTGGCTTTTTCGGTCGGCGACCGCCCGGGCGCGCTTTTCGCCGCGCTGCAGCCCTTCCAGCGCGAGAAGGTCAACATGACGCGGATTGAATCGCGTCCTACCCGCCGCAAGGCGTGGGAGTATATTTTCTTCATCGATCTCGACGGCGGGATGCAGGAGCCGAAGGTGAAGCGCGCACTCGCGCGCCTGCGCGGGCAGGCGACCTTTTTCCGCGTGCTTGGGTCCTACCCGCAGGACCGGCTGTGAAGCGCATTGCCATCTACGGGCTCGGGCTGATGGGAGCGTCGCTCGGGCTCGCCCTGCGCCAGCGTCTGCCGGGGGTGCAGGTGACGGGTATCGGGCGCGACGCGGCGCGGCTGGCTGCAGCGCGTGAGGCGGGTGCCGCGCATACCGTCACGACCGACCCTGCGGCCGGGGTGCGTGACGCGCAGCTCCTCGTGCTGGCGCTCCCCGTCGAGCGGATGGCCGACGCGCTGCGCGCCTGCGCGCCGGGCCTCCCCGCCGGCTGCATCGTCACCGATGTCGGCAGCGTCAAGCGTCCGGTGGTTGAAACGCTCCGCCCGCTGCTCCCCACCGGCTGCACCTTCGTCGGCTCGCACCCGATGACCGGCTCCGAGCGGCGCGGGCACGAGGCGGCCGACCCGCTCCTCTACGAAAATGCGCTTACAGTCGTCACGCCGGTCGGGGATGAACCGGTCGAGGCGGTGGCAGCGGTCGAATCGCTCTGGCATACCGCCGGGTCGCGCACGCTGCGCCTCGACCCCGCCGCGCATGATACCGCGGTTGCCGCGGTCAGCCATTTGCCGCACCTGCTCGCCTCGGCGCTGGTGCTTGCCGCGGCGGAGAACGGGGAGCAGGCGCTCGGGCTTGCCGCCGGCGGATTCCGTGACGTGACACGCATCGCCTCAGGCGACCCCGCCCTCTGGCGCGGCATCTTCGCCGCCAACCGCGATGAACTCCTCGCGCAGGTCGACCGCTTCCGCAGCGTGCTCGACCGCCTGCGCGCGCAGCTGGCTGACGGCGACGATGTCGCGGTCGAGCAGGCACTCGTGCGGGCGCGCGAAATCCGCGACGGGCTGCCGAAGAGTGCCCGCGGCCTCGTCGGGGCCACCTATGACGCGCTGATGACTGTCCCCGACAAGCCGGGCGTGCTCGCGCGCATCACCGCGCTGCTCGCCGGCAAGGGGCTCAACATCATCGATATCGAGGTGCTCAAGGTGCGCGAGGGGTGCGAGGGCTCCATCCGCCTCTCGTTCCTCCGCCAGGATGAACGCGACCGCGCCATCACCGAACTCCGCGCCGGCGGCATCACGGTCCGTCCGTGGTAGGCAGTCCATGAAGACCATCACCGTTCCCGGCGACAAGTCGATCTCGCATCGCAGCGTCCTTTTCGGGGCGCTGGCGCGCGGCACGACCCGCGTGCGCAATTTCCTGCAGGCGGGCGACACGCTGCACACCCTGCAGGCGCTGCAGGCGCTCGGGGTCGCCATCGAACGCGACGGCGGTACGCTGGCCATCACCGGGGCCGGGTTTGACGGCCTGCGCCGTCCTGAGGGCGACATCTATCTCGGTAACTCGGGGACGAGTACGCGCCTGCTGCTCGGCGTCCTCGCCGGGCGCCCCTTTCCCGTCACCCTGACGGGCGACCCGTCGCTCAGTCGCCGCCCGATGCGCCGCGTCATCGGCCCGCTCGGGCAGATGGGCGCGACGTTCGCCGGTCTCGCCGGTAGTGATAACCTGCCGCTGACCGTGCAGGGCGGCTCGCTGCACGGCATCCGCTACGACCTGCCCACGGCGAGCGCGCAGGTCAAGAGCGCGCTGCTGCTCGCCGGGCTGCAGGCGGACGGCATCACCTCGCTGCGCGAGCCCGCGCTGTCGCGTGACCATACCGAGCGCATGCTGCGCGGGTTTGGCGTGCCGCTGGCGGAACGTGACGGGCGGCTCGAAGTGCAGCGTGCGGAACTGACTGCGCCCGGGGAGATCACCGTCCCCGGCGATATCTCCTCGGCGGCGTTCTTTCTCGTCGGGTCTGCCCTCGGCGGCCCGGCCACCCGCCTCACCGGGGTCGGGCTCAACCCGACGCGCACCGGGGTCATCGATGTCCTGCGCCGCATGGGCGCCGACCTGCAGGTGGAAAACCAGCGTACGGCGGCGGGTGAGGAGGTCGGCGACATCGTGGTACGGCCGTCGGCCCTGCACGGCACCACCATCGGCGGCGACGAAATCCCGCGGCTCATCGACGAACTCCCCGTGCTGGCGCTGGCCGCTGCCGGTGCGGAGGGCGAGACGCGCGTCACCGGGGCGCATGAACTGCGCGTCAAGGAATCTGACCGTATCGCGGTGGTCGCGCGTGAATTCGCGCAGCGCGGGGTGACGGTGGAGGAACTGCCGGACGGATTTGTCGTGCGCGGCCCGCAGCGTTTCCGCGGTGGAGCCGGCGCCTGCGATTATGACCACCGTATCGCCATGACCCTGCTCATGGCCAATATTATCAGCGACGGGGATATCACCGTGCCGGGGAGCGATGAACACATCCAGACCTCGTTCCCGGGCTTTGGCGACCTCTTCCGCGCCTGGCGGTGCGGTTGAAACCGGGGCGTTCACCACAGAGCACGCAGAGCACACAGAGACGGCAGCAATGGTGGTGAACACGGGGGAGTCAGGCAACCGCAGGAACATACCGCATGAGCAGTTGTCCCGCGGTAGCGGGACAGGCGTTATGGGGTGGTATGATTGCGGTTCTCCGTGTGCTCCGTGGTAAAATGTCTTTGCTGTGCCGGCAGTTGTCCCGCGAAAGCGGGACCAGCATGGGGCGGTATCATTGCAGTTCTCTGCGTGCTCTGTGTGCTCTGCGGTGAAAGGCCGTTGCTGTTCTGTTGTTGACGTGGTGTGCTGTAAGTGAAAAAAAGTCGGGGAGAAGAACATGACGCGTAAACCGATCGTGGCAATTGACGGGCCCGCGGGCTCGGGCAAGAGCACGGTGACGAAACTGCTGGCGAAGAAACTCGGCTTCCTGTTCATCGATACCGGGGCGATGTACCGCGCCGTCACGCTCAAGGCGCTCGATGGCGGAGCCGATATGAACGACCCGGCGGCGCTGACCGCGGTGGCCGAAGGATGCACCATCGAGCTGCGCAATGTCGACCACGAAACGCAGGTGCTGCTCGACGGGCGCGACGTCAGCAGGGACATCCGCAATCCGCGCCTCAACCCGCATCTCTCCCCGGTGGCGGCGATACCCGGCGTGCGCCGCCGTCTCGTCGCCCTGCAGCAGCAGATGGGACGGGCGGGTGGCGTGGTCATGGAGGGGCGTGACATCGGCACGGTCGTCTTCCCGGACGCCGAGGTGAAGATTTACCTTGAGGCGACTGTGGACGAGCGTACCCGCCGCCGCTCGCTGGAACTGCGGGAGAAGCACCTGCCGTTCGACGCGGCGCAGGTGAAGGCGGAGATCGAGCGGCGCGACCATATCGATTCGACCCGCGAGGATTCGCCGCTGCGCATGGCGGATGACGCGGTGCTGGTTATCACGGATGGACTGGGTATCGACCAGGTGGTCGACAACCTGGCGGCCATCGTCGCGGCGAAAACCGCATGATCATCTACGACGTCAGCCGCGCCATCGTGCGCACCTATGCGCGGCTCTGGCACCGCATCACGATTCTCGGCGAGGAGCGCATCCCGGCGACGGGCATCTTCATCGCCTCGAGCCACGGCAGCTATCTCGATCCGCCGCTCCTCGGCTCCTATGCCGGCCCCCACCGCGTCTCGTTCATCGCCAAGCGCGAACTGCGCGACTGGCCCCTTATCGGGCGCTGGATGGTCGCCTGCCGCACCCTTTTCATCCGTCGCGGCGGGGTCAACCGCGAACTCGAGGAGCAGGCGATACAACTGGCGCAGGATGGCGGCTGCGTCTGCGTCTTCCCCGAGGGGACGCGCACGCGCACGGGCGCACTCGGCACGGGCAAGGCGGGAGTGGGCAAACTCTTCCTGCGTACCGGCATTCCGGTGGTCCCCGCCTACATCGACGGCAATTTCCGCGCGTATCCCCCGGGGGGCGTTTTCCCGCGCCCGGTAAAGCTCACCATCCGCTACGGCGAGCCGCTCACCTTCCCGTTGACGGAAAACCCCGCCAAGGAACAGTGCCAGCAGGCGGTCGATGCGGTTATGGCCGCCATTACCCGCCTCCGCGACGAGCACACCGCTGCCCGTATGCCCTGAAACACTGGTGCCATGGAAAAGCAGTAAGTATTCACCACAGAGCACGCAGAGCGCCTGCGGCCCGTCGTTGGCGCCGCTGCTCTGCTGCCGCCTGTCGTCAGTCACTGACCGGTGCCGATAACGATAAAACCTTACGGTTTTGCAACCGTTCAGCCCGTCTGTTTACATGTTTCTCCTCTCCCCTTGGGCGAGGAAGCCGCGCAGCGGCAGGAGGGGAACCGCAAACCTGCCCTCACCCTGCACCCCCTCCCGGTGGGAGAGGGAACAGCGACGATCGGCTGAATAGCTACACGGCTTGTACCGCGGCAGTTTCCCTTTGTTTTCGCGCACGCTGAAGCGTGCGGCTACCACTGCCGTATAAAGAGATTGTCAGACGCACCTTGCGCTGCTGCAGGTGCTGCCCGCAGGGCCAACCGTTCATTGCTTGTTTGGCTTTTCTCTGCGTGCTCTGTGTGCTCTGCGGTGCAAGGGATGGAGACGTTCTCCGTGCGCTCCGTGTGCTCTGTGGTAAAAATGAAGTTGCTGTGCGCAGGGAGGGAGGCGGGGACTACGAACTGATGCCGCCGGTGAAGATATCTGAGGGGAAATTCATCCCTTCCGCTTCGAACTTGTAGATGAAATGCGGGGGTTCCGCCGCGGCGCGGAATGCGCCGAGCACTTTCCCGTCATCGCCCCGCCCCGTCACCTCGTACCAGAAGAGCGGGCGGATGGTGATCTCGCCGGTGGCGTTCATGCCGGTGACCTCGCAGATCTCCGCCACGCGGCGGGTGCCGTCGGCGTAGCGCTTGAGGTGGACGACGATGTCGAGCGCGGAGGAAATCTGCCGGCGGATGGCTTCCGCAGGGAGGTGCACGCTCCCCATGAGAAACATCGTTTCGAGGCGCAGCAGCATCTCCTGCGCCGAGTTGGCGTGCGCGGTCGACATCGAACCGTCATGCCCCGTGTTCATCGCCTGCAGCATGTCGATGACCTCGGCGCCGCGGCATTCGCCGACGATGATGCGGTCGGGGCGCATGCGCAGCGCGTCGCGCACCAGGTCGCGAATGCTGATTTCGCCCTTGCCTTCCGCGTTGGTGGAACGCGTCTCGAGGCGGATGACGTGCGGATGCACCTCGTGGATGCGCAGTTCCGCGGAATCCTCAATGGTGACAATGCGCTGCCCGCCCGGGATGAGCGTCGACAGCATGTTGAGAAAGGTGGTCTTGCCCGTGCCGGTGCCCCCGGCGACGAAAATGTTGAGCCGTGCCTTGACCCCGGCCCCGAGGAAGTAGGACATGTCGGGGGTCAGCGCCCCCCACGCCACGAGGTCTTCCATCACCACGCGGTTCTGGCTGAATTTGCGGATGGTCAGCACGCAGCCGTCGAGCGCCAGCGGCGGGATGATAGCGTGCACGCGCGACCCGTCTGCCAGACGCGCGTCGACGTGCGGGTTGCTGAAATCGATGCGCCGGCCGATGCGGTTGACGATGCGCGCGATGATGTTGAGCAGGTGCGTGTCATCGAGAAACTTGATGTCGGGGCGGAAGACCAGCTTGCCCTTCTGCTCGACGAAAATGCGCCGCGGGCCGTTGACCATGATTTCGCTGATCGACGGGTCGGCCAGCAGCGGCTCGAGCGGGCCGCTCCCCTCGATTTCGTCGATCGTCTGCTGGATCAGTTCGTTGCGCTTCGCCGGCGGGATGCGGTAGTCGGTCATCCGCCCGGAGATTTTTTCGTACGCTTCCTTGAGAAACTCGCGCAGTTCGCTGGTCCGCCCCGTCGTCCCCGCCAGCGAGAACTGGCGGTTGTCC
>CAZWUZ010000006.1:0-35946 GCA_964637655.1 uncultured bacterium | reverse complement strand
CGCAGCGTCCAGATATGCTGCAGCGCCGCCTGCTGCCGTGCGCGCACGAAGCCGGAGCCGCGCAACGCGAGTTTCGTCACCGCGTCGGCATTCGCCGCCCAGGCGGCGGCATCCGCGCCCGCGGCGCCACTGGCGATTGCCTGCGCCAGCACGTCGGGATCGTGTTCGAGTTCAGCGTGCGCCGCGGCCAGCAGCTGCAGCAGGTTGCGCCGCTGGTTGCGGCGGACGAGCAGGCGCAGCGCCCCGAAGGCGCCACCCGCCGCGAACTGTGCGCGCACCTCGGCGATGGTGCGCAGCAGTGTTTCCAGCGACGACAGCGCCGTGCCGTAAGCCGAGCCGCTCATCGTTTCACCTCGCGGGCTTCCGTTTCGGCCGCACCGGCTGGCCCGCCTGCGGCGTGGCAAGGAACTGCAGCTGCACATAGGGCGCGTAGGTGCCGTCGGGATTGATGATGGTGACGGGCAGCACCTCGGTATACGGTTCCTGCAGGCCGCGGTTGACCGTCTGGCGCAGTTCGAGCGTCAGGGTCGCCTGTTGCGGCCCGTCCACCCGGAACCCGAGCGCCACCTCGCCGATGACCACGCACGGGCGCAGTTTCGGGTTGGGAGGCGGGGTGTAGATGACCGACGCGCCGTCGCGCACGACGATCGGCTGTTTCTTGTCGTAGACGAAGAGGTGCGCGCCGGGACGGATATTGCTGCCGCGCAGCGTGTAGGTGCGCGCGGGAAAGGTGAGCAGTTCGCCCAGCGGCAGCACAAACTCATCACGGTACTCGCCGGTGATCTGCGGCGGTGCCCCCGGTTTCGCCGACGGCTGCGCCGCGGGCATGGCCGGGTGATCAGCTGCCGGATGTGCAGCCGGAACCGCGGGCGTCGCCTGTACCGGTGCCGGTTCCACGCGCGACACCGGAGCAAGTCCTCCACCCACCGGCACCGGCACCACCACGACACGCGGTGCCGCCTGCTCCGCCAGTCGGGTCAGCTGCGCCACGGTTTCGGGCGACAGCGCCATTTCCGCCTTCGCCGGCGCGGTCGCCGCCGTGGCGGCCGGCAGCGCGCCACGCAGCTGCTCCGCGGCACCCGCCAGTCCCTTCGCCAGCGACGCTTCGAGCGTGTCGATCCCCTCGCGGAACGACGCCAGTTGCGCCACGACGCGCCCGACGGGGTCGTCCGTGTCACCGCTTCCCGCAAGCAGGTTGCGCTTGAAGGCGCGCCTGATCTCCGCCCAGCGTTCCGCCTCCGCCCCCGTCAGCGTGCCGGTCAGTTCGCGGAATTTCAGCAGGTTGGCTTCCGCGCCCGTGGTCAGCGTCTGCGCCTCGCTCTTGTAATGGTCGAAGATCAGGTTGTCGATCTCCGCGTCAGTCATCACCGGCAGCACCTTCTCGGCGAGGCGGTTCATGTTGCGGTAGGAGCCCTGCAGCTTGAACGGCGGCTCGGTGCGGTACGCCTCGGCGGTGCCGGCGGAGCGGATATACTCCTGGTTGACGCGGTAGACGATGTCGCGAATGCGGATAAGGCGGCGCATCACCTCGACCATCTCGCTCAGTTCTTCCGGAGAGTAAGTACCCGCCAGATCGACCGTCGCGGTGCCGCCCGACTGCGCGAGGCGGATGACCGCCTGCACGTCCTGCTGGCTGGCGCGTCCGAGCCGCGCGATGACGGGATTGGACGTCACCGCGTTTTCGAGGTAACTCTCGCGGAAGATCTCCTCGTTGGTGGAAACAACATCGCCGAGGTTGTAGGTATCAGCGCGGTTGGCGAGCATGTCGGGAATGACGAAGCGCGCCCCGCTCTCGGTGTAGGGGTTGCCCGCCATGACCACCATCACCTTGCGCCCGCGCAGATCGTAGGTGCGCGGCTGCCCGCGGAAGACTCCCTCGATCTTGCGCTGCGCGTCGCACAGCGAGATGAACTTCTGCAGGAACTCGGGGCTGGTATGCTGGATGTCGTCGAGGCAGATGAGGACGTTGTCCCCCATCTCGAGCGCAAGGTTGAGTTTGCTGATCTCCTCGCGCGCCGCCGCGTTGGGCGCCTCGGCGGGATCGAGCGAGGTGACGCGCGGCCCGAGCGCGGGCCCGTTGATCTTCATGAAGACGATGCCGAGCCGGCTGGCAAGATACTCGATGAGCGTGGTCTTGCCGTAGCCCGGCGGGGAGATGAGCAGCAGCAGGCCCGAGCGGTCGGTGCGCTTGTCGGCCCCCGTGGTGCCCAGTTGCTTGGCCATGTTGCCGCCGAGCAGCGGCAGGTAGTACCGGTCGATAAGGCGGTTGCGCACAAACGTCGTCAGCACGCGCGGGACGAATTCCTGCAGGCGGAGTTCCGCGCGGCGCTGTGCCAGCAGCGCCTGCTTGCGCTCCGCGCAGCGGGTGAAGGCGGGCACCTCGACCGCGGCGAAGCGGTCGAGTTTCTCCATGAAGGCGTGGTAGTTGAGCCGGTACTCGCCCCCGGCGATGACCGGGTGGGTGCCGACCATGCCGCTGACGGTCACCGCAGCGCTGGCCGCACCCGCGGCTGCCGCCGTGGCGCCGCCCGCGAGCAGCAGACCCGCCGCCTCGTCGAGGAACGCCGCGTCGTGGCGGCCGTTGCCGTCAGTCAGGTAGGCGGCTAGCCAGTCGCGAACGACGCACCACGCGGCGCGGCGGTCGTCCTTCACCGCCTCGCGCGCGGCGGTAAAATCGGCCAGCGCCCCGCGCGCGCGCAGCGCGTCGAGACAGCCCGCAACGAGCGCCGCCGCCTCGCTGCTGACGACAAAGCGGTCACCTTCGCCCAGTTCGTCGGCGAGGTATTCCGCCGCGGCCGCGGGCGGCGCGCTGCCGCATCCGCCCGCCGCGGCATACGCGGCCAGCAGCTGTTCCGCCTCGGCAATGACCGCGCGGTCCTCCCAGTGCGGGAACTGGCGGCGGGCGGCGCCGCGGCTGCGCAGGCGCGCCCCGAGCAGACGCTTGCGTTCCGGGTCGGCGGGATCCTCCCACCAGAGGCGGGCCAGCGCGCGCGCGGCGGGAGCGAAGCGCAGGCGCTGCAGTTCACCGTGCAGGCGCAGCAGTTCCCCGAGCAGCAGCGCCGCGTCGGTGTCATGCACCCCCTTGACATACCCTTCCGCGTAGCGCGGCGCCATGAACGCGCGCACCGCCGCGAGGCGCGCCGCCGCGTCATGCCCGCGCCACTCCGCCAGCGCCGCGCTGCCGCGCATCACCGCATCGCGCAGGATGCTCCAGGCGAGGTACTCGGCGCGGTAGACCTGCGGGCTCTCCGCCACCACCTCGCGATTCCAGACCGCGCGCGTGGCGAGAAACTCCGCGTCGGTCACCGGTTCGAAGTAGTTGGTGCCCGTCAGGTGGTAGTGCATCTCCCCGTCACGCAGGACCATGGCCAGGTCGAGCGGCTGGGTGTTGACCGAGAAATGGTGCGTCCCGAAGCGGATGACATTGGCCCCGTCGACGTACAGTTCGAGTTTGTCCTTGAGCTGGCGCACCGCGTCCTGCTGAATGGTCTTGAGGCGCCCGAGGATCTCCTCGGCGCGCACGGTTTCCTCCGCCGCGGTCAGTTTCGCCGCGGTGTCGCGCACCTTGTCGATCATCAGGTCGGACGCGAAGTAGGCGTTGAGGTCGTCGAGCGCGGCGAACGACGCGGCACGGTGACGGATGCCGGTGAGGATGCGCTCGGCGGTCTCCGCCAGCGCGTTGCAGCGCCGCTGCCGCGCCTCCGCCAGCTGCACCTTCTTCGCCGCGAAGGCGCCGTAGATCTCCTCGCGCTTCGCCGCCAGCTGCGGCAGGAACTCGTCGAAGTCGGCGTAGGCGCCCTCGAGTTCCTCGAGTTGCACCATCAGCTTGGTCAGGTACTCGTCGCATTTCGCCGCGTCAGACGCCAGGTCGAGGTAGTTGGTGACCGCCTGCGCCAGCAGCTTGAGCTGCGCCGCGAACTGCGCCGTTCCCTCCGCTCCCGCCAGGTCGCGCCGCCGCGCCTGCGCCAGCGACTTGACCTGGTTGAGCGCGGCGTAGATGGTCGAGATGCGGTCGACGATGCGCGTCGTCTGCGTCGCGTCGTCGATCTTCAGCGTGCCGACGATCTCGATGAGCATCTCCAGTTCGCCCGCCGCCGCGCTGATGGCCGCGGCCAGTTCCGTCGCCGCCTTGCCGGTCGCCGCCTGCGGCACCTGCGCGCGGAACCCCTCCGCGCGCTGCGCATAGGGGGCGAGCGCCTCGTCCCCGAGCAGAAACTGCACGCACAGCCCGAAGAGCTTTTCCGCGTGCCCGGCCACCTCCTGCTCGAGCTGCGCCAGCGCGGGCAGGTCGACATAGCGCACCTCGCGCGCGGTCACCAGCGCGCCGCGCCGCGCCCGCAGCCCCGCCAGGTGCTGCACGAAGACGTCGATACGCTTGAGCGCGTAGTAGTCGATGGCCCGCACCTGCTCCGCCACCGCCTGCCGCTGCCGCTGCAGTTCCGCCTGCGCCGTGCGCTTGAGCCGCGCCACCTTCTCGTACTCGGCGATGGCGGCGGACGCGGCGGTGCGGATCCCCTGCAGCGGCTCGCGCAGACTGCCCGCCGCCGGTTCGTGCAGCCAGAAGTAGGTGTCGAGCATGGTCGCGGTCGCGCGCACGAGGTCGCTGTACAGACCGGCATAGGTGTCGTCCTTGCCGCACAGCGCGAGGATCTCGTGCCCCTCGGCCAGCGCGTTGACCACCGTCGCGCTCCCCAGTTTGTAGAGGAACGAGTCGGTGCGCGCCGCGGCCGGGACGACGTTGCGCCCGACGAACGGCGTCTGCCAGACCTGCAGCGCGTGATGCTTCTGCGGCTGGTCGTCGCTGCGGAAGAGCACCATTGCGCCGCTGTCGAACACCGCGAACCCGTTGCAGATGATGGGCGGCTGCATGCTCTGCGCGATGCGGTTGTAGGCGAGGACGATATCCACCCCCGTGTCGCGGTTGAGGAAGTCGTACAGGTAGTCCTCGCCGTTGGGCGCGTCGCAGCGCCCGGCGTAGACCATGCCGGTGAAATCGTTGTCGAAGCGCTTGCACTCGCCCGTCTGCAGCACGTAGCCGTGCGGGAAGACGATTCCCTGGTCGTCGGGGAGGAGCACGCACGCCTCGCCGATGTCGTCGACGCGGTACACCGTGCGCAGTTTCTCGCTGTAGACGAGGTAGCGGTACGCCTTCTCCTGGAAGGGGCGGAGGCGCAGGAGGATCAGCGCCCCGACGATGGCGTAGTGGATTTCCGCGTCGTCGAGCGTCTGGTCGCGGTTTTCCACCGGCTCGGTGTAGATGCCCTCGCCCGTCTCGGTGTTGTCCTCGACCTTGACCGTCAGGTCGCCCCCGACGCACTCGACGAAAACGCGGTCCTCGATGCTGACATGCGGATGCGTGCCGAGACGGTGGAAGTCGCGCACCGCGCGCCGCCACGCGAATTCGTGCTGCGGCGGGTAGGTGAACTCGTGGTCGGAGCGGTTGCCGAGATAGGTGAGCACGCCGTTGTCGAGCGCCCACTTGAAGGTCTTGAGGTCGTCCGCGGTCTTCCCCACCTGGAAAGCCATGTACAGGTGCGGCCCGATGACGCGGAACGCCGAGAAGGTGGCCGCGCGGTAATACTTGTAGAGTTCCTTGAAATCGCGCTCGAACTCGCCGCTCTGCAGGCAGTCGAGCGACTCCTCGTGGAACTGGTGCCCGCGGTAGGAATAGCGGGCGAAAACGTCGGCGAGGTTCGTCTCCGTGCGCAGCCCGAGGCGCACGTTATAGCCGAGCAGGAAGCAGTCGGGGCCGATGGCCACCAGGTCGCGCGGCACGCAGTTGTTGGCGGTGGTGATGCGCTCCGTCGACTGCAGCGCGAAGGGGATGGCGCCGAACACCGCACGCCGCTCGCGGTCGAGCACCGCGAGCCGGTCGCGCAGCAGGTCCGCCTGCGCCCGCAGGCGCTGCCGCAGGATCTCGTAGGTGCCCGCTTCCAGCCCGGGGGCCGGAACAGCGGGAGCGCTTTCCGCCACGGGTCAGCCCGCGGTCAGGCGCCCCCGCCCGGCAGGTCGCCGACCCTTTTTTCCGCCAGCCCGCGCTCCTGCGCCTGCGTCAGCAGGTCGCGCACGAGACGCTTCGCGTCGGCGCCCGACGCCACGCCCGCCAGTTTCGCCAGCGCCGCGGCGATGGTCAGGTTCTTCACGTCCTCGCTGCCGAGCGGGAAGCGGGCGAGCAGCTCGCGCAGGCGCGCGGCAAACCCCTCCGCGCCCCCCGCGGTGAGCGCCGCGTGCACATCACCGAGCACGCGGCTGCTGTCGACCGCGTGATCGACCATGCGCCCGCCCGTCACCGCGTTGACCACACTGCTGAAGAACTGCGTCTCGCCCCCGACGATGTCCACCTTGGCGTGGCTCAGCGCCTCGCCGAGCACTTCCGCCTGGCTGGCGGCGATGTCCTTGCGCACGGCGATGTCGGCCAGCGCGATATCCTTCTCCACCCCGAGGCGCAGCTTGAATTCCTCGTGCTGGCGCCCCGCCTCGTGGAACAGTTTCATCGCCTCGGCCTTCTTGGTGATGCCGTCCGCTTCCGCCTTGAATTTCAGCTGCGCCACGCTCGCTTCGGTCTCCCCCTGCTTCTGCAGCGCCGCCGCCCGCGCGGCGATGACGTTCGCCTCCGCCAGCCCGGCGGCCGCCTGCTCGGCGGTGATCCCCTCGGCCAGCGCCTTCTTGCCGGTGGCGATGCGGGCCGACGCCTCCTGCTCGCCCGTCGCCTCCGTCACGCGCTTCTCGGCGAGCAGGGCCGCCGCCTGGCGCTGCGCCTCGGCCGCCTTGAGCACGACCAGCAGGTCCTGTTCTGCCTTCAGTTCCGCCGCCTGTTTCGCCGCCTCCGCCGCCTTCACCTGCCGCACCACCGCCTGTTCCGCCTCCGCCTCGGCCATGGTAATGACCACCTTTTTCTCGCGCTCGGCGGTGGCGAACGCCTCGGTATCCTTGATGCGCTGTTCCTCGACGACCACGTCCTTCTGCACGGCGACGCGGGCGCGGATCACCTCCTGGATGTTCTTCTGCTCGGTCTCGACCACCTTGGTCTTCTCGATGGCGGCGAGCGACACCACCTTGTCGCGCTCGACGTCCTCGAGCTGGCGGTCCTTCTGCACGCGCACCTGCTCGACCCCGTCGGTGCGCTCGCGGTTGCGCGCGGCCACGATGATCTGCCGGTTCTTGTTCTCCTCGCTGACCTGGATTTCCTCGTCAGAGGCGATGCGCGCCTTCTCGTGACGCAGCCGCTGCTCCTGCTGGAATTTGATCGTTTCCGCTTCTTCGCGGGCCTTGATCGAGGCCACCTCCCGCTTCTGCTTTTCCTCCGCCTCGGCCAGCTGCTTGTTCT
Organism: uncultured bacterium; assembly: GCA_964637655.1. GTDB lineage: Bacteria > DAOPZR01 > DAOPZR01 > DAOPZR01 > DAOPZR01 > CAZWUZ01. The sequence goes on along the minus strand of CAZWUZ010000006.1, from coordinate 28,619 downwards.
GCTCGAGCACGATCTCGCGCGTCTCGACATTTTTCTTGTTGATCTCGCGCTCCTTGTCACGGTTGCGCTCGTTGGTCAGGATGGCCTGTACCGCCGTGCGCTCGGTGATCAGCTTGATTCCCTCGGCGTCGAGGATGTTGTTCGGGTCGAGTTTTTCCACTTTCGACTGCTCGAGGATGTCGATGGCCGCGTCGTCGAGGATGTAACCGTTGAGGTCGGTGCCGACATGGACCTTGATCGCGTCGCGGAACTCGGCGCGCTTGTTGAGCAGGTCCTCGAAGTTGAAGTCGCGCCCCGCGGTCTTGAGCGCGTCGGAGAACTTCGGCTCGAACAGTTCCGCCAGCACCTGCGTGTCCGAGGCGCGCTGGCAGCCGAGAATCTGCGCCACCGCCTTGACGTGATCGGGGGACTTGCTGTCCACGCGCACGTAGAAGGTCACCTTGATGTCGGCGCGCAGGTTGTCCTTGCAGATCAGGCCCGTCGAGCCCTCACGGTGGATTTCCACGCGCTTGACGCTGATGTCCATGATCTCCAGCCGGTGCACGATGGGGAAGACGAAGATGCCCGACTCGAAGGCGATGCGGATCCCCCCCACGCCGGTGCGCACCAGCGCCTGCCCCTGCTGCGGGATGCGGTAGGTCCAGCCGATCACCACCCGCAATATCCCGTACAGCACCGCCAGGACAACCAGCGTGCCGAACAGGCCGATAACTCCGGTAATCACCATCGAGATGCCATCCATGCGGAAACTCCTTCCACCAGCAGGTGTATGGGCGCGGCCGCGCACGGCGGCCGGTAATGCGTTCCGGTACGGATATGCAGTTGGGGTACAGCGCTCATGCTACACGACCGCCCACGCCCTGTCAACCGGCTTTTTTGTATCGTTATATCTCTCTGTTTTGCTCTAATTGTATCGTTTATTCTGCCGGCATATAAAGTATACGGGCGCTGCTGCCGATATATCGAGCAGCAACCGACTCCATGGAGGGAGACGACCTATGGGATCCATTTCAGGGCTCGCCACCGGCAACGACTGGAACAGCACCATCGATCAGCTCATGGCGGTCGAGCGCAAGCCGATTACCGCGTGGGTCAACCGCCAGAACCAGTACACCAGGGACAAGGACGCCTGGAAGGACATCAACAGCCGGCTCCTCTCCCTGAAAACAAAATCCGAGGCGCTGACCGAAAGCTCGCTCTGGCAGGGGCGTACCGCAACCTCATCCGACACCTCCGTCTTCACCGCCACGGCTGACAACACCGCCACCGCGGGCACCTACGACCTCAAGGTCAAGCAGCTGGCGCTGGCGCAGCAGGTGCGCAGCGCGCAGCAGGCGGATGCCTGGACGGTCGGGGCCGACTCCTCCTTCACCCTCAACGGCAAACTCATCAGCGTCACCGCGGGGCAGACACTCGCGCAGGTGGCTTCCGCCATCAACAGCGCCGACTACGCTGACGGGGACGAGGTCAGCGCCACGGTGGTCGACAACCACCTCATCCTCAAGGCGGCCGAGCCGGGCAGCGCCAACACGCTGACCCTGAGCGACACGTCCGGCACGCTGATGACCGACCTCAACGTCATCTCCGCCCCCGACACCTTCGTCACCGAGCTGCAGGGGGCGCAGGACGCCATTTTCTCCGTCGACGGCATCGAGGTGACGCGCAGCGCCAACACGGGCATCGACGACGTCATCACCGGGGTGACCATCAGCCTCCAGGACGTCACCGGCATCGACGGGATTGACGCCTGGCCCGCCGACTACAGCGCCGCCACGCTCACCGTCGCCACCGATACCGGCAGCATTTTCAACGCGGTCAAGGCATGGGTCGACCAGTACAACAGCAGCACCGACTTCATCCGCCGGCAGACGCAGATCACCCTGGGCAGCGACGGGGCGGTCAGCGGCACGGGCGAACTGGCCGGCAACATCTTCGCCACGCAGATCGAAAACCGCCTCTACAATGTCGCCATGGGCCGCTACAGCAGCGCGGGCGAGTACACCTCGCTCAGCGCCATCGGCGTCGAGCTGGGCACCTACGGCACCAGCGATGCCAACAAGCTGATCATCGACGAGACCGCGCTGCGCGCGGCGATCACTGCCAACCCCGACGCGGTGCGTTCCCTGTTCGCCAAGGACACCGACGGCAGCGCCGGCTACGACGAGGGCATCGCGGTGGGCATGGATGAGTACCTCACCCCGCTGACCCAGTATGGCGGGCTGCTCGCCGACCAGCAGGACGCCATGCAGTCCTCCATCGACATGCTGCAGGACCGCATCGACGCCTTCGATCTCATTCTCGAGCGCCGCGAGGCGGGCTACCGCACCACCTTCACCAATCTCGAAATGGCGCTGGCCAAGTTCCAGAACACCGCCAGCTGGCTGACCGGACAGCTGAGCCAGCTGGGCAATTAGTTTTCCGTCCGTCAAACCCGCGCCGGGCTGTCCTGCCGGCGCATTTTTACTGCGCTCCTATGGTGCCACTCTTTCACATTTTCACATTTCGTTTTTCACATCCGCATGTTTGGCATAATGATATGTCGGTGATACGCAAAAATACAACTGTTTTCTTATTTCTTCACACCCGCAAGCGTGCGTCGTGTAAGGACAGTAAAACACGCGAAACCTGTGCGCTGATCTATGGATAAAAATAGCGACTGCTTCGTGTATCCATTTGCAATTACAATTTGATACACAAGATGAAATGTGAAAATGTGAAAGAGTGGCACCTTTTCTTCTCCTTTTCTTCTCTCTTTTCTTCTTTTCTCCGGCACTACGGTTGACGGTAGCGGAACGGGCAAGGTATGCTGCGCATATCCCGACGACGAGGTGCCCTGATGGCCGACCGCGAACCGCTGCTGCTTTACAACCTGTTTCCGCTGCTGGCCGGCCCGGTACGCACCTGGGCGGCGGAATTTCCGCGTATCGCCGCGCTCGGCTGCAACGCCGTCTACCTCAACCCCATTCACCAGCCCGGCTACTCGGGGTCACTCTACTCGGTGGCCGACTACTACCGTCTGCACCCGCTGCTCGTCGAGGGTGATTGCAACCCGCTCGGCACGCTGCGCAACACGTTTGCCGCGGCGCACAAGGCGGGACTCAGGGTCATCCTCGACCTGGTCATCAACCACACCGCCTTCGATTCCCCGCTCGTCACGCAGCACCCGCACTGGTACCAGCGGAAGCCGGACGGGAAGATTGCTCATCCCGGGGCGCTCGACAACGGCAGGTGGGTGGAGTGGGGCGACCTGGCGGAACTTGACTACACCGACGCGAAAGCCCGGCGTGAACTGACGGTCTACTGGCACAAACTGATTGCCTGGCTGCAGGAACTGGGCGCCGACGGTTTCCGCTGCGACGCCGCCTATCAGGTACCCGCCGGGGTGTGGGGTGATCTGATCGCCGACGCGCGGCAGCGGCGCGAAACGCTTTTCCTCGCCGAGTCGCTGGGCTGCACGGTGGACCAGAGCATCGCGCTGGCGGGGGCGGGGTTCGATTTCACCTTCAACAGCAGCAAGTACTGGAATTTCCGCGACGAGTGGCTGCTGCAGCAGCAGCACGAGTACCTCGTCTTCGTGCGCGATGTGCCGAGCATCAGTTTCGCCGAATCGCATGATACCCCGCGCCTGCTGGCGGACTGCAGCGGCAACGTCGAGGCGGTCAAGCAGCGGCTGGCGTTCACCGCCTGCTGGTCGGCGGGTTTCATGCTGACGCAGGGGACGGAGTTCGGCTACCGGCAGAAACTCCATGTGGTACGCACGCGCCCGACAGACCGCGAGCAGACAGACGTCGATTTGTCGCCGTTCATCACCGCGCTGCTGGCGGTCAAAAAAGAGCACCGGGTGCTGCACGAGGACAGTTTCGCGACCGTGGTGCCGCTCATCGGCTCAGGGAACGTGCTGGCGCTGCGCAAGGTGAGCCGCGACCGCCGGCAGCAGGCGCTGCTGCTCGTCAACCGCGACCTTGGCGCGCATCAGCGCGTCTGCCTGCATGACGTGAGCGCCCCGTTCCAGCGCCGCGGCGCGGTGCGCGACGTGTCACCCGAGCACCGCGTGGCGGAAATCGGCAGCCACTTCGAGTACCACCTGCTCCCCGGCCAGGTCAAGATTCTGCTGCAGGACGCCTGATCACTCTTCGCCGGAGAGTGCCGCTTCCAGCTGTGCCCGGCAGGCGCGGTCTTCCTCCAGCAGCGCTGCCGCCTGCGTCCGCATCCGCGCCGCGATTTCCGGGCGCACCCCCGCCAGGTCATGCTGCTCCATGGTATCCGTCAGCAGATGCAACCGCGCGCTGGTGCTGTCACCGTTGTGCCAGTACCACGCGTACCCGCCATCTTCCACCCGCATGCCGGTAACAACATCTCTGCCCTGCTCATCACCACTGTTCTGGTAGGCAACCAGCGGACGCGCCGCCGGGGAATCCGCCAGCGGCGGCAGCACCTGCCCCTGCATATGGGCGGGAACGGGCAGGCCGGCAGCGGCGAGAATCGTCGGGGCAAGCGCGAGCGTGGACACCGGTATCTCATACCGCCGGCCGCCGGCACGCTGGCCCGGAAGTTTCACCAGCAGCGGAACATCGAGATGCTCGCGGTACAGCTGGTCATGTCCCCAACTCCCGTGCTCCATGAACTCCTCGCCATGGTCGGCGGTAACCACCAGCAGGGTGCGGTCGTAGCGCCCCGTTTCGTGCAGCAGGCGCACGAGCATGCCGGCGACATGGTCGGCATAGGCAAGCGTGCCGTCATACAGCGCCACGACATGCTCCCGCTGCGCGGCAGTGCCGCCGTCAAACCGGGAGAAAAAATCATGGTCGTCATTTCCCGTGCCCTGGCGGCGCACGTCGGCAATGCTGCGCGGCAGGCCCGGCAGCAATGCTGCCGCGAACCGTTCACGATACGCCGCGGGAGGGGCGAGGTAGACGCGGTGGCAGAAATAATGGTGCAGGAACAGGAAGAGTTTCTCCTCCCGTCCGCCCCGCGTCAGCAGGTCGCGCAGCCGCTGCTCCTCCTCGCGTTCCGTGCGCCCGGCATCATCATACAGCCGCCCGCAGGCGAAAAAATCCTCGCTGAAGCCGTCACAGCCCGTGGCAAACCCGAGTTCCGCACCGACATTGGGCGAACTGACCAGCGCTTCCGTCCGGTAGCCGTGCTGCCGCAGCAGCGTGGTGAGCAGCGGCAGCGACGGCGCTACCCGTCGCACCGCACCGCCCCCGTAATTGTAGACCCCGTGTACCGCCGGCGAAACCCCGGTCAGCATTGACATATGCGCCGGTGCCGTGGCCGGGGCCGGGCTCAACACCCGCGTAAAAGTCACCGCCTCCGCAGCCAGTGCCGCAAGCTGCGGAGTCGTTGGACGCGCATACCCGTAGAGTGAGAGATGGTCAGCACGCACCGTGTCCATGCTGAGCAGGATGATGCAGGAGGGGGTATCGTCCGCGGCGGGTTCCGGTGTGCGCTGCAGCCACCACCCCGCGATGATACCGGCCGCCAGCAGCAGCACCACAACGAAAAACCGGGTCGCGCGGGCCAGCGACGGCATATCAGTGCAGGTAGCCGGTGGCGCGCAGTGTTTCGCTGCGCCGCGCTGCGGTCAGCAGCGGCGAACGCGCCAGCTGGCGCGCGTGAAATGCCTGCCCGGCCGGGGAGAGTTCAGTCGCGGCCTGGTCAACCGCAAACCGGCCCGGACTGATCGCCGCCAGGTGCAGGCGGCCGCTGCGGGCGCCGCCGGCGGTAGCGAACACTTCCGCCGCGGGCAACGGCCAGGGCAACCCGTCCAGTTCCGCCCGCAACAGCGCCGGCACGTCGGCCAGTGACCGCAGTTCAGGGCGCGCCTGCCGCCGCCCGCCGGGCACCGACCAGACCAGCGGCACGTGCACCACTTCGCGGCACAACCGGTCGGCAGGTGCACCGCCTGCCGCCGGTCCGGGCACCCCGGCAACGAGAAACATGGTGTTGCCCTGATGGTACCCGGCGTGCCGGAGTACCGTTAGCAGTTTGCCGATGTGGTAATCGGTCATGCGCAACGCTTCCGCACCACCGGAAACTGTAAGCACATCCCGGTAGTGCACCCAGAGCGCCGGCGGTGTGCCACCGGCAGGATGCTCCGCCAGCCATGCCGCCACCATGCCGTTCACCTGCGCGGCATCCATCGCCGGCGGCGGAGCGACTGCAAACCCGTGGGTCAGGCTGGTCGTCAGCGGCAGCGGTGAATTGCTGAATGCCGCTGTCGGCATCCCGCGTCGCCGCCAGTCATCAGGCAGCAGCGGCACGCTGTTCAGCAGCACATCCCCCTTTTCCCACACGCCATGTTCCGGCACACTCATACCGGTAAGCAGCGAGGCAAGAGACGCTGCGGCATTGTCAGCCGGAGCGTACACGTTCGTGAACAATGCCCCGGTCCGCATCAGCTCTCGCAGTTGCGGCATGCTCTGCGACTGACTGGCAACCACTGCATCGTAGGTTAGTCCGGAAACCGTCACCAGTACCACTACCATGCGCCGCCGTGAGGCCCTGAGCGCATCCGGCAGGAACACGCCCGCCATCAGCATCACTGCGATACCCAGCAAGGCGGTTTTCTTCCAGGTACACCGCATACCAGTAATTGTTGAAAAAATACTACCATTTGTTATAAAACTTCATGCAAACGTAATAGTACGTGGCATTGCGAGATGTGTACAACTTCCCAATCTGCGCAGGCAAAAAAAAATGACACGACAGGGAAAAGGAAAAATGCTATGCTTGCAGCGACATGGATATCCTGCATATCGTTCAGGGGTACGCGCCAGCGCGGGGGGGGAGTGAATACCGCGTACAACGTGTATCAGAACTGCTGGTCAACCGTCACGGAGACCGGGTCACCGTACTCTGCCCGGACGGCTGTTGCTGCGATGATTTCAATCTGCCGCAGCGCGAGCGATTACCCTGCGGCGTGGAGGTCATCAACGGCGTGCGGGTGGAGCGGCTGCGCACCTGGCGCGGGGGCACCCGGTGGCTCGACCGGGCCATCGCCTTCTGTGGCGACGGGATGACGGGCGCGCATCTGCGCTACGTCCGTTTCGGACCGCGTATGCCTGCGCTCCTCCCCCGCCTGCTGCACGGCTGTCACGACATCGTCATGGCGACCACCTTCCCCTGCCTGCAGATGCCTGCCGCGGCATGGCTGGCGCCGCTGACCGGTACTCCGCTGGTGCTCGTCGGGGCCTACCATGACCGCGAGCCGCTGCACCGCCACCCGTACACCTGGCGGTTCACCCGTCGCGCTGCTGCCTATGTCGCACACACGCCATTCGAGCGCGAGTGTGCTGTCCGCAACGGCGTCGCCGCTGACTGTGTGCACCTCATCGCCGCGGGTGCCGACCCCGGCTGGACGGACGGCGTCGACCGCAGCGCCGCCCGCACGCGCTGGCGGCTTGATGGCACGGTGTTCCTGTATGCCGGGCAGTTCATTCCGGGCAAGGGACTGCCGCTCATCCTCGACGCCTTCGCCCGCTGCGTTGCCGCCGGCACCGACTGCCACCTGCTGCTCGCGGGGAGCACGCGCAGCCCGTACGCAGCAGAAGTGCACGCCGCAGCAGAACGCCTCCCGGCGACGGCACGCGCGCGGCTTACCCTCGTCCCCGATTTTCCCGGGGAAGACAAGGCGCAGCTCTACGCCGCCGCCGACGTGTTTCTCTATCCGACCGTCACCGATTCGTTCGGCATCGCCGCGCTCGACGCCTGGGCTGCCGGACTGCCGGTGGTCTTCGCCGAGGCGCCGCCGCAACGCGACCTCGCCGGTGCCGACGGCAATGCGGCACGCTTCGTGCCGCCCGACGACGCCGCCGCACTCGCGACCATCATGCAGGAACTGGCCGGCGACGATGCGCAACGCGCGCGCCTCGGCCGCGCCGGCCGCGAACTGGTCACCGCCCGCCACACCTGGGTGCATGTCGCCGACGCCTACCGCGCGCTCTACGCGGAACTGGTCGCACAGCGCCGGGCCGGAAGGAACTGATGGCATCCGTCACTGCCGCCCTCTGCGTGCGCAATCAGCCGGAGCACCTGCCGCGCGCGCTGGCGGCACTGCAGGCACAGACGCTGTCCCCGGCAGAGATCATCGTGGTTGACGACGGCTCGGTGCCGCCGCTCACGGTCCCCGATGGTGTCCGCCTGCTGCGCCACGAGACCAATCGCGGGCTCGCCGCGGCGCGCAACACCGCGCTGTCGGCGGCCACCGGCGACCTCCTTTTCTTCATCGATGCCGATGTCGTTCCCGCGCCGGATTGCCTCGCGCAGCTCGGTGCCACGCTGCCGGCAGATGCCGCCGGGTGCGGCGCGACCATCAGCGAGGCAGTCGCCTGCACCGTCTACGACCGGTTCCGCGCGCGTTTCCTCGCGCAGCAGCCGCCGGAGCCGCTCGCGTTCCTGCCCGGCCTCTGCGTGCTCTATCGCACGGAGGCGCTGCGTGCCGCCGGCGGGTTCGACGAACGCTACCGCAGCAACGGCGAGGACTATGATCTCGGGCGGCGGCTGCGGGCGCGCGGACTGACGCTGCAGCGCAGCGCAGCCGCGCGGGCGGAGCATCACCGTGCTGACACCATCGTCTCCTTCTGCCGACTGCTCTACCGCTACCATTACTTTGAGCATCTCGTGCGCCGCCGGCACGGGCTGCCATGGTTCATGCGCTGCTGGCTGCTGCCACTGCTCAACCTGCCGGCCGTGGCGCGCCGCTGTCTCGACGCACCCGCACTGCTCTGGCCGCTGCTGCTGACGTTGCCCTGCCGCTGGCTGGCGGCGCTGCGCCTGCTGGTGTCCCGATGACCACCATCGATATCGTCATTCCCGCGCATAACCAGCGCGACCGCCTCGCGGCGCTGCTGCCGCAATTGCTGCCGCTGCCCGGCGTCGCCGCCATCACTGTCGGCGACGATGTTTCGACCGACGGCACCGCGGAGGCGCTGCCGCATGACATGCGCGTGCAGGTCATGCGCCTGCCGCGGCGCGGTGGCCCGTCCGCCGCGCGCGCCGCCGCGTGGGCGCAAGGGAGCGCGCCATACGTGCTCACCCTTGACACCGACGCGGTCATCGACGCGGCAACGCTGGCCGGCATGGTGGCCGCGCTCGACACCGACCCGGCGCTCGCCGCGGTGCAGCCGGTGCTGCGCTGCCCTGACGGCACCGTGCACAACGCCGGCGCCCGGATCACTCCCGCCGCCACGACCGTGTTGCTGGCGCCCCCGGCCGCCACGGCATCGGTTGCCGTCGACGCGCTCTGCAGCGCCTGCGCGCTTTGGCGCCGCGCCGCGGTCGACGCTGCCGGCGGCTGGGATACCCGGTTGTGGTATTACGAGGATGTCGACCTGTCGTGGCGGCTGCGTCGCACTGGGCACACGGTCGCCGTGCATCCGTCATTCACCGCCACGCACGCGTGGGGCGGCACGATGGGGCGGCAGCGTTCGCTGCGCCGGTTCTACCGGCAGGAATATGCGCGGCGGCGCATGCTGCTGAAACTGCCCGCCGCAGAACTTGCCCGCCGCCTGCCGCGCCTGCTATGGCATGAAGTGTGGCTGCTCGGCTGGTCGCTGCTCCGCGCGCTGACCGACCTGCCGGCCACACGCGGTGCCTCACTATTCTATCCCGCCGCCTGGCTGGCCGCGTTTCTCCCCCGCCCGCGTTGACAGCCCGCGTTCCCGACGCTACAATGGCCCCCATGCAGACGACCGCACCGGGGTGGCGGCAGCGCTGGGAGCTGCTCTGCACCCTCGCCTTCAAGGAACTCAAGGTCCGCTACAAGAGCAGCTGGCTGGGTTTCCTCTGGTCGCTGGTCGTGCCGCTCGCGCTCATGGGTGTCTTTCTCATCGTTTTCAAGTACCTGATGAAATTCGACATCACCCCGACCTTCCTGCTCGCCGGGCTCTTCCCCTGGACCTTCTTTTCCCTCACCATCGCCACAGTGGTCGGCAGCATAGTCGATAACGGCAACCTGATAAAAAAGGTCCGTTTTCCCCGGGAACTACTGCCCGCCTCGGTGGTATTGGCCAATTTCATCAATTTTGCCCTGTCCATGCTGGTTTTACTGCTTTTCGATATCCGCTGGTCGTGGTATCTGCTGGCGGTGCCGCTGGTCATGCTGCTGCAACTGGTTTTCACCCTCGGCCTCGCCCTCGTGGTGGCGGCGGCGCAGGTCTATTGCCGCGACACCCGCTATGTCGTCGAAATCGCCCTGCTGTTATGGTTTTACCTGACCCCGATCTTCTACCCGCTCGAACTGGTGCAGGGCATTTCCAAGCAGCTGCTCTACATTTTCCTGCTCAATCCCATGGCGGGGCTCACCGTGCTCTACCGCGACCTGATCATCAACGGCATGTTCCCCTCGCGGCAACTAACCACCTTCACCATCGCCGTCTGCCTCTTCTTCGGGTTCGGCGGCTGGCTGGTCTTCCGCCGCCTGCGGCACAACCTGGCCGACCATGTCTGACCCTGTCCTCGCCGTCGCCGGCGTCAGCAAGCGCTACCGGGTGTACTTCGAGAAGCCGTCGCTTATCCGCTCCGTGCTGCCCGCGCTCATCGGCGTCGGCACATTCCGTGAGTTCTGGGCGCTGCGTGACGTGTCTTTTACCGCCGCGCGCGGCGAATGCCTCGGCATTATCGGCTCCAACGGTTCCGGCAAGAGTACCATGCTCAAGGCGATCGCCGGAGTCACCACCCCGACCGCGGGCGGCGTCGCGGTCAACGGCGCGATTTCCTCACTGCTCGAGCTCGGGGCGGGTTTCCATCCCGAACTGACCGGGCGCGAGAATGTTTACCTCAACGCCAGTATCCTCGGGCTGACCCGCGCGGAAATCGACGCGCGCTTTTCCGCCATCGTCGAATTTTCCGGCCTGGGCGATTTCATCAACACCCGGCTCTATACCTATTCGTCGGGCATGTGCCTGCGCCTCGGTTTCGCCATCGCCATCCATGTCCCCTTCGATTTGCTGCTCATCGATGAAATCATCGCTGTGGGCGACCCCGCCTTTCAGGAGAAGTGCAGCGCCCATATCCTCGACCTCAAGCGTCAGCACAAGACCATCATCATCGTCTCGCACATGATGCCCGCGGTGGAGGCCCTGTGCGACCGGGTTATCTGGCTCGACCACGGCCATCTCGTTACTTCCGGACCGGCCCCGGAGACCATCCGGCAATTCCTCACCGCCACGACCGGACACGCCTGATGGCCACAATTCTGATTTTTACTTCCGAACTCACTCCGTTGCCTGGCATACCCACGGGCGGGCGCGGAGTTCGCATCAATGCCCTGAGCCACGGCTTGCGCCAGCACGGGCATACAGTACGTATTTCCTTTCAGCAATCGAACATCGACTTTTTACAACAGCACAACAACATTTCGCCTCACGCAGAATGGCTGGACCTGGCGCATGACAACGCCAACCATAATGAAGTCATCGCCTCGGTCAAACCCGATTGCATCCTGTTTTCCCCCTGGACTATCGCACTGGCCTTTACCCCGGACACGGCCAACCGCGACATCCCCATCGTCTTCGACCTGCCGGCCTCGCTTACCCTGGAAAACGTCTTTGAGCAGCGCGAAGCCGACTTCCTCTTCATCCAGAAAAAACTCGCCACCCTGCACCTTGGCGACCTTTTCCTCGTCTCCAATCCCCGCCAGAAGGCCTACCTGTATCCGTTCCTGATGCTGGCCGGGGTCGACCTGCAGCGCGACCCGGTCGCACTCTGCCCGCTGAGCAGCGCCGGCGAACCGCCGCGGCACCGGGAATACCCGTCGCCACCGGAATTATTTTTCGGGAGCGTTCTTTGGCGCTGGCTCGACTACGGCGATTCGCTAAACACCATCGCCGACTACTGCCACCGGCATAACGGGCGGCTCCGGGTCTGCGCCGGCGATTTCGTCTACCGCAACAGCGACCGGCGTTTGGCTGGCCTGGCGGGCCAGCCGACGGTGACCATCAGCGGATTGGTCAGCCACGAAAATTTTCACGAGCATCTGCTGACCGCTTCCGCCGCCGTTGAACTGTACCTACCCAATCCCGAACGCGAACTGGCCTCAACCACGCGCACCGTCGAATACCTCCACCACGGCCTGCCGGTCATCTACAGCGAAGGGATGTATTACAGCGACCTGATCCACCGGTACGACGCCGGTTGGGTCATCGACCCGGCCGACAGTGAGCAGCTCACCGCTGTGCTGGACGAAATTTTTGCCAGTCCGGCCATCTGCGCCCGCAAAGGCGCCAATGCGCAGCGACTGGCGACGGAATGTTTCGACCCGGTCGCCGCCACCGCCGCACTCGCCCGCTTCTGCGCCAACCCGGTGAAATTGCGCAATAAAACCGACCACATCAGCCGTATGAGCCGCTCCCTGCTGCGCGGCATCGACAACAACCGCAGCCAGCGCGAACGCTTTCTCAATACCGTGGCTGAGCTTAACCGGCAAGCAACTGAGCTTAACCAACAAGCAACTGAGCTTAACCGGCAACTGACTGACCGCCGCCACGAAATATCCCTTTTGAATCACCAGCTTGCCGACTGCCGGCACGATCTCGAACGCAAGCAGGGCCAATTCAGCGCCTTATCCACTGAATATTCAGCGCTCATGGCTGATGTCGCCCGAATCAAGAACCGGTTCGTTTTCCGCCTGCTCCTGGCGGGCAAGAAAATCCTCAACGCGTTCGCCGGCCTGTTGCGCGGCTGAGCCCACCTCATGCGCCACATTTTCGTCGGCTTGACCGATTACGGCAAACCTTATACCCGCGTTCGCTGCTATCATTTCGCCGATTCGCTCCGCCGCGCCGGACTGGATGCGGGGGTGTTTTCCTTTCAGGAACACCTCACCGACATAACCGATGGCACCCGCATGCTCGACCTGCCGCAGCGGGAACGACTGCGCCTGACCCTGCGCGCCTTGCGCCGCCTGCCCAAGGCCGGCGCCATGCTCTACCTGCAGAAGGTCCACTACCATGCCGCCGCGCCGTTCCTGCTGCACCGCCTGTGCGGCTTGCCCTATATCCTCGATTACGATGACTGGGACCTCGACCGTTCCCCGCTCTTCTCCGCGGCCGTCAACCGCTTGATTTTCGGCGCCACCGATGCGACCGGCGTCACCGCCGCGGTAGCGCGCCATGCCCGCTGCTGCGTGGCCGCCAGCCACGCGCTGGTCGAGTTGCTGCGGCAATGGCACCCGGAAGTCCATTACCTGCCCACCGGGGTCGATACCAGCCGGTTTGTTTTCCAACCGTGCACCCTGCCTGCCACCCCGACATTCGCATGGACCGGCATGATCTGGGGAAAAGTGATGCATGACAATGTTGTATTCCTGATCGACGCGCTGCGCGAAGTGCGCAATACGCACCCGCTCACGCTGCGGTTGGCCGGCGACGGCGAATGGTTCCCCGCAGTAATTGAACACGTGCGCCGGCACGGCGATGAAAGTTGGGTGCATTTCGCCGGCGCGCTGCCGCCGCGGGACATGCCCGGTTTCCTGAAAAACTGCCATGTCGGTCTGGTGCCGCTGCTGCCCGACCCCGCCAACGCGCAGTGGATGGCGGCCAAGAGTCCGACCAAAATATTCGAGTTCATGGCTGCCGGTCTGCCGGTCCTGGCCAGCGATTTCGGGGAAATCCGCCGCGTCATCCGCGACGGCGACAACGGCCTGCTCTTCCGCGACCGCGCCAGCTTCGTGCGCCAGTGCCGCGCCCTGCTCACCGAACCGTCCCTTTACCCGCGACTGGCCGAGACCGCGCACGACGATTGTGTCGCCCGCTATGCCCTGCCCGTACTCGCCCGCCAGCTCGCGGAAATCATCACCCGGCATACCAACGCATGAACCGCCCAGCTTCGCCGGTCCGCTCCGTGCTGTTCATCCAGCCGCCGCTCGAGGTCAATGCCCGGCACAAACGGGTGATGCCGCTCGGGATCGCCTATCTCATGGCCGTCCTGCGCCGCGACCTGCCCGGCCTCAACCTGCAGTTTCTCGACCTGCAGTCGGGCAACCTCACCGTCGCCGACGCCCTGCCGCGCATCGCCGCCGCCGCGCCCGACCTGCTCTGCCTCTCCTACTGGACCCCGATGGCGGACGCCGCGGAGGAACTGGCCCGCCGCGCGCGGCCGCTGCTGCCCGCCGGATCCCGGGTCATCGCCGGGGGTGTGCATCCCAGCATTTTTCCCGCCGCCGCGCTGGCTTTCGCTGATTTTGTTGTCGTCGGCGAAGCGGAGGCAACGCTGCCCGAACTCATCCGGGACCTGAACCGCGGCGGCGACCCGGCCGGCATCCGCGGCCTGTGGTATCGCGCGGCCGACGGGAAACCGGCATTCACCGGGGAGCGGGAACTGCTGCCCGACCTCGACGCCCTGCCTTTCCCCGCCTGGGACCTTATGCCGCTCGCCAACTACGACACGCCGCTGCACCTCATCGGCGGCCGGCGCATGCCGGTCATCGGCTCGCGCGGCTGTCCCTACAACTGTTCGTACTGCGTTTCGCCGGTTTTCTGGCGACGGCGCCTGCGCTGGCGCTCGCCGGACAATATCGTCGATGAAATCATCGCCATCCGCCGCCAATACGGCCTGACCAGCATCCATTTCTGGGATGATAACCTGCTGCTCGACCGCGGGCAGGTCACCCGCCTGTGTGAACTGCTCATCGCCCGCGCCCCGGACACCCGCTGGATTGGCCTGACCCGCGCCGCCCATGTCCGCGCCTGCGGCGACCTGCTGCCCCTCCTCAAGCGCGCCGGCTGCCTCGGGTTGGAAATGGGCATCGAAAGCGCCGACCCGCAAGCCAGCGCGGCGGTGCACAAGGATGATGATTTGGCCGATACCCGAATCGCGGCGGAACTGCTCAAGCGCGCCGGACTCGTTCCCCTGTTCACCTACATGGCGCTCAATCCCGGTGATACCCTGCAAACTTATTACCGCCAGGCCGAGTTCATCGATGCCATGCTGGCTGGCTGCGACCCGATTGCCCATTTCCATCACATGCCGGTGCCGTTGTATGTCGGCCAGCTCTGCACCCCCCACCCGGGCACGCAATTGCATGCCGACGCGTCCCGGCTCGGATTGGTCAACACCCGGACCTGGCGCGACTATTACCATCACCGCGTGAATTTCCTGCCGCGCACCCTGCTGGACGAACGCCCGCAACAGCAGACCCCGGAACTGACCTATCGCGACCTGCTGATCTGCGTCAAGGCCCAGATCGCCACGCAGTACGGCTTCACTCCGCCCGGCAGTTCGCCGCTCTTGCGCGTCACACGCACGGCTGAATTACTCGCGTTTCTGCATGCGTTCTACCGGCGCTGCGACGGCAACCGGTCCCTGCAGGCCATCGCACACGAGGTGCAGGCTGAACTCAGACTTACGGATGACGGGTTATGGAATTACACCGGCGTGCAGACCGTCGTGCTCGCCCAGCTCGGCCGCCTGCAGCCGGTCGGCCGCACCGCATTGCCGCAGCGGGACATCAATCTCGATGGCTTCGGTGACACCATGCTGCAGGCGCGGCTCATCCATGCCATCGATCTGCTCAAGCCGCTGCTGCGCCGACTCGCCCCGCGCACCTGATCTCAGGCGGCGGCATCAAACGCGATAAGCTGTTTCGAGCGCTTCACGTACCTGGCAATAGACCCGTTCCCAATTGTATGTCTCGGCCTTGCCCCGCGCCCGTTCGCGCACCCGGCGATAGAGTTGCGCATTGCTGATCAGCAACTCCAGTTTCGCTGCCAGGTCATCGGCATCGCCCGCGGCAAACACCAGACCATCCACCCCGTCGGCAACGATATGCTGCAGTCCGCCGGACGCGGCCACCACCACCGGCACACCGCTGGCCATCGCCTCGAGCGCGACAATACCGAACGGTTCCGGCCACACCGACGGGACCACGCAAATGTCCGCCTGCGCGTACAGCGCCGGCAGATTCTCCTGCGTCTGCCAGTCGAAGGTTATCACGTCGCGGTCCGTGCGGTTATAAACCGTCTCGCGCGTGACCATCAGGCGCAGCTGCGGGTAGCGTTTTTTCAGTTTGTCGTAGGCCGCCCGCAGCGTATGATACCCTTTGCCCCGGTCGGAAACCCGCCCGGCCATCAGCAGGGTGATGCTATCCTGTCGAAGCAGGTCGGTTTCCCGCCCCTCGCGATAGGCGAACAGGTCGGGATCGATGCCGCTCGGACAGATAAACACCTTTTGATTGTACGGTTGCAGCTTTTCCCGGATGTAATCGTTATAGCAGACGATCCCCGCCGCCTGGCGCAGGGTGCTGCGCACCCGCCGCCGGTGTCCGGGCAGGAAGGCGCCGCTGGCAAGGTATTCCTGCGCAAACACCTTGCTCCGCGACTGCCATAACCAGGCCAGCGCGCACTCGGTGCAGGCCAGCCATTCATCGCCGCCGTTCTTCAGGTAATCGCGCCGGCAGAGCCGGTCGTTGACGAAAAAGGTGCCGTGCTGACGCAAGCAAAGCCCTTCATAAGCATAGAAGCGGATGACATAGCGGTAATCAGCGAAACTGCGCAGCACCGGGGTCTTCATGTACCAGCCGTCGGTGAAGAATACCAGGTCGGGCGCGAAGTTTCCCACCGCCGCGCGCAAACGCTCAGGGAATTCAAGTGCGTTAAAACTCAGAGGGGAAGTCGGGACCTTTTCCACCGGGAAACCCGGCAGTTCCGCCCCACGCCCGCGCGGGAACACGAAATCCAGGTCCGGCACAAAGAGTTTCACCTCGTAATCGCGGGCGAGGCGGGCGGTGATCTCCTTCACATCCGTGCGGGCGCCGCCATCGGGCGGCCATTGGAAGAGCAGGTCGACCACCGCGATGCGCCGCAGCCCGTCCGGCCGCAATACCCGGGCAGCCCGGCGCCCGGAAGCCGCGAGGTATTCCTCCCGGTCGTGAGCGTCGGCCAGCCCCAGTCGGCGGCGCGACGCCATTTCCAGCGAATGCACATATTCACTGACCGGCAGGTTAAGCTCGCGAATCAAACGGTACAGTTCCAGTTTCCGTCGGGTGCGGCTTTCCGGCGTATTGCCGTGCGCGTCCGACCAGTCGTCATGCGAGCCGGCACCGCGGTAGGTCATGCCATAGGCCTTGTCCAGGCCGCGGGCCGCCGCGCGGTCCCGGCCCAGATTGCAGCAGTCGAGTCCCACCACCTTGCTGATCCAGCGCGCATTATCCCGCACCATGTCGCAGGTCGCGCGGAAGTCATCTTCGGTCTCTCCGGGAAACCCGACGATGAGGTCAATATTCGCCTTGATCCCGGCCTGAGCCGTCGCGCGGATGGTCGGCCCGATATCCGCCGCCGCGTGCAGCTTCCGCATAGCCGTCAGGACCCGCTGCGACCCGCTTTCGACCCCGTATTCAAAGACGCGGAACCCCGCCGCGTACATCAGGCGCAGCAGTTCCGGCGTCATGCCCCGGGTGATGCCAATCCCGTGGAATTCTACCGTCACGCCACGGGCAACGATCAGCCGGCAAAACTCCTCAAGCCGGCGCGGATTGGCATTGATCAGGGAATCGCAGAAATAGAACTCATTGGTCCCGTGCTCCCGGACCTGCCGCTCAACCTCGGCGGCCATCGAGGCGGCCGAACGCTGCCGGAACGCCGGCCAATAGCGATCGACATCGCAAAACATGCAGCGACTGATGCACCCGCGACTGAACAGCAGGGGCAGCTGGTCCGTGAAATAGCGAAATTCCTTCGCCCAGGCAAACGAGGGCATTGGCAGGGAATCCAGGTCGGCAACCGGTTCGGCGGCCGGACCCGGCCGCCGGCCGCCGTCGACCACATACGAAACTCCGGGAATGGCCCGCCCCCATTCGCCCGCCTTTTCCGCCGCCACCAGGGCCGCCAGCGCCAGCTCGCCCTCGCCATGGACAAAGGCATCGAACAGCGGTTCCGGCGGGATCAGGCTGCCGCACCAGTCCGGGTCAATGACGCGCGGACCGCCGGCGATAATTTTCACTTCCGGCCGGCGCGCGCGCAACAGGCGCGCCATGCGACAGGCGCTCAGCACGCACGGGTCAAATAAAGTGAACCCCACCAGCGGGCTGGTTATCACGGCCAGCAGTTCCCGGAACCACCCCTGCCCCTCCAAACCGGCAAATACCGCCGCCACCCGCCGCTCATCGAGCCACAGTTCACGGTCCGCCGGGTTGTCGGCAAGTTTTTCACGGTACCTGGTTTGCAGCATGCTGGACAAGTCAATGACCCGCACGGTGTAGCCGCGCCCGGTAAGAAAGGCATACAGGTACCCGATACCAATGGCAGGGTAATTGATGATGGTATAGGGCGTGATGATGATAGTGATATCGGTCATTCGAAGACAATCTCGCGGAAGGCATCGCCACTGCCGGGTCTGCCGTCGAGCGCGGCCATGGACACGCAGTTCCGGCAGCAGGACCGCGACGGCCGGCGCGTATCGACTTCCCAGCGCAGGCGGCGGTAGTCCTCGCTGTTCCAGACATCCTCAAAACGGTCGGTAACCAGGTTGCCCCAGACCTTCTGGTTGAACCAGAATTCGCAGGGTTTAAAACTACCCTGCGGATAGACCACGAGGATATACCACGGATAGCGGCACAGCGGAGCGCCGGCATCCGCACCGCAGTCGGCAGGTGCGGCGGGTTGCCCGAATTTTCCCGGCAGCCGTTCGATATTTATCCCCGTGCGCCGCGCATCGGCCGTCACCTGATCATGAAAACGGTTGTACAGCTCGCGGTGATGCCACATGCTCTCGCCCCGCATCTTCTCCACGCCCTGGTAGACCACGACATGGAAAAAGCCGACCTGCTCCCCGCCAATCGATTCGACGAAATCAAGGTAGCCGGGATAATTGTCGACCGTGGTTTTCATCAGCACGAAATTGAAATGGATTTTCGGGTACACGCTGCCGGTGCGGCGTTTGATGTCCTGGACCATCTTGATATTATCGATCACCCGCGCAAAATTCGACTTGCATTTGATCGACTCGTAAACCTCCGGCCGGAAGCTGTCGAGCGAGATCAGCAGTCGCTCGAAGCGCATCGCCACCAGCTTTTCCGCAATCGCCGGGGTGAGCAGGTTGAGGTTGGTCATCATCCACATTTTCGGCACGCGATACTCGGCCAGGATGTCGAGCAGTTCCCCGTACTGCGGGTGCATGAGCGGTTCCGTGCACGGCGAGAAGGCTATTTCCTCCGTGCGGGTAAGGACATTATCGGCAAAACGGCGGAAATTAGCCGGAGAAATAGCATACGGTTCCTTCGGGTAATCGCCAAGAAAACCGAAGTGACACATCTTGCAGGCGAGGTTGCAGCTGTTCTGCAGGTCCATGACGACCGTAAGGAACCGCTCGCGCGGCGGGATAAACCGGAGGTGCCGGTGATAGCCCGGGATCATCAGCTTCAGTCGCGCCACAACCGCCGGCGGCATTTCATTCTTTATCCGCTGCACGGCCCGGCTGTGCAGCAGGCGGGACAGCACGGTCTGGTCAACCATGATCAATTTCCTTTCGCCCCCGCCGGATCAGTGGCGCTCGTATCGATTTCCACGAACGCCGCCGCGTCATCGGCGCGGCCGGCCAATGATGACATCGAAACGCAGTTTCGGCAACAGCGGCGGGTCAGGTTGCCCGTGTTGATTTCCCAGCGCAGGCGCCGGTAGTCGAGGTCGTTCCAGATATCCATGAACGGCCGCTCGAACAGGTTACCCCAGAACGGTTCGTTGTGCCAGAACTCGCACGGGGTGAAGGTGCCGTTATGCAAGGCCTGAATCTTGTGCCAGGGGAAAGTACATTTCCGGGTTTCACCCGCGGCTGGCGGCGAAAATGGCGCGCCCGGCAGCGTGAACGGTTCCGGCAGGCGGAATAGTTCAATGCCGTTGGCCGCCGCGTCACGCCGCACCCGGCCGTGAAACTCGTTGTATTCTTCCTTGTGCTCCCACATCGATTCACCGCGCAGCGAAGTTGCCAGCTTGTTGATATGCAGATGCCACAGGTGAACCCGGGTAAAACCAAGTTCCCGCAACCAGGCAAAGTATTCTCCGCTGTAGGCCGCCACCGTGCGCCGCATGATGACGAAATTCGCCTCCAGTTCCGGCCCCGGAACTTCCATCCGCCGCCGGACCCGCTGGAAAAGGCGGATATTCTCCAGCACCGGCTCCAGCCGGGCATTGGTTTTTATCCACGCATAGAGCTCGGGCTGGAAAGTGTCAAGGGAAATCTGGATGCGCTCGACCCCGTTGCGGATTATGCTGCGCGCCGACGGTTCGTCCATTATCGTAAAATTCGACATCATCGCCATATGCGGGACGCCATATTCCTGTTTCGCCATTTCCAGGTATTCGATGAAGTGCGGATGCGCCAGCGGCTCCATGCCGGGGCAGAAAGTTATTTCCGCCACATGGGAGAAGACATTGGCCGCCAGCCGGCGATAATCCGCGGGCGCCATGCTCGCCGGCACCGGGTCGGGCAGGAACCCGTGATGGCACATTTTACATTTCGTCGCGCACCAGTTATGCAGTTCCAGAAACACCGACAGAAACCGCGCCTCAGCGGGGTGGAAAAGGCCGGAACGGTAATTCCCGGACCGGGCCCGTCGCCAGGCATCCCGCAACCGCGCCTTCATTGTCCGGTCCCGGGCGCGCGACCGCACAGCAGATCCAGCAGCAGACGCTCCGGTTTCGTCAAGGCGGCAAGCCGCTGCGCCACATGCCGCGTGTCCTGCAGGTTATCGCATAACCCGCCGCAGGGCAGGTTATGGGCATCAACCTTTTCCCGGTCAAGGTCGCGGGTCAGGCGGCGGAATGCCTGCTGTCCGGGCCCGTTCCATACCACGGCAAAATCATTCTGCGCCAGGTTGCCGCGGGGTTCAACGATGCGACAGCATGAATTAAAGTTCCCGTCGGGAAACAACTGGAAGAAACCCCAGCCCGCGTAGCATTGATGCCGCCGCATCACCGGGGCGTCGTATTGGCCGGCCGCCGGCCCGGTCCGGCGCAAGCGCCGCAGGAACTGGTCGAACTCGACCAGGACCACCCGGCAGCCGTGCCGCACCTCATATTCCCGCTGCAAATCAGCTATCCGCTCCGCTTGCGCCAGCAGCGATAACCGCGTTTCCTCAGTCAAAGCCAGCGCGTCGGTCCTGCCCGCGACGATATCGACATGCGTGAAACGCAATTGGGTCGAGCCGGTCAGGTAGGCGTACTCGACCAGGGCGGGAAACTCGCGCCAGTTGTCGCGGTACACCACGTGATTGACCACCACCTCCATGGCCGCGCCGCGTTCGCGCCGCAGGTGGTTCAGGCGGCGCAAATCAGCCGTCATCTTCGCAAACAGGCCGTCCGGCGCGCCCGGATGGACCGCGGCATAGGTCTCCGGCGTGCCCGCCCACACGCTGACAATCACCGCGTCGACCGCGCAAGCCACCAGGGTTTCAATCACTTCCTCCGTCGCCACGGTGAAATTGGTGTTAAGATCGCAGCGGATACGCGGGTTGTGCTTGATCAGGCGGAGCAGCGGCAGGATCTGCGGATAGAGCAGCGGCTCGCCCCCGCCCGAAACGGAAAAATACACCGTTCCCTGCGCCAGCAGGTCCCGCACCAGTTTTTCAAGGCGCGCATACGGAACTTCCTGCTGCCGCAGTTCCGGCGCCAGTCCGCGCTCACCCACCAGCGGCGAATAGCACCAGCAGGCGGAACAGCGCAGATTGCAGCGATAGGTCGGGCACAGCGAGAACCGGTACGGCGCGGCAAAAGCCCTTGCCCCGTGCCGCACCCCGCAGTACAGCCGGTAACTCGCCAGGCGATTTCTTATTCGATCGCTAAACATAGTCCAACTATACTTGCCGAAACAACACCGCGCAAGCCGGATGACCGCTATTTTTCGAGGATATACATATCCGGGCGAAGTTCGATGATGTTCCGGAACGGATAGCTGTGCACGATTTCCCGCAGGCCGTTGGCGTTGGGTACCCACCAGATCTTCGAGGTTTCATCGTAAGCAAAATTTCCCCGGATGAAGTGCAGTTTCGGAAAACCCGGCCGGAAAAACACTTTCTCTTCGCCGAGGTGGTAATCCGCATCCACTGCGACCGGTTCCGTGGGACCCTTGATCATCGAATGCAGGAATATCCGTTTCCGCGCCCGCGCGAAAAGAATATCCAGAGCCAGCAAGGGATGGCGCAAATGGTAAAAAACCCCGAGAAACAAGATGTTATCAAACTGTTTCGGAACGAAGCGCAGGCGCGGCAGGTCGTAGACGCTGGCCTGGCGATATTCGATCCAGCGGCCGAGCGCGTCCGCGGCGATCCGGGCCCGGACCAATGATGGGCCATGCTCGTCGATTCCCAGGACATACGACGCGCCCGCCTTGCGCGCTTCATGGCAGAAAAAACCGTCACTGCAACCGACATCGAGAAAAGACTCACCTGCACAGTGCCGGAGCACATAATCGCGGATGAACTGCCAGCGAAATTGCGCATGATCGGGAAAAACCTTGAGCCCGCCCGTCGAAATCCCGAAGGGCAACTCAATGTCATGGACCCATTCACCCTGGGCCGCCACCATGGCCGTCAGCTGTTCACGGTTCCACCGTCGGCGACGAAACAACCTCCACCCCAACGCCCCGAATTTCGAGTAGAACCGCGCCGCCAGATTTCCGTCCATCTTCGCCTCCGTGACTCGACTAGTTTGTAACATACCTTTAAGCCAGCGGCAACATTTGGCTGAAATACCGGCCTATGCTATGCTCTCCGGGAAAGGCACGACATGCGCACACTGGCTTTTGCCCTTTGGAAAAAACTGTTCCACTTTCTATTGCGGCGCGGGTTCAACCTTCTCTTCCCTTACGATTCCCGCCATGCCGGATTTTTCCGTCCACTGATGCGACGGCTCCGACCACCGGCGGTGCAAGGCAATGGCATGACCATTTTCCTGGATCCGGACGATGAACTGCACCTTTCCCTGAATAACGGAGTTTATGAGCCGGAAACCGCTGTTTTCCTGTCCCGCTTCGTCCAACCGGGCGATACCGTATTCGATATCGGCGCCAATATCGGATACTTCTCCCTCTTGCTCTCCCGTCTGGCAGGTCCGGCCGGGCGGTTATTCGCCTTCGAACCCGCGCCCGGCAACTATGCCTTGCTGACCAAAAATCTTGCCGCGAATCATTGTGACAATGCCCGGGCTATCGCCGCCGCGGTGGCAGATGTCACCGGCACTGCCCGGTTGGCGCCAAGCCGACAGATGGTGGATTACCGCCTGGCCCTGACCCCGGATACCGCCGGCACCAGCGTGCTGTGTTTCGCCCTCGATGATTTCATCCGCGAGGAGCACATTGACCGGGTCGACCTCATAAAAATGGACATTCAGGGCGCGGAAGGGTTGGCCCTCGCCGGCATGCGCCAGTTGCTCAGTCGACATGGCCGGCAACCGGTGGTGCTGTTCGAGTTTTGGCCCGTCGTCCTGCAACAAACAGGGATTACCGCCCACGAGATTCTCGTCCGGCTCCAGGCCGAAGCTTACGACCTGTTCGAGCTCGCCGGGTCGCACGGTTCGCTGCTGCCAATCATTGAGCTGGCATCGTTTGTCCGCCGCTGCCTCGAGGTTTTCTCCTACACGCTGATTGTCGCCATCCCCCGCGAACATGCGCGGCGCTCGCTCCTGCCGGCCTCCCAACCTGTCGGCAGCCTCGTACGGTCAACCGGCCGGCGGGTACTGCTCGCCAACGCCCCGTGGCAGAGCGAGGGGCATTACGGCGTGCGGGCCGGCAGCCGCTGGCCGCATTTCGAGCGCTGCGACAGCAATTATATGCCCTTCCCCTTCTTCCTCGCCTACGCCGCCGCGCTGCTCGAACAGGACGGGCACACAGTCGCGGTCATCGACGGGATAGCGGACCATCTCACCCCCGCCGCCTTTTACGACCGTGCGGCGGCGGCGCTGCCGGAACTGGTCGTGCTGGAAATCGCCACCGCCTCGCTCGCTTCCGACCTCGCTGATTTTCGCGAACTGCGCCGGCGCCTGCCCCAGACCACGCTTATTGCCGTCGGCAACCACGCCCCGCTCAGTGACCCGGCTTTTCTCGCCGCCCACCCCGCTATCGATATCGCCCTGCACGGCGAATATGAGATTACCCTGCGCGACCTGCTGCGCGCCCACGTCGCCGACCGGCCACTCGACATCGTGCCCGGCCTCGTGTATCGGCAGGCCGGCGGCACGCCGGCCTGCAGCAGCCCGCGCCTGCCTCTCGCCGATCTCGATGCCCTGCCCTGGCCGGCGCGCCATCTTTTCCCGATGACCCGATATTATGATGTCCCCGGCGACATGCCCCTGCCCAGCGTGCAGATGTGGGGCAGCCGCGGCTGCCCCTACCAGTGCAGCTTCTGCGCCTGGCCGCAGGTCATGTACGGCAGCGCCAGATATCGCCCGCGCGCCGCCGCTGCCATTGCCGACGAGTTTGAACATCTCGTCCGCCACGGCGGCTACGCCTCGGTCTATTTCGACGACGACACCTTCAATATCGGGCGGGAACGGTTGCTCGCCTTCGCCGCGGAACTGCAACGGCGCAACCTGCGCGTGCCCTGGGCGATGATGGCGCGAGCCGACCTCATGGACCGCGAACTGCTCGCCGCCCTGCGCGCCAGCGGCCTGCACGCGGTGAAATACGGCATCGAATCCGCTGACCAGGACATCGTCAACGGCATCGGCAAAAAGCTCGACTTGCGGCTCGCCACAGCCAATATCCGTCTCACCCGCAAGCTCGGCATCAAAACCCATCTCACCTTCTGCTTTGGATTGCCGGGCGAAACCCGCGCCACCGCCGAAGCCACTATCCGGCTGGCCCTGAAACTTGCACCGGATACGTTGCAGTTTTCGCTTGCCACGCCCTTTCCGGGCAGCCGCTTGTACGAGCAGGGAAAACGCGAAGGCTTGCTGATTTCTGAGGACTATAACCGCTACGACGGATATCGTACCGCGGTTTTGCGCACGCAGGAACTGACCGCCACCGACCTCGAAACAATCCGCGCCCGTGCCCAACAACGTTGGGACGCCTTTGTTCTCCGTCGCCGCATCATACGCCAGCCGCTGCGCTACGCAACGGACGCTCTGCTCCACCCGGCAACCCTCGCCGTAAAATTGCGGCGGGTAATACCCTGAACCCCGGCTATTCCTTTTCCCCGAAGACCTGGGCGGTGAAGGTGTAGAGCTCGGCGCGCGGGTCGCGCCAGGCGTCCGTGTCAAGGCCCGCCTTCAGGCCGATCTCCGCAAGATACTCGTCGCGGTCCCAGCCCTGCTCGACGGGTACCTGCGGCAGGAAGACCCCCGAGTGGCGCCCGACGCGCAGGATGATGCCGTCGCGCCCGATGACGATCTGCTGCGCGTCGCGGCAGCGCGACGGTGGGGTCAGCACGGAGATTTCGAGATCGCACTGCGCGAGTTCCACCGCGGTCAGCGGCGGGAAGCGCGGGTCCTGCGTCGCCGCGGCAATCGCCATATTGATAATCGTCTTCGGCAGAATATCCTGCGCGACGATATTCCCGATGCAGCCGCGCAACTGCCCGCGCTTATGCAGGGTGACAAACGCCCCCATGCGCTGCGTCAGCACAAGGTCTTCAGGGACGCGCAACGTGTCGCCCCGCTCGAGATACGTGGTGATGGTGCGGCGGGCCAGTGCCAGCAGTGTCTTTTGCCCTTCGTGCGTGATCGGCTCGCAGCGCTCCGGCAGCGTCGCGCCCGTGGCAAAGACGCCACCCATATAGCCCACCACTTCACCGTAGTCGCCGGCAATCTGCCCCGAATGCCCGTACATCAGGATGCGCGGCGGCGCCCAGCCCTGTGCCTGCGCGAGGCGCATGGCGATGCCGAGCGGAGCGCTGCCGCAGCATTCCAGTTCGCGCGCCGCCAGCTTGCGCTGCAGTTCGTCATACCGCCCCGCCTCAAGCAGCGCGATCACCTCGCCGTCCATCCGTTCCGCCTCGGCCGCCTCGTGGTAATGCGACATGTCGGTACTGAAGATGAAGAGGGTCGTGCTGTCCGCTGTCTCTGCCAGCGCTGCCGCCAGCCCGGCGGCGACCGTGTCGGACGGCTGCCCGAGCGCTATTTCCACCACGGGCGTCTGCAGGCCGAGCACCTCCTGCACCCACGGCACGGTCACCGCGGTGGAGTTCTCCTCGCGATGCAGTTCCGCGCGGTAGCCGCCGCCCGGCAGCGCGTTGAGCCGGTCGGTCAGCACCCGGTCAACAGGGGAAGTCCCGAGCGGCGTCTTATAGCCGTCGGCGGCGAGCACGGAGAACCCGTCACACGGCACGCGGTGGGTGAACGCGACGGTGATGACCCGCGCGTACTGCCGACCCGCGACGGCCTTCATCGCCGCCGCCATCTGCGGCGCGCAGTAGGTGTACCCGGCATGCGGAAAGATGAGGGCATGCACCGTGCCGCCCGTGACCGGCGCCGCCAGCCGCAGGTGGCCGCGGATCAGCCGCCGCAGTTCCTGCTCCGCGTACGGATAGAAGCCGCGCGGCATCAGCGCATTCTCGAATACGGTCTGCCGTGCCATCGTCTCCTCCTCCACGCCCGACGCGTTGCATCCCGCCGCCAGCAGGCAGAGTGCCACCGCCAGCAGCAGGCGCATCAGCGCCGCTGCCGCTTCTCCCCCGCGCGCACCACCAGCCGGATGGGCCAGCCGGTAAACGCATACTGTTCGCGCAGGCGGTTGGTGATATACCGCCGGTAGGAAAAGTGCACCAGGTCGGGATCATTGACCATGAGCGCGAAGAGCGGCGGCGCGGTACCGATCTGCGCGATGTAACGCAGCGCCGCGCGCTTGCCGTGCCGCGACGGCGGCGGCACCACGGTCTTCGCTTCGAGCAGCAGGCGGTTGAGCGCCCCCGTCGTCGCGCGCACCTTCCCCTCCGTATGCGCCTGCTGCGCCAGTTCGAGCAGGCGGAAGACATGCCGCCGCTCGGTGGCCGAGGTGTAGACCACCGGCGCGTAATCGAGGAACTGCAGGTGGCGGGAAATCTCGCGCTGCCAGGCCTTGGCCGTGTCGTCGCTGCGCTCGGGGAGCGCATCCCACTTGTTGACCGCAATCAGGCAGGCGCAGCCGCGCTCGTTGATCATCCCGCCGATGCGCGCATCCTGCTCGGAGAGCGGTTGCGTCGCATCGAGCACGAAGACCGCCACATCACAGCGTTCGAGCGCCGCCTCGGCGCGCAGCACGCTGTAGTACTCGAGGTCATCCCGGATGCTGCTCTGCCGGCGCAGCCCGGCGGTGTCGACAAGGCGGAACGCCTGCCCCTGCCAGGTCAGGTCGGTATCGACGCAATCGCGCGTCGTCCCCGCCATGGGGCTGACGAGGCAGCGCTCGTCACCCGTCAGCGCGTTGACTAATGACGACTTGCCGACATTGGGACGCCCGATGACGGCGACACGGATGCCGGCAAACGGGGCCTCCTCCGCTTCGGGGGGAAGTATGCCCAGCACCGCTTCGAGCAGTTCCCCCGTCCCGGTGCCGTGCTCGGCGGCGACCGGATAAAACGTGTCGATGCCGAGCGCGTGGAACTCGGTCGCTGCCGTCTCGTCCAACCCGTCGATTTTGTTGACCGCGACCACGTACGGCTTGCCGCTGCGCCGCAGGAAGGCGGCCACCTCGTGGTCGGCGGGGACCACCCCTTCGCGCGCGTCGGTGACCCAGATGACCGCGTCCGCCTCGTCCGCCGCGAGCCGCACCTGCCGGCGCATCAGCGAGGCGAGCGAATCCCCGTCGGCAAAGTCGAGCCCGCTGGTGTCGATGAGGATGAACGACTTGCCGCACCACTCGACGGTGCCGTAGATGCGGTCGCGCGTGACCCCGGCCACCGGGGCGACAATGGCCTGCCGCTCGCCGGTCAGGCGGTTGAAGAGCGTCGACTTGCCGACGTTGGGACGCCCGATAAGCGCTACGCGGCGCATGCCGTCACCTCACCCGTATCATCATAGCAGCGCACCTGCGCGCGCACGGCCGCCGCCAGCTGCGCCAGCGGCAGGTCATCGACGAATTTCCCGTCGGCATTGAGCGCGCCCCCGGGAATAAAGAGCGTGCCGCGCGTGACCCGCCGCGCGTACGGCAGCAGGTCGCGGCCCGCCAGCAGGCCGGCGACGTTGACGTTGCCGCCGAACCAGCGGTTGGGCACGGCGATGATGCGGGTCTGCGTGCGCACCGCCCAGCGGGCGAGCAGCGGCGCCGCCAGTTCGCCCGTCAGCACCGTGTGCGGGCGCGGCCCGGCAAGACGCAGGCGCGGCAGGCGGTCCAGCAGCCGGCGCGCCATCCCCACCCCGTTTTCCAGCTGCGGAAAATCGTCATAGAAGGCGCGGCGCGGCAGCGGTGCACCGGCGAGATGGTAGAGTTCGTCGGCGGGGTAGACCCACCCCGACCCGGTGCGCGGGCGCAGGCGCGCGTCATAGCGGTGCGCCAAAGTGAGTACCGCGCGCGCTTCGTCAGCGGTCAGCGGGCGCAGCGGGAAGGCGCGCGCGCGGTGCGCGGTCAGCCCGACGGGAACCAGCGCCACCGAGGCCACACAGGGGCGCAGGCGCGCGAGGTCGCGCAAGGTCCGTGCCAGCACCGCCCCGTCGTTGAGCCCGGGGCCGATGACCACCTGCGTATGCACCTGCAGCCGCAAACGCGCAAGCCGGCGC
>CAZWUZ010000005.1:0-36394 GCA_964637655.1 uncultured bacterium | reverse complement strand
GAATCACCCGGCGAAGTTTATCAGAATGGGGCGGCGAGGTTTGTCAGAATACGCACTTTCGGTAGGCGAGCAGTAGAAACGCTATGCTGCATTAGCAATCTCTTCTATCAAAGTCGTGGGGCGGACCACCTTTACTTTTGGCTTATTGGTTTTCTGACTGTTAGTGATGTTAATCAATTTGAAATCCATCGTCAGGAAATACTCGGCTTGGTTAAATTCAGCGCACCAGATATGGAATGCGTCTGCAAGCTGATTTCTATTCAAGGCATTATTCCCTTGAAAGGCGCCTGTCGCTTTCTGCAATTCCTGAAAGCGCTTATTCTTAATCTGGCACATGAAGTTATACTGAATTTCCGCCGCGTTTTGGTTTGGACCAGTTAAAAAACGAGAATACTGTATCGGTGCTTCAACTTCTACAATTTCCACGTCATCAAAACAGCTTTTTCTTGGGCCAATGGTTACAGTGCCAAGTAATTCTTGAATCATTTCAAACTGACAGATGAGCACGATTTTTCCCATTTTCGCCAGCTCGGCAATTTTCGGCAATGAATCCAACTCGCGTAGCTTGGCTTCTTGCCCGGGTTTTTCCTTTATCCTATCACGCGTATGGATATCTGCAATTCTATATATGCCGGCATTCGGCACAGGCACTGCTCTGGTTACGCTCTGAATACCATCTTTCAGGACACACGCATCCACATAAACCAACCACGCCCCATTGGAAATATGTGCGGCAACAGTTTCACTCGATTTGACAATCATTATTTCACTAACCTGATTATCGCCTTCAAATCAACAACAATAGCTTCCAGTTCCGTGATGGCTTCGCCCGCCAGTTCACCCGGCTCGGGCAGGTCGTCAGCATCCTCAAGCGAATCGTCCTTGAGCCAGGTGACATCGAGCTTGAAGTCCCGCGCCTTGATATCCTCGATATGGAAGCGCCGGAAGCGCCCCTCTTCGCCCAGGTCCTTCCGTTTGCTCAAGCCATTCGGGTCGTTCCCGTAGCACTTTTCGAACTCGGCGAAGTGCTCGGCTGAAAGCGGCCGGTCCTTCTTTGTGATGCCCGGCACGTTCGACCGGGCATCGAATATCCACACAAGCTCGGTCGGCAGCCCCTTTTGCAGGAAGATGACGTTGGCCTTCACACCCTGGCTATACGGCGTGAAGGTCCCCCGCGGCAAGCGCAGTACGGTATGCAGGTTGCAGTCCTGCATCAATATCTTGAAGACTTCCCCCGCTTTGCCCTCGAACAGGCAGTTGTCTGGCAAAACGATGGCAGCCCGGCCACCGGGTTTCAGTATGGTCATGACGTGCTGGACAATGTTTAGCTGCTTCGACGAGGTTTCAACCGTAAAATCATCGCGTTCCGGGGCCTGGTTTGCACCCTTAGTCCCGAACGGCGGATTGGTCAGCACCACCTCGTACTTTTCGCCCCGGTCCTTCTCGTAAATGGTGTCACCGAGGTAGATGTGCGGCTCGACCCCGTGCAGGTAGAGGTTCATGAGCGCCAAGCGGCGCGGCCTGGGAACCAAGTCCTGCCCGTAATAAGTCTGCTTCTTAATGCGCTTGACCTCGCCCCGGTCGAGCGCGCCGCCCTTGGACTGCGTCATCAGCCACTCGTAGGCACAGACGAGGAAACCGCCTGTGCCGCAGGCAGGGTCGCAAACCTTGAATTCCCGCTTGCCGCGCGGGTCCGGCTTCATCACCCGCACGATGGACTGGATAAGCACCCGGGGTGTAAAGTATTGCCCTGCCCCCTTCTTTCCCTCGCTCGCGGCCTTTTCGAGAAGCCCCTCGAAAGCGGCCCCCTTCACGTCAACGTCCATGGACGACCAGTCTTCATCGTCAATCATGGTGATGACGCGCTTGAGGTTAACCGGATTGTTGAACCGCGGCGCGGACTGCGCGAAGATGTCGCCTAGGATGCCCTTCTCCTCGCGCAGCTTGCGCAGGATGTCGGTGTAGTGGTCAAGCAGGTCGTTCCCCGAGCGGCTCTTCAGACTGGACCAGTCGCAATTCCTGGGAATGGCAACTTCCTTCTCGTCAGCCATCTTGAGGAACAGCAGGTAGGTCAACTGCTCGATGTAGTCGCCGTAGTCTACGCCATCGTGCCGCAGCGTGTGGCAGAAGCCCCATAGTTTGTTGACAACGTCGGACATACTCAGCTCCTACGCGGCAATCGCCACGTTCAGTTCTTCGATGAGCGTACCCAGGCGCGGCCCGAACACCTTGGCCGCCTTGTTCCGTCCCCCGCGCTGCTCGAATATTGGGCAGATGTCGAAATCCTCTTCCTCGATTGTCAGGTTGGTGATAAGGTGCTGACGAATATACCCCAGCCATTCCTGCTGCTCGTCCGTGAACTTGCTCCCGAGTGTTATACGGTCCATGGCCCGGCCAACCCGTTCTTCCGCAGTCAGGATAGGCTCTTCTTCCTTGGCCGCGTGCTTCACCATCGAAACGATGTCCGCCAGCGCCTTGTGATGCACCAGGCGGTGCGCCTCCTGCAGCCTCTGCTCTGCGTAATTTTGCTCGCGCAGGATGCGTCGGAGCTCGTCCAAGACCGCCGGATTCCAGCTTTTCGGCCGTTCGAGCAGGATTTTCAGTGCCTCGATACCATCGGCATGGCTCTTGACAAAGGACGAGAACGCCTCAAGATAGTCCTCGGGGCGGTCATAGTCACCGAACCGCGAACGATGTTCGGAAGTGACGTCGTCCACCGCTTCCATGGCGACTATGAACTGGCGTTTCGCGCGCTTGTAGCCGACCAGCAGTTCCTGGAACTTCTGGTTGCGCAGGAGCTTCATGGTGGTGGCGAAGTCCTTCTTGAGCAGCTCCGGCAGTTGGCCGGCCAGCGCACCGATGTCGCCATCGGTGACGAAACTGGCGAATTCCTGACGCGCCTCGCCGCTCATTTCCTTCTCGATGCGTCGCAGCCGCTTCACCAGCACCTTGGTGTTGTACTCACGCTCGATGTTCTCGTAGATGTTTTCGATAACCCGCGAAACCGGCACTGGGTCGCCCACAGGCGCTTCGAGCTTGAAGGCAGAGGCGTTCTTGAAGCGCTCGATGAGGGTACCGTCGAAACAATCGAACACCGTGAAATGGCTCTTGTTGATTTCCGGTGCGAGCCGCGTGCCGCGCCCGAGCATCTGTTCCCACAGGATGCGCGACTGCACCGGCCGCAGAAACACGATGTACTCGAGAACCGGGATGTCCACACCGGTCGAAAGCATGTCGACCGTGACGACAACCTTCGGGTTCGGCCGGTTGCGGAACTCGCGTATCCTCTGGAGTGGCCGGTCGACGTTCGGGTTGCCGGTTATCTTCTGGACGAACTCGTCGCCCTTGCCGAACACTTCGCGGCAGATGCGCACCAACTGGTCGGCGTGCGACGTGTGCGCCAGGTCGTTGACCGCGAAGATGAGTATCTTCGGGAAATGTCCGGTCTTCTGCTCGTGGGCATAGGCGTAAGAGGCGATTTCCTTGATGATTTTCATGTTGCTGTCCGGCGCCGTTACCCGGCGCTCGACCTCACCAGACGGGAATGCCCGTTCGTCCTCGAGCTGGTCGTAGGTCTCCTCGCCAGTCTCGGTGTCGATGCGCCCGACCTTTTCGCCTTCCTTCAGGAACACCCCTTCGACCCGGATGTTGGAACGTACAATGACCGTGTCGTAGTCGACCAGGTAGCCGTCCTTGATGCCCTGCTCTACGCTGTAGCGGAATACGGGCTCGCCGAACAGCGCGACCGTATGGACTGCCGGGGTCGCAGTCAGGCCTATCTTCACGGCGTCGAAGTGGGTGATGACCTCACGCCAAATGCTCAATTCCTGCGTCGTGTAGCCCCGGTGGCACTCGTCCGCGATGATGATGTCGAAGGCATGGATGGGGATGTCGATGCGGTCGGCGTCTTCGTCATAGTCCGGGTCGCTGGGCGACTGCGCGAACGACCCCTGCCGGCCGAACAGGTTGATGGCCATGCGCTGAATCGTCGAGACGTACACGAACGTGTGCGTGTTCGACGGGCTGGCCAGGTAGTCGTTCGGGAGGACCTTGGGGTCGAACGGCTTGTCGTCGCCGAAGTCCTCCTTGCGGAAGCGCTGGGAATAGACCTCGTATTCCTGGTTGAACTTGTTTCCCGTTGGCGTGTTGAAGGACGCGAACTCGCGCACCGCCTGGGCGGCAAGCGCCTTGCGGTCAACGAGGAACAGCACCCGGCGCGCCGCCTTGGACTCGAGCAGGCGGTAGACTTGGGCCACGGTCATGTAGGTCTTGCCCGTGCCGGTCGCCATCGCCACGAGGAACTGGCGCTTCCCGTCGATGATGGATTCTTCTATCCTACGGATGGCGTCTTTCTGGTAGTGGCGCAGCCGCTCGATGCTGTCGGTGGAATTCGTAGCCAGCCACCTGTAGGCCTCATCGTGGTCATGCGCGAACATGTTCTCCAGCGCCTGCGGGGTATGATAGTCGGCCAGCTTCCGAGAGATGTGTTTGTCAAACTTGGCGTTGAGGTACCAGATGATTTCGCCGTTCGTCGCGTATAGGAACGGAACCTTGAGGTCCTGCCACCGTCCGGGTGCCGGAACCTTGCCTTCGGCGAACTGGTTGGCCCTGGCGTAGCGTTTGGCCTGCTCGAGGACGTTCTCCGGGCTGACCGTGACTTTCTTGGCCTCGATGATGCTGAGCAGGCGACCGTGCACGAACAGGGCGTAGTCGGCCGGCCCGTTCGAAGTCTGGAGTTCCGAAACGGCATGCGCGGTCAGCCGTAAGAAATCCATGCCCTCAGTATAACAGACGAGGGTCCATCCGAGCGCCTTGAGGCGGCCATCGATGCGTTTCTTTCGGGTCAGCCACTCGGGTTCATTCGACGTATGATTCACTCACTCGTCTCCGCTATATTGATTTCCTGATATTTGTTATTGAGCTATTCATGTATTTTACAAGTTTGGGCAAAATGGCATTTACCTTTTTAATCGTTTGAAATACCTGTTGGAAAACTCTGTGGGGTTCAATCCCCTTTTGCATCCCAAACCCAGCGCCGACAATTCGGCCATTCCGCCTTCTTACATCCATTTTTGGAGTCGGATACAATGTGAATTTTCCCTGATGAATCGCCGTATTTCTCCATTTCCTAATTTTACCAATTTCGCTATCCAAGTCATTCAAAATCGACAATAGAGCGCGTCTATTTGTTAATCTCAACGCTTCTTTTATCTTAGCCCTATCGACCTCATTTTCATTTTGATAATAGTGATACCTCGTATTGATTAATTGGGCAACCACATCAATGAGCGAGCACAGGCGAACGATTGCATTCTGTAAGGCATTCTGGCTGACAACCAAATATGTTATCTCGGTTCCAGCACCATAATGTTTTTTATGCCATTCGTAATAACATAGCGCATCCATGTGTTCTTGAACAATTGCGTAGAATTGGTCCCGAATAATTTCATACCATTCGTTTAACAATCGATGGACCGCATGTGCTTCCAACGCCCTTGTATTTTTGTTCAGATTAAACCTTCTATTTCTACCGAAGCGAATTGGTTTCAGATTCTTTGCGAACATTTTCTGAATATCGCTTTGTATTTTATTACGGTCAACCGTTTGTTGTTCATTTAACTTTTCATAGAACATAACCTTCCTCCCGTTGAATGCATCGCAGATTCTACTCCACGCTCACTTTTTTGTTTGTACAGTCACATACCGCTGATTCCTACTCCGCGGCTTGTCCGGCACCGTCAGGCGCAACAGCCCGGCGTCGATGAGCGGCTGCAGGCGTTTCCGGAAGTTCTTGTAGAGCGGGGTTACCCCGATATGCTTCAGAATATCGTTCCGCCCACGCGGTTCCCGGCAGTACTCCAATACCGAAACAACTTGTTCCCTAACTTGTTCCCTAACTTGTTTCCTAACTTGTCCCCTGATGACCGCAACCACGCGGTCGATAGCCGTCTTGTCGGGGGCGACTGCCACCGGCTCAGGTCGGGCAACGAAGTCCGGGTGTATGCGTATCGTGGCGACGAAGGCCGAACGTCCGCTGTCGGTGCTGAACTTCGGCGCCGGCGAGCCGTTGGCCCTGAGCGCCTTCTGTATCTTCGGAATGCCCGTGGCCCGGCCTTCGGTCAGGTCGAGCTCCTTGAGGAACTCGCCGATGCGCCGGTTCCGGTACCGACGCGAGACGATATGCCCCTTGGCGATATCCCGCATGGTCACCGACCGGTCGGGACCCGGATAGCTCACTATCTCGATGCGGTCGGGATGGATGCGGACCTCGACCGGCTCGCGCGTGTCGTATCCCCGATGGTACAGCGCGTTGACCAGGGCCTCCTCGACGGCGACGAACGGGTAGTTCCAGAACCGCTCGGACTCGCCCCGGTCCGCGACCTTGCGCACCCGCTCGGTCAGTACGGTGCTCCGGATGAATTGCATCGTGTCGCGTATCTGCCTATGCACGGGACCCGCGAACACCGCCTCGCTCATCTCGTCGTCCCCGGGCGTACCGCGGAAACGCACCACCTCGACCCGCGAATCCGGGAAGAACCGCTCGGGCTTGTCATTGAAGAACATCAGCCCAACGTTGAGCGGATGCAGGTCCTCGTCCGGACCGTCGGCGATGCGCATCTGGCGCGCCAGCCTGGCCAAGGACATCCTCGCCGCGGGCTCGAACAGGTCGCTTCCCGTCTGCTGGAGGTACTCGCGTATCAGGCCTACCTGGAGGTCCGTCAGCTTCGCGTGATGGTTGACCCGGTCGTCGAAGGGAACGGTCGCCGCGAGCGACAGCAGCTCGCGCTCCGTGCCATTCCGCGCGCGGACCGTACTGGACAGCCGCCGGACGTAGTAATGGTACGTCGGGTTCTTGCCCAAGCCGTCGGGCGCCTTGTACGGGCGGTTCTGGCCGCCTGGCGCCCAGACAACGATTATGTGCTTCCGCTTGACCGTCACGGGCATGACCACGGGGAAGTACTGCGGGCGCAGCTGATGGCACAGATTAAGCAGTTCCTTCTGGATGCGGTCGATGTCCCCCGCGGGCACACCAGCCGGAGGCAGCACGGGACGTCCCTTCTTCTCCGCGACCCCGATGACGATGTAGCCCCCGCCCCAGTTGTTCAGGTCGTTGGCGAACGCACACACCGTATGCATGACGGCCAGGGGATTCCAGCCCGTCTTGAACTCGATGTGCTCCCATTCCACCGTCTTGCCGGCGACGAGATGTTCCCAGCTTATCGGCAATGCCATAGTCATCCTTTTCCCGAGTGCATCATACTATCCCACGGAACAAAGTTCAACGCTGCACACGCGCCCTTATACTGCTCGTCCTACCCACCTTATACACGTCATTCTGCTTCCGCGTTGCAGATATCTGCCGATTTACCGAAAATATTTCTCGCATCGTACGGGACGGCCACCACGCCATCCAGCAGCGCGCCCCGTGCCGCCGCCCACGCCCGCCAGGCGTGCCAGTCCCCCAACGAGCGACCAGAACCACGACCCGCCCACGCCCGTCAGCAACTCCCGCACAAGCCCGATATGGCCGAACCTCCGTCAATCCATATCGCCGCTCCTGACCGCGTCGGGCAGGTTGCTGCGGGCGGGGATTGCCTTGCGGGACGGGCGGCACGAAGAAGGTACTTCAGCGATGGGAACAACGATGATAATGTACGTGCAGAATCGGGAGTTGTCATGAGTATAGGGCAGGAAATAATCTTTGATTTGTGGTATAATACACTAACAGTAATGGTTATTGCCGGCGAGGCGACCTGCAGGCTTAACTGCACGGCACGTTTTTCCTCGTCGGCGCTTTCGGCGACCCCGTGGGTCAGTCAACCCTTACAACTGAATAGCAGTTTGTTGATGGTGACGTAGTAGTGCTCGCCCGGCTATGCCGTGGCGAATTACGCGCGCGCATTTGCGTGCGCCGGATGGAGGGATGGTTGGTATGGATTATAGGAAGATGAAGCACGCCGAAGCACGCGGGTGTGGCGAAGCCAACGGCACAACCTGCAATTGCCACAGGCGGTTGTTCTGTCTATCTCAACAGGGAAAGGCATTCTTGATAGAAGGTGTAGGTGTCTCTGTAGGGGTTGGCATCCCAGTGCAGACATCCAACGAGAGGGAGGTATAGGTCATGGTGAAACGAACATGGAAGTGGCCCGAGCCACCTGGTCCGTCGCGTACCAATCACCTGGTATTCGGTTTCCCGGACAGGTACGTGCCGATTGAAAAGGCGGCGTACAAGCTGAAACTGTTCCGTCAGCGCTTGGACCGTGCGGGTGGTATCGTCAGCTTCCACACCGTTCCGAGCGTGGGCAACCGCAAGAAAGGCACGAAGGGAGAGAAGCTGCACCTCCACACGCTGGCCGAGTTCCGCGAGCTGGTCAGCAACTCCGTCATGCGTAGGCATTGGCACGAGGTGTCCGGAGGGTTCCTGCATATCGAGCCCCTCCACGGTGAGGCTGACATCCAGCGCATCAGCGAGTACCTGGACGACCAGATTCTCCCTCCGGGTGTGACCCACGACTGGCGGTCGCGCAGGGATGCGGACGACCCGGACGCTCCCCCGCCGAACGACGACGACATGCCCGCCCGGTGGCGCCGGAGCGAGCCGGTGGGCGGCGATGAACCGCCCCCGAACGACGATGAGCCCCCGGCGCACTGAAATGGCCAGCACGTCCGTGAGCCGTGTGCCTGTCGGCCGTTCCCCCGTGCCCGTTCCTGCGCATGCCGGCGTTGCTGGTGTGCTGCTGCAGGCGCTGTCGGAGCCCGTTCCTGAGGTGTCATCCCCTGTCGTCTCGGCGCTCAGTGGGGGTCATCCCTCCATAGAGCCCCTATCCCTTCGCCAGGCAGCACCGCAGGGTCTCCGGCGCGTCTGGCCTGCGGGTGATGGCCTTAGCGTATCCGTGGTCAACATCCATCATGCCCCATCCCCCACGGGCGCAGCCTTGACCCCTCGTCCGGAAGCGCCCGATGCCGCATTCCGTGGTACATCCCGCGGCGAGTATACCTCTCCCGACAGCACCGTTCCCCCGGCGTCCTCCCCCGCCCCGGCGCGTTCTCACGCCTGGTGTGCGTCCGGACGTGACGCGCAGACCGTCGCGCAGGTCGGCTCGCTCGCGGAACGTGCCTTTGCCCCGGTCAAGGGCGACCATGAGGTGAGGCTGGCGGGCTATATGCGCCGGCTGGGGCTGCACGAAGCGCCCGGCGATATCGTAAGCGGTACGTCCACGGTAAGCCCAAGGGATGGCCCCGTTGAAGCCAATGCGGGTATGCCAGCGGGCATATCAGCGGATTCCTACGCCGACGTTGCTCAGCATATGCTCCGGGGCATGTCCGCTCCCGGGGTCGGCGCGCAGGCCAACGCGCCCGCCGAACATGCCTGGGTCAAGTCCCAGGTCAATCAGGAGGTGCAACTGTGAGGGATACAGCGATAAGCGTACTTGAGGACGAACTGTGGCTAATTGCGGAACAGGGCCAGTTCACCGCGGACGAGTGCGAGCGGCTCGTGCGTGGCGAGCTGGTCACGGTCAAGTTGCATGATACGACCGTGCTGCTGGGCGTGGCATGGCCCCGCTTCGCCGATTCCAGCCCCGTGCTCGTGCTCGATAAGCAATATCCGGACGACGGCATCCTTGCGCCGGAGGAAGGCGTGGTCGCCGTGGAGGTGCGCATATCCTGCCTCGCCGCGGTCGCCTATGAGCTGCTTGGCCTGACCCTGCGTCAGGAGGTCCCCGGGCACGAGGTCAGGCGCATCCCCCTGCGCGCATGCAACAACGGTCGTCACGACGTCTGGACGACCTCCCTGAGCGCGGCGCTGGCCGCGGGCGCCAGGATGCTCCATCAGGCCACCGGGGGCCTGGTCGTCGATGCCCTCGCAGAGCGCAATCCGCCTACCATTTTGGCGGACTTTCCGCCTACCGAAATGCCGGAGCCGGAGGACGGCTTCGCCAATATCAACGAGGAGGTCATGCCATGAAAACCGACAGGGAAATTAACATGTACATCAAGGCCGCTCTGGACCGCTTCGATGAGCGCGAGCGCGCGGCCGCGTGGGCGCGATGGATGCTCGCCGAGCCGACGGTCGTCATCAACATCGATGGAAACGGCCGGGATATCTACAACGAGGCCGTGAAGATAGCGGTCATGGCCATTGACGGCAGGCCCCTGCTCGACACGCTCGTCCGGCCCGAGTTTCCCATTTCGGAGGACGCGACCGAAGTGCACGGCATCACGAACGAAATGGTCGCGAAAGCGCCGACGTTCAGGCAAGTCGCTCCGCGTCTTGCCCGGTTGGTCTGCGGCCGGCCCGTCGTCGCGTACGACGCCGCCTACCACCGCGATACCCTCGAGTACTGCTGGTCCCAGTGCTTTCGCCACGGCCAGTACCCGCAGGGAATCTTCCAGGTGGGATGCGCCATGTTGGCGTACGCCCCATTTCGCGGTACCGGGGACTTGTGCCGCCGTTTCGAGACGCACAGTCCCCTCGACTCCTGCCGTGGCGCGTATGGCGCTTGTTTTGAGGTCATAGCGCTCCTCAAGCACATGGCAGCGGACAGGTACTCGGCATGACCGACGCGCGCGTACCCGGACGGGATGATGCCGACCCGGCGAATGCCGGCCGGATGACCGCTGTCTGGAACCGCCGTGACGTCCGGGCAGGCGCGGCCAGTGCCGCCTGGAAAATATGTGCGAAATATGACGTTTTCACGAATGCCGCGTGGGGACTATCCTGCTGGATATATAAAGCCATTACCATACATACAGAAAGGTGTCGGATATGAACGGCAAGGGCAAGTCAGGGCGGCCCGCGAAAGGCGGGGGCCGACTCAATTTGCGGCTCAGTTCCCACACGCGCGCCCTGCTCGGCCAGCACACCAAGGGCCAAGTGTACGAGGGCGAGGGCGGCGTCGAGGTCGTCGTGCCCGCATTGCCCTCGTACCCTAACATGACCGCGATGGTGGAGCATGGCATCTCATTGGCCTCCCGGAAGGACCTTGTTCCGTGCCTTACAGACGACCCGGGATACCGGGCGAGCCGAAAGAAAATGGCGCGAATCCTTGCGGATTCGGACGTGAATATCCGCATCAGTTTGGCGTGCTTCTTCAAGCGTTTCGGTCGCGAACGGTCGCGGTGGAGCGTCAACGCTATCTGGCAAAAGCGGCTTCTCAACTCGATAATCTGGTTCCGTGGTCGCCTAATATTGGCTGTTGCCGAGGAAACAAGGCAACCGGTGCCGGCGAGGCTGCTGGCGCAGCTCCGTGCCCTGGCGCACGAGGAACGATTCTTCAGGACTAGGAGGCAGTAACCATGTTCAAGTTGCAGGCGGACCTGCAGGACCTACTCGAGAGTGGGGGCATCAAATGTCGCTGGCTGGGCAAGCAGCCGCCCGACAATAGGTGGATTGCGCTCGTATCCGGCCACCCGGTCATGGTCGCCATTGGCAAGTTGTCAGCCCAAATGGCGATGGAAGACACCCCGTTCGTCGAGGCCGAAGGCCTTCGCGTATTCCGCGAGTTCTCCCGGGCCGCCGGGGGTGTCCGCACTATCGAAGTATATGTCTTCCTCAGGGGAACGGGATATGTGGTTAACCTGCTGCGCATCACCGACAAAGCCGGCCGCGGCGAATACCAGTCGCTTCTGCGCGTCAAGGCCAAGACGCAGTTCAAGTTCGCCGACTTGGGCGAGGCCCTGCGTATGGCCATGCGCGTCGTCAGCGCGGGCGACGAGACGGGCATCGCGCGCGTGCTCCGGCGCGCCGAGGAAGACATGAATACCACACAGGAGGGATAGCATGATTACCAACAAGAACTGGTGTATCAGCTCCGCGAAGCCGGGCATAGCAGGGCACATAGCAGGGCAATTGGCCGAGACCATAGGTTTGGACTCTGGTCTCATGTTGACCATCCTGAGGCATGCAGTATCTTCGTTCGCCAAACGCGCGGGATTGGCTGCCAAGGACCTCAACCCGGTCGAAATTGCGAAACAGGTAGCCGAGGAACATTACGACGAGGCCACCTCTGCACCCGAGCAGGCGAAAACGAAGAAGCAGCCGCGCAGGAAAGTCGTGATTTTCGATACCGAAACCGCCGAACGCGCGGCAATAACGCCATCCCCGGAGGACAGCATTCTCCTCTTCATCGATGTAGAAAGAGCCGTGGCCAACCTGACCGACCGCCAGCGGGAGGTCTATAATCTCACGCTCGACGGCAAGTCGCGCGACGAAATCGCCGGCGTGCTCAACGTGACACCCCGTAGAATCGGCCAGTTGCAAGCCGAGGTCTACGCCGTCATGGAACGCGCGCTTGCGGTCAGGCTCCCCGGCTTGACGCTGCCCCCGCTTCCCTTGCCGGACGACGATGGGCGGCATCGCAAGCATGTGACCGTTCCGGAGATGCTGCAGATAGGTGCCGGCGACCTCGCGGAACCGGGGCTGAAAAGATTGCTGCTCGTGGACCTGCTCCTGGCGCATCACCGCAGGCAGGCCCGCACGCCGCTCATCCAGACCGCGGCGGCCATCTCCAACATCAAGCTGGACTCCGACGCGTGGGGCACGTGCGACAAAATCCTCGTGAGCGATAGCCAAGTCGACTGGGTTGCCGCGGCGCAGGGCATGCGCGAGCATCCCACGCGCATGGGCGGGCTGCTTCTCCTCCTGCGCGTCCGGCAGGTCGTGGCGCTACTGCGCGATTTCGTCTCGCGTGGGGTGCAGGACAACAACAACGAGCCCCAGGTGCCGATGCGGTAACTCGCGGTAATATCGGGGTTGTACGTAATTCCTCAGCGCCAAGGCCACTTTTGTTTTCCCGCGATACCATCCGTGTCTCCCTATAGAT
This sequence comes from uncultured bacterium, assembly GCA_964637655.1. Taxonomy (GTDB): domain Bacteria; phylum DAOPZR01; class DAOPZR01; order DAOPZR01; family DAOPZR01; genus CAZWUZ01. The sequence continues at coordinate 23,570 of CAZWUZ010000005.1, read as the reverse complement.
AGGGGGACGACAAAATGGCTACGCGAACGACTATCAATGCAACCGATGCGGGCAAGACACCAATGAGCCGTGGACGGGAAGTACACACTGAGGAAGCGCTGCGCTTTCCGGTCGGGCGCAGCGTTGGCCAGTCCGACGTGTTTCATTTCCTTGAGGGCGAGGAGCTATTCCTCAACACGCTCGTCAGCGGCGGTAAAGGTTCCGGCAAGACCGCAGGCGCCATCAAACCGTTTTTGCGGTTCATCGTCACGCATCCTCGACGCTGCGGCGCGCTCGTTCTGGACGCAAAGGGCGACTTGCTGCCCTATCTCCGGGGTTGGGCCTCGCTTGTCGGTCGCGAAGCCGACGTCATCGAAATCAGTCCGCGTGGCAACCGCGCCATCCATCTGTTCCCGCGCGGCCTTGCCGCGGAGACTATGGCAAGTGGCATCGTTACCGCCGTCCATACCATAGTTGGCGGCCGTAACACGCGAGACAGCTTCTGGGAGGACAGCGGTCAAGAGCTCATCAAGTTCCTCATCACCCTGGTGCGGATGTATCTCGGGGACTTGGATGCGGTCGTCAGCCCGACCGACATTTTCGAGCTAATCGGGCAGATGGATGACATCTCGATGATGGTCAACAAGATTGAGATACGTCATGAGAGCAACCAACATGCCACTCCGGAAGAGCAGCACAACCACGACTATCTGCTTAAGGCAAGTTCTCGCTATAGCAACATGGACTGCCGCGTCCGCACCTCCATCGAGGCCGAAGTCGCCAGATTCCTGAAGGATTTCTCCGGGTATCATTTCAAGCGGGTCTTCTGCCCAACACCGGACGACAAGCACGCGACAAGCATCGCCGATATCGTTAACGAGGGCCATATCGTCGTTCTAAATATGCCTACTTGTGAATTTGGCGAGGTATCCCGCTTCATCGGGCTCGTCCTCAAGTCGCAATTCTACGACTCGGTCATGCGCCGCCTCGGGACTGACGTACAAAATGCGCCTCGTCCCGTTTTTCTCGTCGCCGACGAATACCAGAACTTTGCGACCCTCGGCGGCAAGGTCGGCGCGGATGACCAGTTTGCCGCCCTCTGTCGGCAGGCGAGCGCGGGCATGATGTGCGCAACTCAAGAAATCGGTGCACTATATAGTGTTGCTGGCGCGAACAGTGTCGAGACTGTATCGAACTTGCTGCAAAACTTTCAAAACATGGTGCTATTGCAACAAACGCTCACGCCCAGAATGGTCGCGCTCCTGAACGGCAAAGGCATGCGAGACCTCGACTGCATTCCTAAACTGCGCGCGTTTGAGGCAGTGCTATATACGGACAGGAAACCTGCCCCAGCGCTCATCGAACTCGGCCCCGTGTTCGCCAGTTGGGATTATGCCGCGGCCATGGCCGCCCGCGATGTTTCCGAACTTGTCAATAAGATACAGAGCGTACTCGGACACCTGCTCCCGGACGGCAAAGGTAATCGCCTTGTCATAGCCGGCGATGCCAAGAGCTCGAAAAGCCGCATGCTCGAGGACCTGCACGCAGAATGCTTGATGAAGGATATTCCCTGCCTCATATATGCCGGTAAGTACGACCGACCCGACAGCGTCGTAGAAAGGGTCGCGCAGGTCTGCTCCTTTGACCGCTCACGCATCGAGCACAGCGTTGTATTCGTTGACGACGCGGACGCCTTGTCGGATGACCCAATATCGCCCACGAGCCGCCTGTATGAGGGCCTCCTCCCCATTATCTCCGGAAGGCGGGTGCAGTACGGCAAATATCACGATATCGCTGACCTAAGCAAGGTGACGGTCGTAATGACCGCGACGACCATGCATCGGGGTAATCTGCATGACCGCGAAGAGGCTACGCTTTGCGTTGTTCTCCCGGGGCGGTTCGCCGATGGAATCAGAGTCGTCGATATCGCTTCGCTCAGCAGGTCTGTGGAGCCGGAAAGGGCGAAGTCATGAAAACTCGGAATGATTTGTGGATATTGCGGCAAACGCAGCAGGCACAGCCGCGCGTGCTTATCCGCATGCCCACGCCGCAGAATATCAAATCAAAGGAGCAACACAATGAGAAGGCCACGCCTAAGCAGACGGATGCGCCGAGCGACATGCGGGACGAGTTGCGAACGGACTTCGCCATCCAACCAGTATTTCCGAAGCCGGATGCGGAGCGTCGGCCCACCCAGCCTGACCCGGTGGAAATGGAGGCCATTCGGGCAGAAGCGTTGATATATACGCGCCTCTTCGGTGGTGAAGAAAGGAGAGACCAATGACAGCACCACATGGGATTCGCGTTCTGAGGCGCAGCGAGGCCGAGCGCCGGGGTGGCATATCAGAAGAGTTGCTGGATGACGGTGTCGTCCTCGTCTCCGGTGCCATAACCACGGAGATGAGTCATGCGTTTGGTGCGCAGCTCATGTACATAAGCTCCCGAGACCCGCATCGGCGCATCACCATCTACATCAACTCGCCCGGAGGCAGCGTGTCCGACGGGCTCGCGATGGTTGACGTGTGCAAGTCCATCAGCAATCCCATCAGCACTATTGGCTGGGGGTGCTGCGCCAGCATGGGCGCCGTGCTGCTCGCCTGCGCGGGCCAGAGGGGGCATAGGTCGGTGATGCCGAACTGTGAAGTGATGCTGCATCAGCCGCTTACCGGGGTGCAGGGTCAGGCGAGCGATGTCGTTATCGCTGCGGAACACGTGCTCAAGACCAGGGCGAGGCTGAACGCGATGATTGCGGCGGCGTGCGGGCAGACCGCGGAAAAGGTCGCGGCAGATTTCGACCGAGACAAGTGGTTCTCCGCGACAGAAGCATTGGAGTACGGACTGATTGACAAGGTGTTGGCGCCGGCTGTCGAGCCATTGGCTCGGGCATAATAAATCACAGGGAGGAATATCATGGGAGAATATACCGAGTTTCGTGAGCTAGTGGAAAAGATTGAGGCACGATTAGAGATGCCGGTGACGGTCCACTTGAGCAATGGACTTGTCGGCTATCGGGGCTTCCTCAAGAACGACCCACTCAATGTTGAGGTTCTGCTGTCGCTAGAAGACATCGGCACCTACGACGAATTGGTCGAGACGCTGCTCCGCTGTGTCGTCAAGCTCGAGGACGGGACGGCAGAGTACAGGGAGCCGAGCAGCGAGCCGGTCGAGGCCGGGCTGGCGAGGCGGGCAGCGGCATTGCGGGAGGAACTCGGGATGTGAAATTCCTTACCCCACAAACACCCATACCACTTTTCAGGGAAAATATCAGAACCCTTCCTTGAACTTGACAACCTCTTGTATCTGTACTATCATCTTAATACAGTCATACTGAAAGGCGGTGTAATCGCCATGCGCATAGACCCTAAGAGTCCCGTCCCCATCAACGCCCAGGTCGTCGACGGCATCAAACGTCAGGTGTTGCAGGGGCACTATTCCCCGGGCGAAATGCTGCCCTCGGTGCGCGCCCTCGCTGGCACGCTTGCCATCAACCCCAACACGGTGATGCGCGCCTACCAGATGCTGGAGTTCGCCGGCATAATCAGCACGCGACGCGGCAAGGGCGTCTACCTGACGGAAAAGGCGCCCGCCCTGTGCCGGCGCGAATTCGGAACCGCCGACCTGCATCGCCTCGACGAGCTCGTCGCCCGGCTGCTGGCGCAGCAGGTCCCGCCCGCGACCGTCCTGAACAGGGTCCAGCAGGCGCTGCAGCGCCACACTATGGAGCAGGCCATATGACCACCCCCGTTACGGTTGAACGCGTCAGCAAGCGCTTCCGGCGCAACCAGGTGCTTGACGGCATCTCTTTTGCCCTGCCACAGGGTTCGGTGACCGGGCTGGTGGGCGAGAACGGGGTCGGCAAGACCACGCTCATCCGCCTGCTGCTCGGCCTGCTAGAGGCGGACGCGGGCGAGTTGAAGGTGCTCGGCCTGCCCGCACTGGCGCAGGGCGTGGCCATCCGCGCCCGCACAGGGTACGTGCCTGACGCCTTCCAGTGGTACGACTGGATGACAGCCGAACAGCTCTGCGCCTTCGTCGGCGCCTTCTATCCGACCTGGGACGCGACCTATGCCACGGGCCTGCTGGAACGGCTTTCGCTGACGGGCAAGGGCAAGGTGAAGACCTATTCCAAGGGCATGAAGACCCGCCTGCTGCTGGTGCTGGCCCTCGCCCATCATCCCGAGCTGCTGCTGCTCGACGAGCCCTTCTCCGGGCTCGACCCGGTCGTGCGCACGGATATCCTGCAGCTTCTCTCCGAGTATGTCGCTGGAGGCGAGCGCACCGTGCTGATTTCCAGCCACCAATTCAGCGACATCGAGCGCTTCTGCGACCGCGTCATGCTGCTGCACCGGCAGCATATCCAGCTGGACGACAGCATCGACGCCATCCGAGCAGTTCGAGGTGAATTGACCGCTATGTTCTCCTCCGGTATACCCGCGAACCTCAACCTGCATGGAGCGCAGGAAGTCAGCCGCGAAGGCAATGTCCTGACGCTCTACTACCGCGACGGCGGCGAAGCGCTGGCCGCAACCCTGACCAAGGCTGGCGCGACGGTAGAAACGGCACCACTCGACCTTGAAACCATCTTCCGCCGTGAAGTCGCCAATGCTTAGGACTATCATCCGCAAGGATTTCCGTTCCCTGCGCGTGGTCGTATTCGGTCTGCTCGCCGCGTTCCTTGCCATTCTCGGACTTGACAACTTGCCGACCACACCCGGCCTTTTCCTGATGTCATGCGGCTCTCTACCAATCTTAGCCGCCATTCTAATCGCCAATCAGGTGGTTGCAAGTGAGAAGGAAAAGCAGCATCTGGCCGCGCTCATGTCGCTGCCCATCGTCCCGCAGCGGCTATGGCTCATCAAGTTCTTCAGCGGGCTCGCGCTCACCCTGCTCTTCGCGCTGTTTGCCTACATCGCCTATGCCTGCTACTGCGAAGCCTATTCTCTAACCCCCTTTGCGCCAGACCGATACGATATCCTCGGAGTTGAACGAGTTTCGCCGGCGGAACCCATGGTGCAGCAACTGCTTGCCGGCATCGAATGGACGGAGGCGCAAGTCATCGGAGTGGTTCTGTACCTGGCCGTCGCCGCCTATGCCATCAGCTTCGTTGCCGCCACCTTCTCCCCGAACGCTATCGTCGCCAGCCTCTCCGGTTTCCTGCTGTTGGGCTTGACCCAAGTCCTATTCGTCATGGTGATGATGGCAGCGTTCTTTCTGAATTTGCCTTTCTGCGCCGTTTCCTCAAGTGCATTCGATAGCCTGTTTGTTGGCGGATGCTGTGTCGTGGTCCTCTGCGGCCTGATATCGGCCTTGGCGCTCTCCTTCGCGGCGTTCAAGCATCATCATCGCCGCCAGGCCGTCCGCCTGCGCGCCTATGCCCTGGCTGTCACGCCCGCCTTCCTGCCGGTCGCCGTCGCGCTCGCCTATCTGCTGCTGCTTTCAGTCGTCAACCTGCCCGTTCTGAATCCGCCTTCGCCGGGGTTCGACGCCGACTTCCTGCGCAATCCCGACAATCTCGCATCCGCGCAGGAATTCCAGCGGCTCACCGCCAAGTTCAAGACCGATTTCGGTACGAGCTACGACCGTGATTTCCAGGCCAATCTCACCACGGACTGGGACACGATACCCACTCCGGCGATGAGCGCGATACTCGACAGCACTGCGGCACTGCGCAACGAGTTCTTCGACTATGCCGCAGCCCACCCGCTCACCCCGTATTGCCAATCACCTTATGCGCTCTATAATACCGACAGCGGCTATGCACCGGACGGGGGAACGCTCATATCGCTATGGAAACTCGAAAGCTTCGACATCAGGCGCGAGGCTAGGCGTGGCAATCTTGGACAAGCACAGCAACAAGCGCTGCGCCTCATGGCGGCCACCGACCATTGCCTGGACAGTTCAACCCTGTTCCTGCAGCTTGTCGGCATCGCCAATACGGGCATAGCTGCGGAAGCCGCCTGCGCCATTGTCCCACTCGACGGAAGCGCCGACCCGCGCTTCATTGCCGCACTCGACCGGGAGTTCGCCACGCTCGAGAATAAGGCGCGCCATGCGTTCGTCAGCGCGTTCATCGTGGAAAGCGCCTATTTCGACGGCGCGACCTCCGTCCTGACCAACCTCGGCATCGGCTATCCCTTCGGCAACAAGCGCATATTCGCCGAGTACCACACCGAACTGGTACGCCAGCTGATTGCGGCGAGCACCCGGCCGTATTACACGGTTGCCGGCCGACTGCCGCAGCTGACCTACAGCAGGACGGAATATCTGCTCTATCCCGCTGCCGTCACGCTCATAGAAGTTGCCACGCCGAAGCTCAACAGCGTCTTAAACAACTCGGCGTCGGTCATTGACATGCTGCGCCTAGCCCGCCTGCACCTGCTGCTCGCCCGCTATCGCCGTGAAACCGGCAGGCGGGCAATGACACCCGATACCGTCTACCGGCACTATAACCTAACGCCTTTCCTCGATGATTTTACCGGCCAGCCGTTCCCGGATGCGGTAATCACCGCCGACGGCCGTATCGATTTCGAATATCCGCAGACAACAGCAAAGCGCATTCAGCAGCGCGCATGGAATCGCGAGAGCCGATAATGTATATCGTCCTCATCCGCAAGGAACTGCGCGCGGCGAGACCGGTCATACTGTTCGCACTGCTGGCGCTCATCGCCTACTATTCCTACTCCCAGCGTCGGCCCGACCTGCTCACGCTCGACCCCCGCAACTTTGTTGCCGCTGCGTACGGCATCGCCTCGCTGCTGGCTATGCTAATTGCGGCGCAACTGGTGGCCGATGAGCGGCAGAGCGGCACTTTCGTGCCCCTTACCGCGCTCCCGGTGACACCGTACCGCCTGTGGCTGGTCAAGTACCTGTTCGGCCTGGTGGTTTCGCTCATATCTGCCCTTGGCGCCACCGTCATCATCGTGCAGGCCGGCATGCCAGACCAGACCCGCGCCTTGGCTTACGCATATCTGCTCGCGTTCTACAGCATTTCCTTCACCGTTTCATGCTTCAGCACCAACACCATAGTCGCAGTCCTCGTCAGTTTCATCGCCGGTTCCATGTATGGCGCTGGCGCGGGCGTCTACATCGATACCCGCGCAGAAGTCATGACCAGCGCCGCAGCCGTGCTGTTCGCTGCCGTCGTCTTCCTTCTTTCACTCCGCTTTTTCCTGCATGTACATCGCAAGCCGCTGTGGGTGAGAATATGCGATATGCTGAACGGCGAGGTCCGCTAATGATTTATATCGTGCGCGGCGAACTGAAGCGGATGTTGCTCGTCTTTGGTCCGGCGCTGCTCATTATTGCCGTACTCGCCTGCCTGCTGCGCGGCCTGGACGCCGGCGATGAGGGATTCGGATTATTGCTGTTTGCTTCGCTGCTGACGGTTCCGCTGTACATCACCCTGCTTGTCCGAGGTTGCCGCCCGATTATTGGCAATGGGGTCGTTCGTCCTTTTCTCTGTTGGCTGCTGGTTATCGCCCTTGGCTATGCAGTCACTTTGCTTTTCGCCATTGCTATTTTCGCTATCGTCAACGCCTTGCATTCCCCGACCGACCCGAACACTTCCGGTTTCCTTATCGACTATGCGGTCTTGGGGTACTGCGTGGCTTTCGCCGTCATTGGCGCATCCCTGGCTCGGCGCCTGTGGCTGTCGCTGCTGCTCGCCGTGATTGTATCGATTGGCGGCAGCATCGTGCTGAACACCTGCATGCTGTTCTCCGATGAAGGATATACCGAGAATGTCGCTTACCTGGCCGTTGTCCCGATATTGCTCATCTCATTGCCGCTATTCATGCGCACTATTGCTGCCCCGGGTGCTGCCGCGCGGCAGACGCGCATTATCCGAACACTAATCTTCAATAATCTGCGTTTGCTGTTGCCCACAATCGTCGCGTTCATGATGCTCGCCGCGCTGCTGCTCATGCGGCTCCATTACCTTGGCGGCGCGGACGCTGATGGCATAGTCGGCTACCTTGTCGTCGGCCGCCTGCTGACGCTATTTTTCGCCATCGTAGTCGCCAATCGCCTCGTCGCCGGCGAACGGGCGGAGCGCACGCTCGGCAGCGTTCTGGCCCTGCCGCTGCGTCCTGCTGTCATCGGCAGCGTCAAGTTTCTGCTCGGTCTGGCGCTCGTCCTGCTGTTTAGCAGCGTTCTGTCTGTCATCCTCCCCGCGCCGGTCGGCGATAACCCTGGACAGGCATTTGGCCGGGTGAGTTCCATGACTATTGGCAGCAGTGTCGAGCAGAATTTTCTGGGCAACGGCATTCAGGCAATTGTCGACGCACAATTCAGCTCTCTGCTCTATGTCTATGCCCTCGCCTTTCTCGCTTCGTGTTTCGCCCCGGGACCGATGGTCGGCGTCTTTCTCTCGCTGCTATTCCCGCTCCTGGTCGTAGGCCTGCTGATGCTGCCGCTGCTGGCAACCGGCATGGACTCACCAGACTCGCAGGTAATCGCATATCTAGTCCACGAAAGGTATATGGGGAGCAATGTCGTCTCTCTGCTTTTTTCTGCTATGCCTTCCTTGCTCATCATCATTGCCGCCAGCGCCGCGATGCTGTCCTTGCAGTATTTCCATACAGTCTTCCGCGCCCGCAACGCTTGGCGCTATGCCGTGCGAGTCGCCGGGTATGCGCTCATTCTGCTGCCATTGCTCTGGATTATGCTGCTGCTTGTCGGCAATCTGCCGTTCCTGACGAAGTTCAACCCGCCATACCCCACTGAAGCTTGGCGCGACCCCGCATATAGCGCCAGTTCCGCCGACCTTATCGCCACTACACAACGGTTCCACGAAGCATTCAGCCCGATAAGCGAAGCTGGCGATACATACGAAACAATTGATGCCGCGCAGGAAAACCTGTCCCAGCCCATAGATGATGACGTCAGGCGCATACTCGAGCGCACCAGCCGATTACGTGAGGACATATTCTCCTACTACAGCCAGCACAATCTGAAAGTCGTCATGCCTGATGTCTACACGGAGCAGACCAGTCCTGAACTAAGATGCCTCTTTCTCATCAGCATCTTCAAGCAGGAGCAACTGGCAGTTCTGGATAAATACGATTACGGTGACACCAGCGCGGCATTGACACGACTGGCGAGAATGACCAAACTCGGCGAACATCTGCTCGAACTGCCGGGCGTGCTGCCGCACACGGTCGGGCAGGCCTGCCTGATTGAATCGCTGATTACCGCCGACGCCCTGTTCGAACGCGACCCCGATTTGCTTGACCCAAAGCTGCTGGAATCCTATGCGCAGCTGGAACGTCGCTGCACGCAGCGCATCCCGAAACTCATCGCCGACGCCCTGCGCCTCCAGGGACTCGTCAAGGCCGAATACACCATCGACTTAACCACGGGTAGCAGGTGGTTCACCTATCCCCTCGCCAATCCCGACAGAGTCCGCCAGGTCATCGTCAACGAATACGCCGATATTGCCGACCTCATGGAGCAGCAGGATTATGCCGGCATCATGAAGCGGTCGGAACAGGAAGAAAGATGGCAGGCGCTCATGGCCCGCGAGCTGATACTGCGACCGATGAATGCGGTGGCCATTTCACTGGCCGGACAGTCTCCCAGGCAATGGCGCATGACTTCCCTTACTCCTCAGGTACAAAGCATCCTGCGCACAGTCCTGCTGCGTCAGTACGCTCTTCTCTATGAGCGCAGAACCGGTCATGCCCCCGCAACAGCCACGGAACTCTATCGCCAATTCCGCTGCGAGCCACTGCCAAACCCATTTATGGGGGATGAGTTCCCGATGGAGGAAGTGTTGGCCCTTTCAACAGACGAGTTGGAGGATTATGCCATCGCAAAGCAACGGACCCGGTTCGAGACCCGCGAAACCCTGCCACGATAGTCCAGTTTGAGCTTATTCGGAAATGCCGTTAGTCTGACTGCTATAATATCGTTATCGCATCAGTTAACGATTAGCGCTCTGCGGGCGCTATTGTTTTTCGCGCCCGTCAGCAGCGACAATGCGAAGATACAACCAGCCGTTGCGCATAACAATCCTCAATCGTTCAGTATTCAATCTCCTTGAGGGTGACACTTCGGCTGAACTTCAGGTGCCACAGGGACATCGGTAATGCTCCAGTCAGTTGTTAACTGTTATTCTCTACTTGCCAGCTGCCTGGGCCGCCTCTTCAATACGGTTTGCCAGTTTCTCGTGGTCAACGTATTTGTAGGTCTTGTAGCCGTTACTTTCGATTCCAGAAGGGCTGCTTCCAACTGGGTCGGTGTTCCCATCTTTGTCTTTTAGATGATGAATCTGAATCCCGACTATGCCATTGCCTCGTGCTATTGATTGTTGAATCTCGTAGTTTATGTATTTTCGGCCTGCTGTTTTTGAACCGATGCAGACCACGGTCACTGAAGTGTTATTCAATCCATCATCAATTAGCTTCTTGATGGCTGCATCACCCTTCTTTTTTGCTTCCTCCCATATGGACCCATCCTGAAATCCCGCTGCAGAGCAGCCGGTAACATTGGGAATGTTTCTGATTTGGTTTACCCTCCAGATATCCCTCTGATAGTGAAAACTGAAAAATACTCTGCGAGCCATCACGAACCTCCTTTGTTTAGAACAATGGCAATACCCATCACGACTACGATGGAACCAATAATGGTCCCGTGAAATATGCGAAATGTCTTGGATAACATCGCATCAGACCACGATTTCTCTTTGGCCTTAAGTTCTTCTGTGTCCATTGAAAAGTCGATGCCAGTCTCGTCCAAAACCCTCACCTTATTGTAGAGTGCCCTGAATAGCCGCTCCTGCCAGAGGAAGTACCCATCAAGAATCCAAAAAGCGATTGCTGGAAAATATGCAAGATAGAGAAAGCACTGATTAGCGCTGCTTGCCGCAAGAGCGAACAAGGCAGACACTAACGTAACACTCCATCCTTTGATGAGGAATGAGTGCTGCGACAATCTGTTGATGACCCCTTGTATCATTTCAAGATGTGCGCGTTTATCTTCCATAATCACTCCCTAAGTGTTTTGCGGTAGCCAACGATTAGCGCTCTGCGGCGAAGCGCAGGAGCGCAGGAGCGCATAGTTGACCACTCTGCTCCTTTACTTCAAATTCAGTATGGCCCAGCAAATCCCCCTGACGACTTCCCCCATCTTATCATAGGAAAGGGTCGTGGGCGTATCGCTGCCCCTATGGTAGTTCGGATTGCGCAGCAGCGCGGTGTCGGTAATCATGATGGCGTCGAAGCCGAACATCCAGTAGTTCCGGTGGTCGGAGAAGTCAATCATGGCCAGGGACGACGGCGCATGCAGCGTCTGCACGTCAACTTCGGTGGCCGCAAGCTGCTCCGCCACCTGTTTCGCCAGGGATATGCTGCCCATGTCGCTGACCACGGCAATGAAGTTGCCGGTGCTCGGGTAGCATGCCTCCAGCAGCGCCGACGGGTATCGCTGCGAGTTCTCCGCGTCCGTGAAGTAGCCAATCGACTCCAGACAAATCATCCCGTAGACCGGAACATTGTTCCGCTTGAGGCTTTGCGCGTGAGCGAAACTCCCCATGTGCGGAGTGCCGAAATACGGGGGTTCCTCAAGGGAATAGGCCACGAAGTCGATGCCGTAACGCAAGTCTGCCTCGTGCTGCTTCGCAAAGCGAGCGATTTCCAGCAGGCCGGCGATGGCGCTGGCATTGTCGTCGGCCCCCGGCTGGTTGCCGCAGACGTCGTAGTGCGCGCCGACAATCAGCCGCTTGCCCTGTCGCGGGCCGACGCTCGCCACGATATTCACGAACGTGTCGCCGAGCACATCGAAGTACTGCCGTTCTGGGTTCAGGCCGTACGCGGTCAATTTCCGTGCGATATAGTCCGCCGCATTGTTCAGCGATTCTGGGAACGCGAAGCTGCGCGGCGGCTGCATGGCCGTCAGGTAGTTCACCGTGGCCTTCATGTCATCCAGGCTGACGGTCTGGTCCGGACGGGCATACTGTGCAGTCGCGCACCCGGCAAACAGCATGACAGCACAGCCGAACATCAGCACGCGCACGACAGAATTCATGATGGACTTTGCACCTCATTCGGGATAATGCGCCCGACTTCCCTGGGGGTCCAGCGCAGACGCCGGTGCTCGACCACCATGCCGGTCCACGGCGCCGACTCGATTTCGTCGTAGGTGCCGTCCGGATATGCCGCAGTGACCATCGTGATGTGCATGCTGCCGTAGAACAGCAGGTCGCCAGGCGCCGGCTTCTGCGCAACCATGTAGTAGCCATTTGTCTCACAGTATGCCAGCAGGTTGGTAACCCTACGGAAGAAAAACGGGGTGGCCGGCGTGTTGGTTCCGGCCCGGGTATCGTAATGCTCGGGATGCTTCAGGAAGTCATCCCGCAGCAGCTGTTCAAGGTAAATGCCGGCGTCGGCATAGGCCAGGCGCGGCACGTCTATGCACACGAGCAGGCCGCAGCGCCCGAAGAAGTTGTTGTAGCCGCCGGAGGAATAGTCGTAGATTGTGCCGCCCATGCCCCTGGCGGCGGATACTATGTCAGCGTGGTTCTCAACTCCGTCGCCATCGGCGTCGGTATCGGACAGATTCGCCAGGCCGTCGCCATCGATGTCGGTGTCGTTAAGGTTGGCAATCCCATCATGGTTATAGTCGAGATATTCAGTGGCGCGGTAGTGATAGGTGTGAAAGGCAAGACCATAGGTGGCGAGCGCGGCAATGACCACGGCGTATATCAGCAGACGCCTTCGCGATGGGAACCGGAAGAATGCCGGCACGGTCATGACCGTCTAGCTTCCATCGCGAATGTGGCCATAGCCTGATATGAACCTCGTCCCGTTTTCTAGTACTATCAATCGCAGAATCTCTGACGATTCATCAGCCACCATTGATGCGCCTGCCGCAATTTTGTTTCAGGACCTTCCGAGTCCTCAAGCGTCACCTTCTGATGCAGGTACTGTTCGAGCATGTCAATGATATGTCCCATGGCTGGCGCGAAGCGAGTGTCGTATTGCACAGCTTCTTCAATCAGCTCAAATCCCAGCCGCACTAATTCCGTATCACAACCGTTCTCCTGCGCCGTCGCAGCGAACATTCGGCGCAAGACCTCCTCGGGGAAATTTCTTCCCCACAATCGTTGCGGATGCTGCCTAACATGGGCAACAAGTTGCTGCCGGTATTTCAGACCAGTTGATTGCACCAGATTATACGCCGCCCTATTGCGCACTTCCCAGAATTCACCGGTATCCTCAAGTACTCCAAGCAAGAACTGCTCTTGAGCAGGCGGACTACAGTTTCCTTTGATGATTTCCGACAACATGCTACGATTGTCCTGCGCCCCCCATGAAGCAAATTGGGTCTTCAGCGTTGCCCGTTCCAAAGAATTATATATGGCCGTCAATTCTGCCAATCGGTCATCCACAGGAATGCGTTGCAAGCAGCCGAACCATATCCTCGCCATTCCAGCACCATAGAGCCATGGCCGCTTCCATTCGTATCGCACCGTCGTATCGTCCATGTTCGGCGGCCCTATTCCGGAATGCCAACCGTATAAAGACGCGTTGCAATACGGCAGATAGAGGCAGCGAAGGGCCTCTGTATCAGGGTATTCCTTTAGCCTATTCTCTATTGCAAGCAAGGAACTCTCACGAAGGGTCGGAAATGTCAGATATTCGACAAGCGAATGGAGCTCGCCCGTCGTCGAATCCGCGTCACTCCAGTACGTCTGTTGTCTAGCCAAATATTCTTCAATCGTAAACGGGTGGACAGGTCCGTATTGCACCTGCAGATAATTGCCTGATATGTGTCCGCTTGAATAAAGCGGTCTCCCGTGGTGCACCCATGTCGCAAACGTGCTGTCAAACCCGTCTACCACGACACACACTGAAACAGTGCCCGAATAATCGTACAACTCCAGTTGCGCAGTTACGATATTGTCGCATTCATATACTTCACCTGGTCTCACGGTGACGAAACCGGTATCTCCCAATGACCTGCGGTTTTCATATCGACGTCCCATCGCTTGTGGTATGTAATACAGATATCCTGTATCACAGTCGGGCAAAATCACGTACCGAACGCTCAATCGCAAGGGTTCGAACGTTACCGGCCCGGTCGAATCGTTCTTGAGCTGAACTGAAATTGTCAGCGTGTCGCCCCAACTGAGATTGTGTTGGTCTGTTGTATTAATCACCGTCAGCGGCGCATCCCAATATGGGTCTGATGCAGCCGGGAGGGTCAGGCACAATAACAAAGCAATCATCAGCGCTATATGGTTCGCCCATGTTCGGGCTTGTCTGCTTTTAGCGATAATCATCAATTGGATTTCCCATCTGTCGTTGCCTTCATCTGCATATCCTCGATTAGGGAGAGAAATGGATAAATGTCATTATAGTGTTTCTGTATAAACAGAGCGTTGCGGCTCTTAAACAGGCTTGTCGCCATTTTATCGACAATTGGAATAATTATGCGTTCGTGTGCACAGACCGCTGGTGCAACATTTGTCAGGCGACCGGTCGCTTGCCAGTTCAAGCATCCGCAGAAATGGTTGCATCGCTCGCGTACCGCACATCGACCACATTCCGATTTATCAGCATCGTTTTCGGCATAAAGCACGGCGTGTTTGGCAGTATCTAATCCCGAATAGACATCACCGATACAGTAAGTGTCGTTGCTGCCATCACCGACAAATTGCACGCAGGGATATAGCCGTCCATTAGGTGCCACGGATATTTGACGGCGGCCAAAATCACAACGCCCCTTCCGACAGCTCCCTGGAACAACATGGGAGGCAATTTTACTCTCAAATGGGCTGAAATAGAACTTTTCCTCCTTTTTCATTTCCAGTTCATACCATTCAGCAAGGAGTTGATATTGCCGGGTCAATGTCTTCATTGCAGCATCATTCCACGCGCCTGCAAAGTTTAACGTGCAAATGAGGTAGCGAAAACCACGCCCATACAGATACTTTACCGATTCCGCATACGAACCCGCTGTCTCCGGAGTCACAGTGAGCATGACCGGCGAATAAGGTTTATGCCTCAGTAGCAGGTAAATGACGCTGTTAATCGTGGCGAAACTGCCGTGGCCCGTGGCATTAACGCGATGGGTGTCGTGCGCCGAAGCGATACCATCATGGCTTAACGCCACGAATATTTCCCCCGTATCCGTCCCAGTGAGAAATTCCTCGTCCAGCAACGTCCCGTTGGTGGTCAGTCGGAAGTGGAATAGTTGTTTGGTTTCAGACGAAAGCACTCGGCAGTGTCGTACAGTCTGCTTAACAAGTTCGCGCATCAATAAAGGTTCGCCACCGAAAAAGCTGATTCCCATGCTGCCACTGCGTTGTTCCTTTCGAAACTGCTGCAGTGCGAATTCTATTGCAGTTTTTGCCGTATCAAGGGTCATATCGCCGCCGCTTTTCATTTGGTCGTAACAGTAGCGACAACGTAAGTTGCAGCGTCCGGTCAGATGCAGGGTTAAGTGCATGGTGTAGCCTATTGTATTCCCTCGGCTTTCAGCCACGCGATGAAGTCACTCACTTGTAAGCGTAACAAGCGCTTTGATTCTACCAGAGCAAATGCCCGCATTGCTTCGGGGGCATAACCAAGGAAGGCATAACCATCCAACGCTTCTGTATCCCCGGCAGGTACCAATACTTGACTACTGTGACACCATTCTAACTTGCGACCATGCCATGTAACCGTACCGGTGAAAGCTACTATCCCACTGTCAGCTTGCCAGTTCACCGCAAAGCCCAGTCCTTCAACTACTGCTCTAACCGGCGCATACACTACGCCTTCGATTACAGTCACCGGTTCCGGCAACGTCACAGTGTCGCCGTTTATTTCAGCGACATTACTCCCGTTGTTTAGTATTACGGTTGAAGTGTCATTCAACAAAATGATGGTTTGTGTTGCGGCTGTACATGGTTCTTGGTTCTGCATAAGTCCGAGGAGGGCATTTAGCGGCATAAGTGTTTTGTCAGTGAAGCGCTTTGTCGCAACAAGGCCTGGAACGCTGACTATTGCCGAATAAAACCCGCTGCTTAATTGTGTTGAGGGGTCATAAAACACGGCATCGACACCGTCAGGTGTTGCTTGCAGTAAAGAATTGCGGAAATTTTCAATTCCAACAATTCCCCCGACGCCAATCAATGCGCGGTCATCCTGCGAAATATATTCGTAGGAAATACCGTGTTCTTGGTTGAAACCATCCAAGACGACTGGAACTGTTTCAGCGCTTGTTCCGCGTGGGGCGGAATAGGCCGGATATGGGCGGGCAACGTCGAGTTTCAAATTGCATGCTATCAATTGTTCAGTACTGATAGGCAATCCTGCCCGCTCCAATTGTTCATTGATAATCTGACAGGCATCATGTTCGTTAAGCGCAACGGCGTATTGTGGAGGGACAGGCATGGGTGAAGTGCTCACTGCGGCCCGGCTATAATCAAATTCGATATTGCCGTCGCCATGCTTAAACAATGGGGCAACGCGTGGCACGCGGAACTGCTGTACGGTATCGTCGGCCCACACAGTGCCGGACGTCGCAGCAAGCAAAGCAGCCAGTAATACGCTGTTCTGCCAGCGATGCGGGGTTTTGCGGAGCATTTCCGGATGTAGCCGAAGAGTATCACGTGTCGGATATTCGGGGGGGATATAGCAGGGGATTGGCCTCACTTGTGCCAAGCGCTTCCTGGAATTCATAAGACACCCTCGGCTTTCAGCCAAGCAATGAAATCTTCTACCTGCAAGCGCAACAGGCGTTTTGATTCCCTTAACACCATTGCATTCCGCGCTCCAATATCATAATTGATGAAAGCATAACCATCTGACGTTCCTGAATCAACGGCAGGGACCAACACCGGGCTAAAAGAGCCTCTATATACTGCTTGCGAATTTGTGCCATCAAGTTGATGATTAGCGCAATGCGGGTTACTTTCGATGGCAATTATCCCCGTTTCTTCCATCTGAATCACGGTAAACCCCAATCCTTCCGCAACTGCTCTAACCGGAACATATACTATGCCGTCGATAGTGGTAACAGGCCTCGGCAATGTTATAACAGTATCGTTGATTGTCGCTATGTCGTTGCCGATGTTGACAATAACTTTCTTAACACCATTCATCAAAGTAATGGTTGAAGTATCAGACGCCTCAATGCCACAGCCGAGAGGAAATCGGAAAACATTTAACGGCATGAGCGTCTTATCTGTAAATCGGTTGCTCACGACCAGCCCTGGGAAGCATTTTACGTCTAGATTTGGAAGAACACTCAGTAAAACCGGGGTATCATAAAACACGGCATCGGTTCCACGCGGGTTTGATTTTTCCAGTGCAGAGCGGAATGCTTCAATCCTGTCGATGCCATTTCCGCCAATTGCTGCGCGGTCGTCCCAGGAAAGAAACTCGTAGGAGATACCGTGCTCGATATTGGCACCATCAAATGTTATCGAAATGGTTTCAGTAATTGACCCTGACTGAGCGGGCAACTGATTTGGGCTTGCTGTTTCAAGCGCCAAGTTTCGGGTAATCAGTTGCTCCGTGGTGGTGTGAAGTCCCGCCTCTTCCAGTTGTTCGTTAATAACTTGGCAGGCATCGGCTTCCGAAAGCGCAACGAAATATACAACAGGTGGCGGGGGGACACCAGTAGGCAAAACAGCTCGTGTTGCTTGAGATGCTATCTGGCCGCTGTCAGCCCATGTTGCACTGGCTGTGGTAGCAAGCAAGGCAGCTATTAGGGCGCTGTTATGCCAACGTTTCGGACTTCTACGAAAGAGGTCTGGATGGGTTCGTAGCATTGCTCGCGTTGGGTACGACGGAGGCATATAACGTTTGACTGGCAATATTTTCAAACAGTGCCTCCTTTACCACCATCTTGCCTGATATTTTGTAGCTAGTGTTGCTGCTACCTATCAAATAAGACAGGTCTACAGCACAAATAGTTTATTGTCAGGACACAATGGCTACAGTAGCTTTCTTGACGCGATTAAGGACAGTTTGCCTTGGTTCCATCTAAAATCCTACCGGGTATATTTGCCAATCAACCACATTATACCACATCCCGGTCTGACAGGGACGTCTTAATCACTCGTGTCAGTTCGCCTCCACCATCTTCGCTTCAATGGCTCACCGCAGGTTGTCGATGCGCTCCATTGCTGCGGGATGAACTCAGCATACGACCATTGCGAGGTCATCAAGAACATTTATCAACCAATCATTTCCGCTGTACGCGACGCATGCGGTTTCATCCCCTTGTTCCTCTTCAGCGCATCTCCGCTATGCGGGTCAAGTGCCGGCGCAGTACGCTGCGCCAGGCCGCATCGTTGACGAGCGAGATTGCCGATTCGACGACTGCGGAGTCGTGCAGCCAGGCCCCAGCCATTGCCAGCCACTCCGCGGCGGTCCGAAGCTGGTCCATCCCGCCATGGTCGCGTGTGGCGGCATGGCCGGCAAGCTGCGGCTGCACCTGCCGGATAATGTCCCGCGCCTTGGCGTCCTGCCCGGTGCGCGCGTATTCCTGCGCAATGTACCCGAGCACGCCGCAGCGCTCGAGCGCGTTGCCGATGTATGCGGCCGCCGCCGCCGCCTCATCCAGGGCTTCCCTGCCCTCGGTGTCGCGCTGCGCATCGAGGTACATGGTGGCAACGGCTGCAATACTGTTGGCGCGATGCATGCTCGCCGTGTCTGCGATTGACCGCGCCAGGGCCAGTCCCTGCGCCGGATTGCCTTCCGCGGTGCGGCACGCGATTGTCGCCTGCAGGTAGGCGCGGCGCTCGGCATCGGGCACGGCTTCCGCTTCTTGCCAGAGTGTTTTGAATTCGGTCGCCTCGGCGCGGGCGATGCGCTGGTCGAGGGCGTATACCTGCCGCTGCATGGCCTCGCGCGCCGCGGCAGCGGCACGGGCACGATTGAGCAGCCCGGCCGCGGTTGCGCGCGTTGCCGCGCCCAGGCGCGCTGTGAGGCGTTCCGCTTCGGCGAATTCGCCGGCCGACGCCAGCTTCTCCACCACGCGCAGCAGCAGCGCCTCACGTGTGGACGTGTCGCGAATTCGGCCCGCAATGCCCGCGGCGTCGGAAAGCCAGCCGGAATCGAGGCAGGCCACGGCGTTCGCGACGTTTTGGGTGTCGCTCGGCAGCAAGGCGTCGTGCGCCTGCCGCATGGCGGCATCCCTTGCGTCCATGTCCGCATCGAGCGCACGCCTTCGGGCGAACGCCGCGCCCAGGCGCGCGCGCCTGCCCGGCGACCGCAGCAGCCCCTCGATGCGCTCAACCAGGGCGTAGTCGCGCCGTCTGACGCCCAGAATCCGGCCTGCGATGTTCTCCAGCAGCGCGTCACGTCGGTCGCTGCTGCGCACCAGGAGCGCCGCAGCGACGGCCTCGTCATACCGGTCGCGACGCAGGGATTGTCCCGCCGCGGCAGCATTGCTGTCCGCCGGCGCTGCCGCGATGGCCGGAGGGAGCTCAGGGACGGCATCGGGCAGGTCGAGGCGGACCGGGGGCGCCTCCAAGGTATGCAGCAGGTCGGTGTCCGCAAGCAGCAGTGCGCGCACGGGCAGCTGCCAGTGGACGATGGTGTCGCCTCCGGCGGCAGGGACCTTCAGGTCGACGGCGCAGGCGTTCCCGGCGCAAACGTAATCCAGCATGGCAAGACCGTAGGAATCGGTTTCCGGATGGCTGAAGCCGTCGGCCCGGGCGATGGCGTCGAGGGTCATGAGTATCCCTATCGCGCCCTCCCCTCCCGAGACGGGCTGCGAGAACCGGCAGGATGCCTGCCAGCCGTCCGGCAGCCGCCGCAGGGCGAATTCCTGTCTAGGAGCCAGTGGCCCGAATTCCTTCGCGAGGATGGCGTCGACCAGCGCGAAATGGCGGACGTCGCGCACCGACACGCGCAGGCGCAGCTGCAGCCCGCTGCTGTCGCTGGCCGCGTCGAGGCGTGCGGCTGAAAAGCCCTGCCGGCGCAGGGCATCCAGCACGGCCGTCCTGACGGTGGCGAACGGGGTGTCCGGGTCGTCGGCCAGATTCTTCGCGCGGCTGTATGCCACCGCGGCAGGTGCCACCGTCACCTGGCAGTCGTAGGTCCCGCTGCCGTCGCGCGCCACTGCGTAGGTCGTATGCGACGACACGCAGCCGCCCAGCGACAACGCGGCTGCCAGGGCGACAAGAGCAGCCCATAGGCGATTCAATCGCATGTTCCGACGTTCGACGAGGCGATGGGCCATCATGCCGCCTTTCCTGCTGCCGCCAATGCTACGGCGGGGGGGGAGAATATTCAATCGACGGCCTGTCCTACTTCGTTGCTGTACGGCCAACAATCAGCACCATGCGTTGAGCCGCGTCAGCGGCGAAGCGCAGAAGCGCGAAGTTGGCCGACATATATTGACTTCGTCGACGCGGTTCGCAATTCATTATTGCAACTGTGCAATGCTAATTGTTACAACGTTACTGTACCCACAGCCTTGAATCCACGGGAATGTCTGTAATATTTTGTAAGTTCCCGGATGAGTCAAGTCAAAATACTCAGAAACATTGAACGTATATGTATATACTTGCGAAGGATTCAAAATGATGTCGTCGCTAGGTTGATGTTGGCGTAAATCTCTTGGGATTGTGTTACGAACAATTCGTCCGTCTTGAGCCATAATAGAAATACTCATTGCGATACAAACAGGAACCGAGTCAAAGTTAATTACTTGTTTATCAATAGCCGCCAAGTTTTTCAGAGACAGAGACAAGATAATATCCTCTCCTGATATATACGTTTTCGTATCCGAGCTAAGAATTATCTCGATATCAGATTGAATTGTTCGAGTATCGCCAAGCCGTATATTATTTTCTGCCCAATCCACCGCTTCGAGCACGCTGTCGTCATTAGTACGATTCTTGATTTCCATCAACAAAGGGATTCCTTTTTCAGAAGCGATTTCCCCTAATAAATACGCGACATCGCGACGTGCCCAATTCTTAAAGGCAATTGCCCGAACGCTGTCGTTATAATCACCCTCAGCACGCCGTCTCTCTATATCATTTTCGATAGAATTTAATGTGCTCTCAATACATGGTATAGCGCTGTCACCAAATAGTTGAATAAAACCAGATGGCCGTATTTCGGTTTGGCATATTGACTGCCTAATAAACCACGACATCCTTTCGGCCATTGACGAGAACGGATAATGAACATCAGTATCATTGCCAAAAGATGGCGTGGCATCAGACACCAATAGTAACAATCCGATAATTCCAATAATTCTCGATAATTGTTTCATCTTAATAAGAATATTCAACCGTTCACTGCTCATTGATTTCCTTTCTATAATCAGCCGTAAGGCCAACGATTAGCGCTCTGCGGGCGCTGTTCTTTGCGCCCGCAGCGGCGCGAAGTTGGCCGCATTGTCTTCTGATTCCATGATGTATCTCCATACTGTGATACTCAATTAACCAAATATCCACTAATCACTGCGAGACGATGCCCTCGCCAGCAACTTCCATCCCATACTAGAATAACATCAACGACTTCGGTGCTCCAGCCAGCGAAACGCTCGGTAATAATGGTCGGGTCATCTTTTTGCGGGAAGAAAGCTCGTCCAACTTTGGCGAGGATGCGGTCTGGTGCGTAGGGATAAAGATAGATGATGGGATTGTACCGGCGGTCGAGCATCTTCAACGCGGGCGGGACAATCCGGAGCTGGCGGGGGACGCGATATTTCGCGTATACTTCTGTTGCGTCAAGTCCACTGACTTCGGGGGCGGCAAGGGCGGCAACGGCGAGGGTTGCGGCTAATGTTTGGGAGAGTGTATCAGGCAGAATGCCATTGACGATAAGTTCAGTATCTGATGTATCCAGCCCGCGGTTGGGATTTAAGATGAGTTCGAAGGTATTGTCTTGGGCAATTTGTCTTGCCTCAAACACAGGCATACTTGGGGTGGGAATGAAGACCGGTTCAGGCATGGACAGAATGGCAAACATCTCGTCGTGTGTCAGTTTCCATGCTCGGTATTTAACTCTTTCCATAAGCGTACGACCATGGCTATCCATAGCATTGGCTATGGTGTCGGCAGTGGTCAAGTCAATAACCGAGGCATCCGCCCAGCGGACGGCGACACTATCGTCGGTGGCGCTGGTATCATCAGCAACATACCAGGTGCCCCGAATTATCTTACGCCCGTTTTCAACGGGGATATTAAACCGATAACTGACCGTGTGGCATTCGCCGCTGAGCGGTTTGCCAGCAACGAAGGCGAAGAAACTCTCAATTTTCAGGCCAGGATGATTCCGAAACAGATGAGCGCCCGGGTCACGCTGTTCGATGACGGCGATATGGTGTGAGCGGTTACCCGGGTCGCTGATTTGGGTCGGAGCAGGGAACGGATAATATGGCCCGGGCGGTCCAGGCATACAGCTGGCAGGCATGGTATTGGCCACCGGCACCGATGGAGGCGTACCGCACCCGAGTACCAAGAGGCCCAATATTGAAACAATGGCAAAATACGGCCGCATCATCATATTATTTTCACGATTGGTCGTTCTGGTAATTCGCTCATTTCATGCTCCTATTCGGTAAGGCACTATATTTAGACGGCCGCCACTGGACAAGGTTACAGGCGCATCGTTATTATCATCATCATTTCCTTTATGGCCAACGATTGGCGCTCACGCGCCCTGGCGCGTTCTGCGACAAGTTAGCCCCTGCCGTCTATTCTACCGCGTCCCGGGTAGCCGGTCAACATGCTCTTCCAGATGCACTCGGACCGGTTTTCGTGGAGAGGCCATCTATCGCATAATATTTTCCCGAACATTGTTATCCAAATACGCTACCGTATCCGTCCCTTCTTTGAATATCCAGCGCATTTCACGTCCATTTAACAACTTCGCGACAACTACATAAGGAGAGCCATCTTGGTTTACTTCGAACTGACAGCTTTTAAGTAATACATCATCATACCACCGCTCATTAAGAAGCACCTGCAAATCCAGTATTTCGCCCCCATTAGTCGTGTCAGAAACACGATATTCTAGTCGTCCTTTAACATAGTATAATACCAACATATGCTCTTTCCATTTAATAGCATCGTAAAAATAAATGTCCTCCCCATAATTGAGACAAGGAAATTGCCCCTGCAACTTCTCAGTACGATATTCCCAAACTTTATAAACAGTGTCACCGATATCACTCACAATATAACCTTCAAGCACATAAACATCAGCATATTTATCTAAATACATAAAGCTCCAAGTATCACGTTCATCATCATATGATGGAACTACCACTCTGATGGTGTCAGACAATACTATTGGACGATAGTAGAAATCCTCCGTTTCGGTGATATGCGAATAATACACCATCCCCGTGGTATCAGCCCATATTACTCCGCACTGAATTACCGTCACTATAACGGCAACAACAATAAACCGAATTGCTTTCATAACATCCACCTTTCCATACGACTGGGTCGACACAACTCTGTGATATCTTATACACATATTTGCCGGAACTGGACTTTATAAGTCTATCATTCTCTTCATCCAGGCCAACGATTAGCGCTCTGCGTTGAGCCGCGCCAGCGGCGAAGCGCAGGAGCGCGAAGTTGGCCATTTAGCACTCACTTTTCACGCTTATCAGGCGCCTCAATA
>CAZWUZ010000004.1:25706-38704 GCA_964637655.1 uncultured bacterium | reverse complement strand
CCGCCGCGGTGTTCGCTTCGCCGCAGAGGAGCAGCACCGGGCGCGTGGCGGCCGCGGCGGCCAGCCAGCCGCAGGCGGCGAACAGGTCGGCGCAATAGAGCGGGGTCGGCCGCCCCGGGGCGGGGGTGTGCCGGGCGAATCGCGCGAAGGACGGGGGGCCGGTCAGCAGGTCATACAGCGGCATGGGTGCGGCTCAGGCGCGGGCGCGGCGGCGCTGCCAGGTCTGCCAGGCAGCCCACAACCCGGCGGCGGCAAACGTCAGCAGCAATGCCTGCAGGGTGAGCCGGTAGCGGGTATAGCTGACGACGATGGAGCAGATGGCCGAGTAGTAGATGAGCAGCAGCCAGAGCAGCAGGTGCGTGCGCCAGCGCCGCCGCGCCGCCGCGACCAGTCCCCACAGCATGAAGGGAACGAACAGCCCGTACGAGACGAGCATGACGGCGGCATATTTCCAGTCGACAAATTCAAGGTGCGGGTAGAAACGCCAGAGGCGGACGAAACGGTCGAAACAGAGTTCCAGGAACATGCCGGGGTGCTCGCGGACGAACTGCATGCCGCGCGCGAACATCAGCCGGTCGACCTCCGCCTCGCCGAGCCGGTACAACTCCTCGTCCACTTCGTCCATGACGAAACCGAGCGGGTTGTCCACCGCGCGCGGGTTGTTGGCGACGACAAATTCGCGCCAGACCAGGGTCGGCCCGAGCAGGGGGGTGCCGTGCAGCCGCCAGGTGCGCAGCGCCCACGGGGCGAGCAGGGCCCCGAGTACCGCCAGCAGGGCAAGTATGGCGCCGGCGGCGCGCGCCCGCGGCAGCCGGAAACAGAAGTACGCGGCGATAACGGGAATGAAGTAGAGAAAATGCGGGCGCAGCAGCAGCGACAGTCCGATAAATAAAGCGCCGAGCAGCAGGTCCAAAGGCCGTCCGCCCCGGGCGGCGCGCAGCACAAAGAGCAGCCAGAGCGCGGTCAGCAGCATCATCAGGATGGCGGGATTGAGCTGGATGCAATAGTAGGTGGCCTCCGGATTCACCGCCATCAGGGCCGCGGCCAGCAGGGCGACCGGACGGTTGTACAACTGCCGTGCCAGCAGGTAGGTGACCGGCACCGTGGCGGCGCTGGCCAGCACGTAGACGGCGCGTCCCGCCCACTTGTAGGCATCGCCGAAGAAAACGTTGAGCGCGGCAAGGATGAGCGGCAGCAGCGGCGGACGTCGCGAATAGAGCGTGTAGCCGTACTGCGGGAAGTCCTGGTAGTAGCCGCGCCCGGCGGCGAGATTCTCGGCGTACGGGTAGTATTCCACCCCCTGCGGGAACCCGTCATCACCAACGACACCGAAGGCATACCCCGCGCGGAGCAGCAGGGCAAGGGCGAACAGCGACCAGAGCAGGGGCCGGCGGTGCCGGAGCAGGGAACGCAGCATGGGGCGAGTATAGTGTCTGCCTGCCGGCAAGTCAAGCGGGGCACTTGACAGAGACCGCCCGTTCACGTACAATTAATTGATATGTTGCACAACAATCAGGCGAGGGGTGTTATGATGAAGAATGTGCTGATGGTACTTGCAGGTGCGCTGCTGCTGGCGGTTCCCGCCGCGGCTGACTGGAACAGTCCGACGGGCGTCTATGCGCCGCGCGGCGGCATTGCCGTGCAGGGAACCCCGCATGTGGGCGCCGCGCAGGTGGCGGACGTCGGCATGCTGCGCCTCGACGGCGGGTTCGATTACGGCAGCGGGATCAAGTTCAACAGCGAGAACAGTGACGACTTCAGCTCGTTCCAGTTTCTGCTCAGCGGCGGCTACGGCTACATGGACAATCTCGAACTGGGCGGGCGGCTGGCGTACGAGTCGAACAGCGGCAAGTACAGCACGACCGGGCCGCTCTTCCCCGGCGTTGGCGCCTCCAACAATGTCGACATCGACGATAACGGGCTGGAATACGTGCAGGCCTATGCCAAGTACCTGTTCAACCCGCAGATCGCGGCTGAGGTCAATGCCTCGTTTGCCGGTGACAACAAGATCTACCGCGGCATGGACGGCTTTGATGTCGGTATCACCGGGTTCTTCACCTCGAACATGGGTGTGGGCACGCTGCATGGCAAGCTGGGCTGGGTCATGAAAAGCGGGGACCACAACCTCGGTGGCGTGCCGAGTCAGTTCGCCCAGCAGCTGACCGGCTACGAGAACATCTTCACCTACGGGGTCGGATTCGAGTACCCCTACCAGAACAATCTGAACATCCTTGCCGAGATCCACGGCTGGCAGTCGCCGTATGACAAGTGGTCGCAGACGTCGACCGTGGCGGGTGGCGACAATTACCTCGCGGCTGACCTTGGCGTCAAGTACCAGATGCAGCAGGACCTGCTGCTCAATGCCACCGTCGGGTTCGGCCTCTCCGACGGCGCCCCGGACTTTGCCATCTACGGCGGCATCACCAAGATGTTCGACATGGGCGGCAGCCGGCGCGGCACCTACAGCGCGCCCGCGGGCCCGTCGTCATCCTCCCCGTATTCGTCCGCCCCGGCCTACACGCCGCCGCCGGCGGCCCCGACGGCGCCGGCCTACACGCCCGCCCCGGCGCCGCAGGTGAGCCCGGCGGAACGCGCGCGGCAGGCGCTGGCACGCGGTGACGAGGCCTTCCGCAACCGCGACTACGCGACGTCGGCGCTGGCCTACCAGGAAGCGACGACGTACGAGCCGCAGAACGCGCTTGCCTATTTCAACCTCGGGGTTTCCTATTACCAGCTGGAACGCTTTGGCGACGCGGTCAACGCGTATAACGCCTCGGCGCAGCTCAACCCGTCGGACGCCGAGGCGCAGCTGTGGCTCGGCCTGTCCTACTACAAGGCGGGCGACAGCACGCGCGCCATCGCCGCGTGGCGGCGGGTGCTGCAGCTCGACCCGAACAACGCGACGGCGCAGAGCTACCTCAACTCGCTGGGGGCGTACTGACCATGATGCCCGTGCGCGCCTGCCGCGCGCAGCTCGTCATCGTTGCCCTGGCGGGTGCGGTCTTCACCGCCTTTGCCGCGGCGGCTGACGTCTACTATACCCTGCAGGACGGGGTCTATGTGCTGAGCAATATCCAGCGTACCGAGCAGTTTCAGCCGGCACTGACGGAAGGAACCGCGGGCGCGGCGGGTACCGCGGGCGAAGCGGCGGCACCCGGTGCCTTCCAGCCGACCGCGTTCGAGTCGCTGCTGGTCAAGTACTGCGCCCGCTACGGGGTGGATATCAATCTCGTCAAGGCGGTGATGCTTGCTGAGTCAGCCATGCGTCACACCAACGATGACGGCTCGGTGCGCACCTCTGACCAGGGGGCCATGGGGATCATGCAGGTGATGCCGGCGACCGGCGCCTCGCTGGGGCTGAGCAACCTCGCCGACCTCGAGACCAACATCCATGCGGGAATCAAGTACCTCTCGCTGATGCAGAAGCGGTTTGCCGGCGACGTGGTCAAGACCGTCGCCGCCTACAACGCGGGACCGGGCGCCGTTGAGGAACATGGCGGCATTCCGCCTTACCCGGAAACGCGCAATTACGTGCAGGTGGTGCTCAAGGCCTATCAGACGGGGAACTTCACCGGCGGGGCGGATGTGACCCCGGTGACGCGCCCCCTGCGGCAGTTTACCGACCGCAGGGGCAACGTCGTGCTGACCAATATCTACTGACGCGACAGCGGCGGGGAGGTGGCGGCAATGCGGGTAACCGATGTGCGGGTACGCCTGTTCGAGCGCCCGGATAACAAGCTCAAGGGCTTTGCCACCATCACGTTCGACGACTGTTTCATGGTGCACAATATCCGCATCATCGAGGGGGGCACCGGCCTGTTCATCGCCATGCCCGACCGCAAACTCCGCGACGGCGAATATGTCAACGTTGCGCATCCGCTCAACAACGAAACGCGCCGCATGATCACCGAGGCCGTCATCACTGAGTACCAGCGTACCGTCGCTGCCGCTGCGCGCGGCGAATCCGCCCTCCCTGACCCGGTGGATGAGCGCGTGCTGCGCTCTCTCGGCACCACCGGCGATTCCACGCCGCTCTGACCGGTTCCCGCTGCCCATGCACCTGCTCTATGGCGACCTGCCTGCCGCCGGCGACTGCCTGCTGAATACGGAGCAGCGGCATTACCTGCGTCGTGTGCTGCGCTGTGCTGACGGCGCGGCGGTGCGGGTCAGCGACGGGCGCGGCGTTTTTGCCGACGGCGTGCTGGCCGGTGACGCGGTGCAGGTGCAGCAGCGTGGCACGCAGCCGCACCCGTTCGCCGCGCCGCTCACGCTGCTCCTCCCGCTGCTCGCCGGCGCCAAGATGCGCGATGTGCTGCGCGCCGCGTCTGCCTATGGCGCCGCGCAGGTTGTCGTCTGGACGCCGCGCAAGGGCAAAGTGCGTGACGCGGGCAACCTCGCGCGCTGGCAGGGGGTGCTCGAAGATGCCGGACGTGTCGCGCACTCCTGCCACCTGCCGCGCCTGACCGGACCCGTACCGCTGGCGGAAGCGCTCGCGACGGTATCGGGCGCGCACCTGCTGCTGCTCGATGCGGGCGGCGGCGCGTGGCAGCCGCCCGCGGCCGATACGCCGCTGGCACTCATCCTCGGACCCGAAAGCGGGTTCGCGGACGACGAGTACGCGGCCATTCGCGCGGCGGGTGCGACGGCGGTCGCGCTCGGCCCGTCGGTGCTGCGCGTCGAGCAGGCGGCCCTCGCCGCCCTCGCCGTTGTCCGCTACCTCACCCGCTGAACAGGCCTGCTGATGTTCACCGCTGAGCACACAGAGCACGCAGAAAACACCTGCTGCTTTACCACGGGGAACATGGAACACACGGGGAGCATACACGGGGAGAAGGACATCCGCCTGCGGCGGACGAAAACAGCAGCAGACAGGGACAGGCAACTGCACGTATGCAACCACGCAAACGCCCCGCGTTCGCAACTGTTCAACCGCTTCTCTGTTTTCCTCTCCCACCGGGAGAGGGAGCCGCGGAGCGGCAGGTGAGGGAGGGGCATGGCTGGACGAAGCCCCTCACCCGACGCTGCGCGTCGCCCTCTCCCTGGGGGAGAGGGGACGTACTGGCTGCACAGTTCTCTGCGTGCTCTGTGTGCTCTGTGGTGAAGCAGTTACGGACGTGGGCAGGGCGATGAGTGTCTACCTGCACGTGCTCGGGTGCCGGCTCAACCGCGCGGAGGCGGAGGCCTGGGACGGCATACCGCTCGTCGCCGCGCCTGCCGCCGCGTCGCTCTGCGTGCTGCATGGCTGCGCCGTCACCGCGCGCAGTGAGCGCACCGCGCGCCAGCACATCCACCGCTGGCTGCGGCTGGGCGTGCCGCGCATCGCTGTCACGGGCTGCCTCGCCCGGCACTGGCAGGCGACGGGCGGTGCGCCTGCCGGGGTCGAACTGGTGCTGCAGGGCTGGCCGTCGCTGCCGCCGGCAGCGGACCCTGCCCTGCCCGCCCCGCCACGTCGCACCCGCCGCACGCTGAAACTGCAGGATGGCTGCTCGCACCGCTGCGCCTACTGCATTATTCCCTCGCTGCGGCCCGGTGAGTGGCACGCGGAACCGGCCGCAGCGCTGGCACAGGTACGCGCGTGGGTGGAGGCGGGCGCGAAAGAGATCGTGCTCACCGGTCTGCACCTCGCCTCCTACCGCCACGGCGACACTGATCTCGTCGCTTTTCTGCAACAGGCGCTGGCGCTCCCCGGCGCCTTCCGCCTGCGGCTCAGTTCGCTCGAACCGCACACGGTGACCGATGCGCTGCTCGACCTCATCGCGGCGCAGCAGCCGCGTCTCTGCCCGCACCTCCACCTGCCGCTGCAGAGCGGGTCGGACGACGTGCTGCGCCGCATGCGCCGCCCCTACGGACGCGCCGACCTCGACCGGCTGCTGACACGCCTCCGCGCCCGCCTGCCGCTGGCGGCGCTGACCGCCGACTGCATCACCGGGTTTCCCGGCGAGACGGAGGACGATTTTGCCGCGACGGAACACGTGGCGCGCGCGTATCAGCTTGCGCGCGTGCATGCGTTCCCCTTTTCGCCGCGCCCCGGGACCCCCGCGGCATCGTTTCCCGGACGCGTTCCTGAACGCGTGGCGCAGGAACGTGTCACGCGCCTGGCCGCGACGGTGGCAGCAACGGCACGCACCTACCGGGAACTGCTCATCGGGACGCGGCAGACGGTGCTGACGGAACGCGCGGGGCGCGGCTACACCGAAACCTACCAGGCGGTGCGCCTGCCCGCATCAGTGCCGGCCAATCAGTTCGTGGACGTGGTGGTGACGGGGGCCACGGACGACGGGGTGTCGGTGTCAACTGCCGCTTCCGCACGGTAGAGCACGAGATAATTGACGATGGCGGTGAGCGCCGCAGGACGCAGGCCGCGGCGCAGCGACGGGTCGCGCAGCAGCGCTTCTGTGCGCGGCCAGATGCGCGCGCTGCGGTTGCTGCCGAGGTCTGCCTGCGCCTCCGCCAGCAACGTGATGAGCGCGACGGTCAGCGACGAGGGATTGCGCTGTTGCGCCGCCTGCAGGTACGGCAGCGCCTGCTCCGGGTGGAAGTAATCGTCCAGCGCGGTCAGGTAGCCGAGCACGAAGAGTTCGTCCGCGGTGAGCAGGTCAGGACCCACAGCGGTGTGGCGCACCCCGTAGCGCAGTGCCAGCCAGCCGCGGAACAGTTCGGCGTTGTACTTCCCGTCGATGTCCCAGCCGAGCGCGTTGCAGGCCGCGGCCCGCGCGTCGATGGGGACGAGCGGGTCGGCGAGGTATTCCGCCAGCGCCGGGGTGAGCACACCGCGCGTGTCTGCCAGCCAGACCATCGGCACATCGAGGTAGGTCTCGGCAAAGCGGGTCGAGGTGAGCGGTGAATCCGCCGCCGCCGGCAGTGTCGCCGCCAGCAGCAGAAGCAGAAGAGCGGCGAGGCGCACTACTTCACGCCCTTGCTGTTGAAGTACGGGCCGTACTTCTTGTCCGAACCCTGGATGTGTTTTCCCAGCCAGTCCTTGAGAAAATTCATCACTTCCATCGACAGCATGACCTTGCCGCTGTCGAAATCCCGCTTCAAGGCGTTGACCTTGTCGACCAGCGCGCGGTGTTCAATCTGATGCGCCGCCTTGTCGGGATAGTTGTGCTGCACCATCAGCCGCTCCTCTGCCGCGAAATGCGTCGCGGTGTAGCTGATGAGGTTGCCGAGGATGGTGCCGAGCACGTCCTTCGCCTTGCCCGCGCGCATCGCATCGTGCAGTTCGTTGGCGAGGGCGACGAGTTTACTGTGCTGATTGTCGAATTCCGTGACACCGGTGCTCAGTGCGCTGCTCCAGTCGATAAAGGCCATGGGGCCACCTCCATGCGGGATGCGGAAATCCTACTCCAGCCGCCGTCGCGCTGTCAACAGCAGCCAGAGCAGCAGGAGCGTGCCGAGGAGCGTCAGCGCCAGTCCCGCGCGGAAGAACGGCGGGTGGTAGGTGAGGCGCACCCGCTGCGTCCCCTCGGGGAGCTGCAGCCGCACGACGGTCAGCTCGCTGCGGTCGGGTACGGGTTCAACCGCAACGGGTTGCGGGCCGGACGCCGTCAGCGCTCCCGCCTGCCAGCCGGGATAATACGGCTGGCGGACGAGCACTTCGCGCGTGCCGTCAGCGACCTCCAGCGTCAGGTCGCCGGGCGCGAAACGCAGCAGGGCCACCCGGTCCGCGGGCACATAGCGCGCCGCCGCGGGATACTCCTGCCAGCCGCTGTCATGCAGCACCGCCGCCAGCCCGAGGTAGCGCCAGGCCGGCACCGACAGGTCGGGTTCCTGCAGCGGCGCGTTCTCGTCCACCTTCCCGTCGCGGTCGTGCTGCTGCGCCAGCCGGTACCAGTCGGCCGTCAGCAGCGGGTCGTAGCCGCCCAGTTCCTCGCGCCGGATGAACATGCCGCTGTTCTGCGGCAGCGCCTGCGCCAGCGACAGGTAGCGCGTTTCGCCTTCGCGCACGCGCTCGGGAACAAGCGCCGCCAGCGTCGCGCGGTCGGGCAGCGCGCGCGTCACGAGGTACGGGCGCGCTACCGACCAGAGATCGGCAAACAGCAGCAGGACGAACGCATAGCTGCACCACCGTACCAGCCGCACCTGGCGCAGCATGAGGGTGAGCAGGATGGCCGACGCCAGCAGCACCAGCGTGCTGCGCGCGGATGCGGTCAGCGCCGCGCCCAGCACGACCGGGATCTTTTCCGCGTACCAGGCGAAGGGCCGCGCATGCTGCGGACCGCGCGCGTCATAGGCCTGCTGCGCGCGGGCGATGAGCGCGTCGGCCAGCGTGCCTTCCTGCGCGGCCGCGACGGCGAGAACGACACTGGCGGCGAGTGTCAGGCAGACAAGCACCTGCGCGGCGCGGCGTATCCGCGCGGCAGGTGCGGCGGGCAGGCGCCCGTCACGCAGTCGTGCCAGTCCCAGCCCCGCCAGCACGGCGACAGCGAAACTCCAGAGCCAGAGCAGGCGCAGCGGCCAGCGGAAGAGTGCGAAGCCCGGCACGAAATCGTGCAGCCAGCGGTAGCACGGCAGGTGCTGTCCGCAGGCGGCGAGCAGTGCTGCACCCGCCAGCGCGGCGAAGAAATGCCGTCGCCGTCCCGCGCCGGCCAGCCAGCCGATACCTGCCAGCAGCAGCGCGGGGAGCCCGGCATACTCCATCACTTCCTCGTACCCCGTCAACTGCCAGAAATAGGTGCCATCGGGGATGGTGCCGAAAATCCCGGGGACGATGAACTGCGGCAGGTGCAGCGGGACCAGCGACTGGTAGACGACCTGCTCCCAGGCCATCGGCACGAGGCGACGTGCTGACCGCGCGTTCAATTCCAGCGTCGGCAGCAGTTGCGCCGAGGCGAGCAGCAGGCCGAGCGCCGCGCCGGTTGCTGCGGTCAGCAGATAGCGTCCGCGCTGCGGCAGCACGCTGGCGCGCGCGACAGCGTAGAGCGCGGCGGCGACGCCTGCGTAGAAGGCGAATTGCGGCTGCCCCGCGAAGAGCAGCAGCGCGAATCCCGTCGCCAGCAGCGCCGCCCCTGCCGCCGGCTGCCGCACGGCCAGGTCGAGCGCGAGAAAGAGCAGCGGCAGCCACGGCAGGCAGTTGCTGATGCTGACATGCCCGAGAAAGAGGCAGGTGAGGGCAAACCCCGAAAACGCGTAGGTGACGCCCGCGACCAGGCCGGCGCTGCGGTCGCCGGTGGCGCGCGCCACGTACAGGTACGCGAAGAAACCGGCCAGCGCGAGGTTCAGCAGCAGGTTGAGGTGCAGCGCCAGCGGGTATGACGGCAGCAGGTAGAGCCAGGTCAGCGGGTAGAGCAGCGCGGGCTGCAGCGCGGCGAAAAACGGGCGTCCGCCGAAGGTGTACGGGTCCCACAGCGGGAAACGTCCGTCGAGCAGTTCCGCGCGCGCGAAACTGTGCCAGAAGAAGAACTGCCGGTGGATGTCGGAACCGGCGAACATCCCGTCTGCGGTCAGGACGGGACTGAAATAGAGCAGCGCGGCGGCCAGCAGCAGCAGCAGCGGGAGCGCGTGCCGGCAGAAGAGTCCCGCGTCGCGGTCCATGGCGCGCTATTTCCGGTTCCGGTAGTACTCCTGTTTGAACCGCTGGTACTCCGCCGACTTCTCGCGGATGGCGCGCCACCACGCCTCGTGCTCGCGGTACCAGCGGATGGTCTGCGCCAGCGCGGCGCGGAAATCGGTGTGCCGCGGGCGCCAGCCGCGCGCCTGCAGTTTCGCCGAGGTCACCGCGTGCCGCAGCACGTGCCCGGCGCGGTCGGGCACCGGCTTGAGCAGGCCGGGGTCGACGCCCAGTTCGCTGATGATGATCTCCGCGATCTCGCGGTTGGTGCGTTCGCAGTCTGCGCCGACGTTGAACACTTCGCCGTCGACGTGCTCCGCGTAGAGCAGAAAATCGACTGCCGCGCAGTGGTCCGCGACATGGATCCAGTCGCGGATATTGCTCCCGTCGCCGTACAGCGGCAGCGTCTCCCCGAGCAGCGCGTTGGTCACGAAGAAGGAAATCAGCTTCTCGGGATACTGGTAGGGGCCGAAATTATTGCTGCAGCGGGTGATCACCACCGGCAGCTGATGCGTGCACCAGTAGGCGAAGGCGAGGCGGTCCGCGCCCGTCTTGCTCGCCGCGTAGGGCGAGCGCGGGTTGAGCGGCGAATCCTCACGCGACGGCCCGTCGTCCGCGTTGCCGTAGACCTCGTCGGTCGAGATATGCACGAAGCGCCTGATGCTGCCCGCCTCCCGCGCCGCCTCGAGCAGGGTGAAGGTGCCGATGACGTCGGTGGTCAGGAACTCGCCCGCCGCCATGATCGAGCGGTCGACATGCGTCTCCGCCGCGAAATGCACCACCCGTGTCGCCTCACGCATGAGTTCCGCGACGAGTTTCGCGTCGCCGATGTCGCCGTGCACGAACCGGTAGCGCGGATCGGCGGCCACGTCCTCGAGGTTGGCGGGGTTGCCCGCGTAGGTCAGTTTGTCGAGGTTGATGACCCGCGCGTCCGGATGCTGCTGCAGGTGATGGCGCACGAAGTTGCTGCCGATAAACCCGGCGCCGCCGGTGACAAGAATGGTTTCCATCTCACGCTCCGTAGAGTTTCTGGTGCACCAGCTGCGTGGCGCGGTAGAGCGACGGGAACGTTCCCGCGTCCGTCCACCAGCCGTCGAGGATGTCGTACTGCAGTTCGCCGCGCTGTAAATAGGCGTTGTTGACGTCGGTGATTTCCAGCTCGCCGCGCCCTGACGGCTTGAGTCCGCGGATGAACTCGAACACCTGCGGGTCGTACATGTAGATTCCCGTCACCGCGTAGGTGGATGGCGGGTTTTTCGGCTTTTCGATGATCTCTGTCACCTTGTCGCCGTCGAGACGCGCCACGCCGAACCGCTGCGGGTCGGGCACTTCCTTGAGCAAAATGCGCGCCCCGCGTGTCTGCGCGCGGAAATGGTCGACGTATGGGCGGATGCTCTTCTCGATGATATTGTCGCCGAGGATGACGACGAAACGATCGTCGAAAACGAAGTTGGCCGCCAGGCGCAGCGCGTCGGCGATGCCGCCTTCCCCTTCCTGGTAGGCGTAGCGCAGGTCCTTCAGCTTGAACTCCGCGCCGTTCCCCAGCAGCCGCAGGAAATCGCCCGCGTGGCTGCCGCCCGTGACCACCATGATCTCGTCGATCCCCGCATCGACCAGCGTCTCGATCGGGTAGTAGATCATCGGCTTGTTGTAGACGGGGAGCAGATGCTTGTTGGTGATCTTGGTCAGCGGGGCGAGGCGCGAGCCCAGCCCCCCCGCGAGGATAACGCCTTTCACGGCACGCTCCTTCCGGTGGATACGCAAAGTATAGGTTGCCCCGACGGGAAAGTCAAAGCCGCGTTGACGCTGCCGGTGTCTTCAGTTACACTTGCCGCATGCGCCACGTGCTGCTGCTCACCCTGCTTTTGGTCGCGCTCTGCGCCCTGCGTTTGACCGGGCTCGCTACGCACGGACTGGGCATAGATGAGGCCTGGGATCTCGCGGTCGCCGCGCAGCCGCTCCCCGCGCTCTGGCAGCAGTTTGCGCACCCGGTCGCCGGTACGCACACGCCGCCGCCGCTCCACCACCTGCTGCTCAACCTGCTGTTGCGGCTCGACGGTGCGCCCCTGCTGCTGGCGCGCGGATGGTCCGCGCTCTGGAGTGTCGCGGCCGCGCTCGTCCTGCTCGTGGCCGGCCGCCGGCTGCCGCTGCCCGTCCTGCTGGCCGCGCTGCTCTTCTTCGTGCTGCATCCGCTGCAGCAATACTGGGGGCAGCAGACGCGCAATTACGCGTTCCTGCAGTTCTGTGCCGTATCGGCCTATGCCCTGCTCGCCCGCCTGCTGACCGTGCGGACGCGCGGGACCGCGCTGCTGCTGGCGTTCGCCCTGGCCGCCGGGCTCTATACCCACTACTATTTTGTGCTGGTGTATGCCGCCGCGCTGGTGGTTGCCCTGTGGCAGCGCCCGTGGCGCGGCGACCGGCCGTGTGCACCGCTGGCGCTTGCTTTCATCCTGCCGGCACTCGCATTCCTGCCGTGGACGGGCGTACTTCTCGCGCGTGCGGGTGACACGACGACCGTCGGTTCGGTCGCGCTCACCTCGCTGCTGCAGGCATGGCGTGAACTGGTCATCCTGCTGCTGGGTGACCCGCTGCCGAAGAGCGCGCTGACCATCGCGTTGAAGTATCTCGGGCTCGCCGGGGCGGGGACGCTTGCGCTGCTCGCCCTGCGCGAATTGCGCGGCCGCGCGTACCTTGCGGTGCCGGTGCTGCTGCCGCTGCTCATCGCGCTGGCGGTCGGGCTGTTCGCCCCGCTGTTTGCCGCCCGCTACCTGTTCATCGTGCACGTGCCGCTGCTGCTGCTGCTGGCCCTGCCGCTGGCGGGCAAACACCGTCGCCCGGCGGCGCTCGCCGCTGCCTGCTATGCGCTGGCGCTGCTGCATGGGACCGCAGCCACACTGCATGACGAGTATCCGCAGGCGGATGATTATCGTGGTGCGGCGGCGGCCATCACCGCTGCGCTGCAGCCGGGCGATGTCGTCACCTGCATCGCCCCCTACGCGCAATTGCCGCTGCGTCACTACCTGCATGCGGCGACGTATGTCGATGAGGTCGCGCTTCCCGCCACGGGGAGCCGCCGCCTCTGGCTGGTATGGAGCCACTGGCAGTATCATGACCCCGACGGCAGCTTCCTTGCCGGTCTGCGCGCCGCCCGCCCGCTGCTGGCACACCGCGCCTTCCCCGGTGTCGACCTCTACCTCTTCGCCCCCGCCTACTGAACCTCATTCACCACAGAGTACGCAGAGCACACAGAGAGTGGCAGCGCAGTCCATGGTGTTCCCGGGACCTTGTCCGATAGCGGTAGTGGCAGCAGTGGTAGCCGCAGGCTTCAGCCTGCGGCCGTTGTCATTCTCTGTTGCCATACTCCGTGTGCCCCGTGGTACAAGTATCTGGTGTGGTTTTCTCTGTGTGCTCTGCGTGCTCTGCGGTGAAAGCCATGCTGTGGTGCTTG
>CAZWUZ010000004.1:0-25606 GCA_964637655.1 uncultured bacterium | reverse complement strand
TGCCGCATCACCGGCAGCATATCGCAACCGCTCCGTGTGCTCCGTGTGCTCCGTGGTAAAGAAATGGGTGAGGTTTTCTCTGTGTGCTCTGCGTGCTCTGCGGTGAAAGCCATGCTGTGGTGCTTGTCGGCACAGCCGCGTCCGCAGCACTCCCGCTGGAAAGATGGTGGGCGGCGGTGCTGCATGAACCGACACCAATGAGCAGCAGTTGATTGTGTGGCACAGGCGCCCTCGCCTGTGCACGGTGTGTCACCCCCCGAAATCTGTAAGCCCCGGTTACTGACTTCGGGGACGGGTCCACAATACGGTGGATGCCCGATACCACCATTCGGGCATGACGGATTATTGCTATGCACTGCCGCATCACCGGCAGCATATCGCAACCGCTCCGTGTGCTCCGTGTGCTCCGTGTGCTCCGTGGTAAAGGAATGGGTGAGGTTTTCTCTGTGTGCTCTGCGTGCTCTGCAGTGAAAGCTGTTGCTGTGATTTTGTGCGTTGCGGTGAAGCAGTGGCGGGTCAGCCCGGGTCGGGCCATTGCGCGGATTCGCGGTCGAGGGCCGCGGTCGCTGTTTCAAGTTCGGTGTAGTACTTGGCGATCAGCGGCGGCAGTTCGCGCGCCTTTTTGCCCAGCGCGGCGAATTGTGTTGCGTCGCCTGCGGTCGAGGCCTCGATCAGCGCCTCGTTGACCTCGGCCAGTTCCTGCTCCGCGGCGCTGACCAGTTCCTCGAGTTTCCCCGCGCGCTCCTGCAGCGGGCGCAGCGCCTTCGCCCGCTGCTGCACGAGTTCCGCGCGCTCGCGTCGCGACAGCTGTTTGACCGGTGGCGTGTCGTCCTCGTCCGCGGCGAGGATGCAGGCGTCGGCGTTCTCGTCGTCCTCTTCCCAGCCGACCCGTTCGAGGAACTCACGGTACGGGCCCTCATAGCAGGAAATCTGCCCGCGGTCGAAAACGATCAGCCGCGTCGCCAGTGCCTCGAGCAGCATCTCGTTGTGGGTCACCATCACCACCGCCCCGTCGAACGCATCGATGGCCGAGAGCAGCGCGTCGCACGACTCGAGGTCGAGGTGGTTGGTCGGTTCGTCCAACAGCAGCAGGTGCGCGGGAGTGGCGCGCAGTTTCCCCAGCAGCACTCGCGCCCGCTCGCCACCCGAGAGGACGCTGATCGGCTTGAGCGCGTCGTCACCGGAAAACATCATCGCCCCGGCCAGGTCGCGCGCGCGTTGCGGCGCCACGTCGGGCGCCGCGGTGAGGATCTCCTCGACCACGTTGCGCTGCGCCTGCAGCCGGTCGATGTTGGTCTGCCCGTAGTAGGCGGTCGTCAGGGTCGGGTGCGGGCGGATGTTCCCCGACCACGGCTCCAGTTCGCCGGCCAGCAGGCGCAGCAGCGTCGTTTTGCCACGCCCGTTGGGCCCGACCACCCCGATGCGGTCATCGCGCCCGACGTGGAAGGTCAGGTTGTCGATGAGCGGCTTTTTACCCTGTTTCCAGCCGAAGGCCAGGTCGTCCGCCCCGAGCATCACCTTGGCGGCGAACGGCAGGGCGGTGAAGGAGAAGTCGAGCGACTCGAGGTCGACCAGTTTCTCCTTGCGTTCCGTCTTGGCGAGCATCTTGACGCGCGACTGCACCATCCCCGCGAGTCGTGCCTTGGCGCGGAAGCGCGTGATGAAACGTTCCGCGTGCGCCCGCTTGCGCTCCTCTTTCTGGCGCGTCGACTCGAAGATCTCTTCTTCCTGGGTGATGAGGCCGTAGTACTGCTCTGTATCACCCGCGACCTTGCGTGCCTTCTGCCGGTGGATGCCCACCACGTGCGTGACGACGCCGTCCATGAAATTGCGGTTGTGCGTGACGAGGATCAGTTCGCGCGGCCAGCAGGCGAGGAAACGCTGCAGCCAGCGCAGCGCGGTGATGTCGAGGTAGTTGGTCGGCTCGTCGAGGATCAGCAGGTCGGGCTCGCTTACCAGCACGCGCGCCAGATGGATGCGCGACTGATAGCCGCCCGAAAACTCGGACGCGGCGCGCTCGAGGTCGCGCGACCCGAACCCCAGTCCACGCAGAATCTTTTCCGCGCGCCAGGTCTCGTGCTCGTCCCCTGCCGGCAACCCCGCCGCCGCCTCGTCAAGGATGGTTGGCAGTTTGAACGTCAGGTGCTGCTCGAGGAAACCGATGCGGTAGTTGCGCGGGTACTCGATGCGCCCCGCATCCGGTTCCTCGCGCCCGGTGAGCAGGCGCAGCAGGGTCGTCTTGCCGTGGCCGTTGCGCCCGACAATCCCCACCCGCTCACCGCGGTTGACCTGGAAGGAAACGCCATCGAAGAGCTGCTGCGGCCCGTACGACTTGGCGACATCTGCAACAATCAGCATAGTCGCGGAGTATACCTCAAACCGGCCGGACTGACAAACCCGACCATGTCAGTCGGTGAGGAAGAGGGCGTGGCCGTGGACGGCGGGAATGCTGATCGCCCCCGCGGTTACCGGTACCTGCATCGTTCCCGTCACGCGGTCGAGCGCCACGCGCGCCACGAGGTAATCGCGCCGCGCCCGGGCGAGGTTGCCCCGCGCCGCCGCGAGGTTGAGCTGCGCGTCGTCCACGTCGAGCCGCGTCTTGACCCCCGCCTCGAACCCCTTTTCCGCCATCACCAGCAGGCGTTCCGCCTGCTGCACGGTCTTGCTCAGCGCCGTCACGATTTCCTCCGCCTCGCGCACCCGGTCGCGCGTCACGGTCACTTCGAGGGTGATCGCTTCGCGCAGTTTCGCCTGCTGGATGGCGAGCGTCGCCCGCTGGCTCTCCGCCTGGCGCACCGCACCGTCCGTGCGGAACCCGTCGAAAATCGGGAAGGAGAGGACCACCCCCGCCTTCCAGTCGCGCCCGTCTTCAGCCGCGCCGCCGTAGCCCAGTTCGTGCCAGCCGTACTGCCCGGTGAGCGCCACGCGCGGCTTGTCGCCGGCGTTGGCGATGGTGACGAACTCCGCCGCCACCTGTTCCTGCTGGCGCAGGTCGGTCAGTTCCGGACGCTGCGCCAGCGCGGTCGCCAGCGCCTGCGTTTCGTCCGGGACGGGACTGATCGCTGTCGCCGCGGCGAGCGAGCCGCTCGCACGCATCTCCGAATCGCCGGCCGCGAGCAGGAACGCGAGCTGTTCGCGCGTGGTGCGGATGGCGTTTTCCGCGCGGATCAGTTCGGGACGCGCATTGGCCACCGCCACTTCCGCTGCCAGCACGTCGTAATCGGTAGCCGTTCCCGCGGTGTTGCGCCGCGTCGCTTCGTCAAGGTGGCGCTGCTTCTGCGCCAGGTTCTGCCGCGCGATGGCGGTCAGTTCGTCCGCCAGCAGGCAGTCGTAGAAGGAGGC
This sequence comes from uncultured bacterium, assembly GCA_964637655.1. Taxonomy (GTDB): domain Bacteria; phylum DAOPZR01; class DAOPZR01; order DAOPZR01; family DAOPZR01; genus CAZWUZ01. The sequence continues at coordinate 22,264 of CAZWUZ010000004.1, read as the reverse complement.
GGTCACCGCCTCCACCACGGCCCGCCGCTGCACGTCGAGTTTCACTTCCGCGTTCTCGATGCCGATGACCGCGGCCCGCAGCGCCGCGCTCACCTGGCCCCAGGTGAATACCGTCCAATCGACCGCCAGATCCGCGGTGCGCGCTTCGCTCACCAGCGGGTCGGTGCCGGGGCTCATCACTCCGGAGGCATAGTCGCGCGCGCGGATGTCCGCGGCGCTGATGGTCAATTGCGGGAACGCGGAGGACCGCTCGCGGTAGTAATAGCCCATGACATAGTTGTGGTATTCCGCCGCGCTCTGCAGGTCGCGGTTGCGCGCCAGGGCCAGCGCCACCGCCTCGTCCAGCGTCAGCACGGTTTCCGCCTGCGCGGGCACCAGCAGGGCAACGGCCAGCAGCATCGCGGTAAGCAGCCGGAGGCAGTTCATGACAGTTCAATCTCCTTTTCGCCCGACCACCAGCGGTGCAGGAGCCGGCCGACATCTTCAATGTAGGTGTAAAAGACGGGGATGACAATGAGCGTCAGCAGGGTCGAGGTGACCAGTCCGCCCACCACCGCGCGCGCCATCGGGGCGCGGAACTCGCCCCCCGCCCCGATGCCCAGCGCCAGCGGCATCATGCCGAAGACCATGGCGAACATGGTCATCATGATCGGGCGCAGGCGGGTGCGGCAGGCGCTGATGATCGCCTCGTGCTGCGGCATTCCCGCCCGCTCCCCCTGCCGGGTGAAGTCGATGAGCAGGATGGCGTTCTTGCACACCAGCCCCATCAGCATGATGAGCCCGATCATCGACATCATGTTCAGCGTGTCGCCGGTCAGCAGCAGCAGGCCCGCCATGCCGATGATCGACAGCGGCAGCGAGAGCATGATGGCGAAGGGGGCGAGGAACGACTCGAACTGCGCCGCGAGGATGAGGTAGACCAGGATGATGGCGAGCACCATGGCCTCCACCATGTAGGTGAAGGTTTCATTCATGCGCTCCGCTTCACCGGCGAAAACCACCTTGTAGCCGGGCGCGTAGGTCTGCGTGGCGATGAAGGCCTCGATGTTCTGCTGCGCGTCGCCCAGCGGCAGGTCGTCCAGCGAAGCGCCGACGACGATCTGGCGCGACAGGTCCTTGCGGCTGATCTCCGACGGGGTCACCGCCATTTCCCGCGACACGATGTTGTCGAGCGGCAGCAGGGCGCCGTCCGGCGTGACCACCCGCAGCAGCGACAGCTGCGCCGGGTCCCGGCGCAGTTCCAGCGGCAACCGCACGCGCACCTCACGCGCCTCGCCCGCGGCGTCCTCGTAGGTGGAGACCGGCGTGCCGCCCACCAGCGCGCTGACCGTCCGCATGACCGTGGCGGAGTTCAGGCCCAGGTCCTGCGCCCGCGCCCGGTCCACGGTGAGCCGGTACTCGGAACTGTTGAATTCCATGTCCATGCTGATGTCGACGATGCCCCTGACCGTGCGCATGTGGTCGCGAATGGCGGTGGCGTACTGCTTGAGCGTGGCAATGTCCTCGCCGCGCACGCTGACCAGCAGCGGCTTCTCGCTGCCGACCGGGCCGCCCGCCTCCGTGATGGAGATGATGACGCCGGGAACGTCCTGCAGCCGGGTGCGGACCTCCTGCTGGATGGCGAACTGGTCGCGTTCGCGCTCCGCCCGCGGTTTCAGCATGATGTGCAGCGAACCGTCGCGCACGGTGCCCTGGTCGCCGGCCCCGACGGCAATGAAGGTGTGCGCGATCTCGCTGACGGGGCGCAGGGCGTCGAGCACCTGGCGCGCCCGCTGCTCCGTCTCGCGGAGCGAGGCCTGGGGCGCGGTGGACAGGTTCACCTGGAACTCCCCCTGGTCGGACTGCGTCATGAATTCGCCCGACAGCGAAAAGAAGCAGGCCATGCCGCCGATGAAGGCGGCCGCCGCGCCGGCCAGCACGGTCTTGCGGTGAACGAGCGCCCAGCCGATGACGTCCTTGTAGCGGTCGGCCATGCGCTCGAACCAGTCGTTGAACGCCTCCAGCCAGCGGGCCAGGCCCTTGCGCCGGCCCTTGTTCTCCAGCGCGGGGTCGTGCCAGCGCGAGGAGAGCATCGGGTCGAGGGTGAAGGAGACCAGCAGCGAAATGCCCACGGCAAAGGCGATGGTGGTGCCGAACGAATAGAACATGCGCCCGACGATCCCCTTCATGAAGGCGACGGGGAGGAACACCGCCATGATCGACAGCGAGGTGGCGAGCACCGCCAGCCCGATCTCCGCCGTCCCCTCGCGGGCCGCGGTGAAGTGGTCCTTGCCCATCTCGATATGGCGCACGATGTTCTCGCGCACGACGATGGCGTCGTCGATGAGCATGCCGATGGCCAGCGACAGCGCCATCAGGGTGAGGATGTTGAGCGTCAGGCCGAGCGCGTTCAGCATGATGAACGCGCTGATGACCGAGACGGGCAGGGTCAGGCCGGTGATGACGGTCGAGCGCCACGAGTTGAGGAAGCAGAAGACGATGAACACCGTGAGCAGGCCGCCGAGGACCAGTGTCTCCTCCACGTCGGCCACCGCGTCGCGGATGAACTGCGAGGCGTCGCGCTCAATGTCGATGGTCACCCCGGCCGGCAGCTCCTGGCGCAGCCGGTCGCACTCGGCAATCACCGCGTCCGCCAGGCCGACCGTGTTGGCCCCCGACTGTTTCATGATCTCGAACCCGATCGCCGGTTCGCCGTTGAGCAGCGCCAGCGAACGCTGTTCCTCGATGCCGTCGTCAACCCGCGCCACCTCGCCGAGCGTGATGGGGCGCCCGTCGCGCTGCGCCACGATCATGCCGGCGAACCCGCCGACCAGTTCCGGTTTGCCGGACAGGCGCATGGGAAATTCCTGCTGCGCGCCCGTGATCCGGCCGAGCGGGGTGTTGACATTCTCCGTCTGGATGCCGCTGATCAGTTCGTTCACGCCCATGTTGAGCGCGGCGAGCCGGTACGGGTCGGGTTCGATGTTGACCGCCGACGAGGACGTGCCGGACAACTGGACCTTGCCGACCCCGGTCAGGTTCTCCAGCCGCCGCTTGATGGTGCGTTCCGCCAGTTCGGTCAGTTCGCGCGCGTTCATCGTGGTCGAGCGGATGGCCAGGGAGATGACGGGCGCCCCCCCGATGTCCAGTTTCTGGATGACCGGGGCCTCGACCTCGTTCGGCAACTCGCCGCGCACCGCGTTGATCTTGACGGTGACGTCCTGCGCAGCGTCGTTGAGTTTCACCTCGAGGTTGAATTCGATGACGACGATCGACAGCCCTTCCCGCGAGTACGACGAGACGTGCTTCACCCCGGGGATCGGGTTCACCGCCTCCTCGATCTTCTTGGTCACCTCGCGCTCGATGGCCTCGGGCGAAGCGCCGGGGTAGATCGTGGTAATCGACACGATGGGGATGTCGATGTTCGGGAACATGTCCACCGCCAGTTTGCGGTAGGAGAAGACCCCCAGCACGACCAGGGTGATCATGATGACGGCCGCGAATACCGGCCGCCGGATGGAAAGGTCAGAGAGAAACATGGCGTAGCTCCTGGCGGGCCGCCGGCGCAGGCGTAGCCGCGCCGGCCGCACGTATCGTCAGCATGATCACGGCCGCAAATACCGGCCGCCGGATGGAAAGGTCAGAGAGAAACATGGCGCGCGCCCTACCGGCTCGCCGGCAGGCTGACGCCGGCCGCGGCCCGGGTGTCGGCGGCCGGCGCCGGCGCGCCAATGCTGACGGTGACCTGGTCACCGTCCTGCAACTGGTAGTTGCCGCCGGTGATGACCCGGTCGCCCGGGTTGAGTCCGGCGATGATCTCCACCAGGTCGCCGCTGCCGCGCCCGGTGCCGACCGTGGCCTGGCGCACCGTTTCGCCGTTCAGCACGAACACCGTGCCCTGGCGCGCGCCCAGTTCCCAGGCCGTGAGCGCGCTGCGCGGTATGACCAGCACCGGGCTGTCATTCCCGGTGAGGATGCGCCCGCGCACGAACATGCCGTCCTTGAGCGGGCCGGCCGCATTGGCGATCTCCGCCATCACCTGCACCGCGCGGTCGCGGGCGTCCACCGCGGGATTGACCCGCTTGACCGTGGCGGTGAAGGTTTCGCCGGCCAGTGCGTCGCTGCTGAAGATGATGGACTGGCCGGGACATACGGCGGCGCTGCTGCGTTCGGGCACGCTCACCGTCAGGTCAAGCACACGGTTGTCCACCACGCGGAACATCTGTTTGTCGTTGACCACCGAGCCGATGTTGACATCACGCTGGGCGATCACGCCGGCAATCGGGCTGCGAATGATCTTTTTGCTGGCGTAGGTCTGCGCCTGCCGCAGCCCCTCCTGTGCCACCTGCAGCTGCGCGCGCGCCGCCGCGGTCATCGCCTTCGCCGCTTCGTGCGCCGTGCCGGCGTCTTCGAACTGCTGCCGCGTGACGAGTCCGTAGGTTTTCAGGTCGGTCATGCGCGCCATCTCGCGCGCCGCCCGCTGCTCGCCGACTTCCGCCTGCAGCACCATCGCGCGCGCCGCTTCCACCGAGGCCTTCGCCTGCTGCAGGGTGGCGTCCGCTTCGCGCGTGTCCAGGCGCGCCAGCGCCGCGCCCGCCGCGACGGGGACCCACTCCTCGACGTAGATCTCCGTCACGATGCCGGGCGCTTCGGGGCGGATGACCGCCGCGTGCTTTGCGGTGAGGGTGCCGACGACGTCGATCCCCTCGGCCAGCGGCGCGTAGGCGGCCGCGACGGTTTCCACCGCCACGGGCGCCTTGCCGGTGACGGTCGTGGTGTCCCCCGCGGGACTGTCGCTGCTGCTGCCCCCACAACCGCTGAGCGCCAGCGCCAGAATCAAAGCAGTACGTGTGAAAAATTTCATGGTCGTCTCCGTTATCCGTGATAACCGTCGGTAGTGGCCGGGGCGGCAGCGAAACTGTGCCAGACCGTCGCCAGCATGCGCTGCAGGTCTTCCGGCCTGGGTGCCACTTCCGGGTGGCAGAGGTTGGTTTCGAAACAGACGTTGATCAGTCCGGTAAAGATCCAGGTGTAGTCGCTGATGTTCCCCTTGCGCAGCTCGCCGCCGGCAATTCCCTCCGCGACCAGGCGGGTGACGAGTTCGCGGAACTTGTTGTGGAAGGAATGGTGATCGAACTCCGGCGCACCCTGCGGCGGACCGTAGTGGATGCTGTGCAGCACGCGCACCGTATCGAGATGCGCGAGGTAGATCTGGAACATCCGGTCGAACAGGCGCGCGAGGCGCTCACGTGCCGGGCCTTGCATCGTGCTGATCTCCGCGAGCAAGGCATCGAAATGCGAGGCCGCCTCCTGCATAATTGTCAGGTAGAGGTCTTCCTTGTTCTTGAAGTAGTAGTAGAGGACGGGCTTGGTGACCCCCGCCGCCTCGACAATCTCCCGCACCGAGGTCGCTGCGTACCCCTTGGTGGTGAAGAGCTGTATCGCCGACCGCACGATACGCTGCTTCATCTCCGGGTTTTCCGCAAAATGCTGTTGTCGCATCGCCTGCCCCATGCCGACCTCCTCTACCGACCGATAAGTATAAACGATTTGTTTATTCCTACCTACCAGTACTCAATTTCACAAATCACATATAATTTTGCTATTCTCCATCATACCTAACGGTAAGTATAGCATGTTTTCATCTTTTGTCAAGCATATTCTACCGATAGGTATAATTCGGGGACACAATACTAATTTCGATAAATGGGGGCACACTTTCAGGATTTAGCGGTACTGTTCGAAGAACTTCTTGCCAGTGGCTACGATGGTCCAGGGAAACCGGTTCGCATACATCCAGTGTATGGTCAGCCGGTGGAACATATATGATACGCCCGCGCTGGTCGCCAGGCCCGCAGGCACGCCGGGCGCCTCCTTGAACACGATCTGCGCTCCGGCGAACAGTTCACGATGCGCCGTCATGCTCAGGTTGATGCCGCCGCCGACCGATTCCACCTGTGTCCACGGTATGGTGTACGGCGCATACCTGAACCCGGTGCCGAATGACACTCCTGCGGGAGAAAAATGCAGCAGTACCGGCGGGAAAAGCACATACCACAGGCATTGCGCCGCAATCACGCCGCCGAGCAGCCAGAAAAGCAGTGCCCCAAGCAGGGTCGGAATGAGAAAGAATCCCGCCGTAACGAAGAGCAAACCGATTCCCGCCAGGAAGAGCAGCAACAGGCGGTTGACCCGCACGGTGAAGGTGTCAGACATGGTGCTGGCGGATCAGATGATATGTCGCTCGAGGAACGAACTGATGCGCGTGACCACTTCGTAGTTGATTGTCCCCGCCCACTCGGCCATCAGTTCCGCACTGATGCGCTCGCTGCCGTCGCTGCCGAGCAGGGTGACCACATCTTCCAGCTGCACCCCGGGGATGTCCGTCACGTCGGTGATCACCAGGTTCATGCAGACGCGCCCGATCACCGGCGCCCGCTTCCCGCGGATAAGCACATAGGCGCGGTTGCCCAGCGCGCGGCTGTAGCCGTCGGCATAGCCGACCGGGAGGATGGCGACTTTGGTCGCCCGCGCCGTTTTGTAGGTGCAGCCGTAACCGATAAAACTTCCTTCCGGGAGTTCCTTGACCTGCACCACTTGCGTGCGCCATGAGAGCACGCGCCGCAGGTCGGGGATGAACTGCCGTCCCACCTGCGCCATCTGCAGCGTTTCCCGCGACGGCCACAGGCCGTACAAACCGATGCCCGAGCGCAGCAGCGTGTAATGCGTTTCCGGGAAAAGGATGCTCGCGGCCGTGCAGGCGGTGTGCACCACGGGCGGATGGATGCCGCGCCCGTGCAGCAGCTGCAGCGCCGCGTTGAACTCGGCGATCTGTTTCTCCGCGTAGTCGTGGGAGAGCGTGTCCTCAATGTTGGCGTAATGCGTCGACAGCCCTTCGAACACGACGTGCGGCGTCGTGGTGATCAGTCCGGCAAAGGCGTCCAGATCGCGCGGCATCACCCCCTGCCGTCCCGTGCCCGTCTCCACCTTGACATGCACGCGTGCCGGCTTGTCCGCCGTGGCCGCCGCGCCGAGCGCGGTGATGCTCTCGCGGTTGTAGACCACCAGGCGCAGGTCCGCGGCCACCGCCTCGCCGACGCGCGCCAGCGGCACATGCCCGAGCAGGATGACCGGCTTCGTCACCCCGCAGGAGCGCAGTTCCAGCCCTTCCTCGAGCGAGTTGACCGCCAGCCAGTCGGGCTCGTCGCCGAGGAGTTGCACGAATTCCTTTACGCCGTGCCCGTAGGCGTTCGATTTGACCACGGCGCAGAACTGCGCGCCCTTTGCCGCCCCCTTCTTGAGTTCGCGAACGTTGTGCGCGGGGGCATCTTTGTCGAGTTCGACCCACACGAGAGAGCTCATGTGGTGAATATACTCCGCAGCGGGTGAAAAATCAAGCGAGGACGGCTGTCAGGGCGAAGACGATGCCGCTGAGCAGCAGTCGCCCGATAAATGACGTTGCCGGGCTTGCCTGTGCCAGCAGCAGCGATTCCAGCGGCTTGCACCAGATAACCGCCCAGGGGATGAAAACGAGGATGGTCGGGTCATTGCGCACGCCGCCAATCAGTGCTGCCAGTCCGACCAGCGTGATGATGAAAAAAATCCATGACAGCGGGTATTCGAAAAAAACGAGCCGCTGCGTCAGGGTGCGCGCCGGTGCGTGCGGCATGATTGTCGCAAAGAGACGGAACGCGATCGACTCTTCCGCGTGTGCGTACGCCTGCTGCTCGCGTTCCGGCATCGTGCCGCGCATGCGCGTGAGTACCCAGCGGAACATGATGATGATGATTGCCGGGGAGGCGATGGCCGATATAGCGATGCCGTCCCACGTTTCGCCGATGCTTTCGAGGTACCAGCACCAGCTGACGATGCAGGCACTGTAGATGGCGCCGACGCTCGCGAGGAAACCCGCCCGGAGTACGGGCTGCTTTCCGTCCATACCGTCATGATACCGTTGTCTGCCGTTGGTGTCAAAGTTGACCGCGACGCCACCCGCTGCTACCATCAGGACGGAGGCTGCCATGGACATCCTGAAACAGATGCTGCGCCTGCAGGAGGAAGGGAAACCTTTCTGCCTGGCCACCCTCGTCGCGGTCGACGGCTCATCGCCGCGCAAGGCGGGAACGCGCATGCTCGTCTTCCCCGACCGCACCATCGCCGGCACCATCGGCGGCGGCGCGCTGGAAAAACTCGTCATCCGCGACGCGGCGGCGCTGCTCGAACACGGCGGTGAGTCGCGCAAGCTCACCTACAAACTCTCCACCGGGAAAACGCGCGGCACACGTGTTGCGGTCGAAACCGGCATGGTCTGCGGCGGCAGCGCCGAGGTGCTCTTCGAGCCGTTCATCAACCGACCGAAGATCGTCTGCTGCGGCGGCGGGCACGTGGCGCAGGCGCTGGCGAAGGTTGCCGCCGCTGCCGATATGCCCTTCTGGGTTATCGACAACCGCGCCGCGTTTGTCGCGCCCCGCCTCTTCCCGCAGGCGGAACGCCGCCTCAAGGGGGACTTCGCAAAACTTCTCGCGACGCTTCCTGTTGATGCCGGCACCGCCATCGTCATCGTCACCTACGGGCACAAGCATGACGAGTACTGCCTGCAGGTGGCGTTGGCCACCCGCGCCGGTTACATCGGCATGATCGGCAGCCGCACCAAGGTTGCCGACGTGCTCAGGCGCCTGCGGAAGAAAAGGGTGAAGGTGAACGATCCGCGCCTCTACTCCCCCATCGGGCTCGACCTCGGGGACGATTCCCCCGCCGAGATCGCCATCAGCATTATGGCGGAGATCATCATGGTCAAATCGGGAGGGACAGGCCGTCCGCTGCGCTCCCTGCGCTGACCGCATTTGCCGGTCATCCCCGAAGTGTGTAATCGGGGATCCAGCCATGTTGTGGCAGCCGCAGGGTGAAGCCTGCGACTGCTGCAGGTATGCGGTAATCCGTCATCGTCTCTGCCCGCAGGGCCAGTCCCATAATATCTGTCCGATATTTTCCGTGTACTCCGTGTGCCGTGGTGAATGTCTTTGCCCGCAAGAGCTCATCCACCAGGTGTATCTTCTTTCTCTGTGTGCTCTGTGTGCTCTGTGGTGAAACGCAGTTGCATCATGTGTGGGTTATGTGGTATTTCAGTGCATTCCTCGGGAGGGGAATGGCATGCTGACTCAGGAACAGGTTGTCGCCCTGGTGGCGGGCGAGTTGTCGCTCAGGCCCGCCCAGGTGAAGAATACGCTCGCGCTCTTCGACGAGGGGGGGACCATCCCCTTCATCGCCCGCTACCGCAAGGAGCAGACCGGCGAACTTGACGAGGTGCAGATCCGTGACATCCGCGACCGTGCCGCCTACCTCAAGGAACTCGACGAGCGCCGCGATACCGTCCTGCGCAGCATCGAGGAACAGGGCAAGCTGACCGACGAACTGAAGGCGAAAATACTCGCCTGCACCGTCAAGCAGGAACTGGAAGACCTCTACCTCCCCTACAAGCCGAAACGCAAGACCAAGGGGATGGTGGCGAAGGAACGCGGGCTCGAGCCGCTTGCCCTGCTCCTCTGGGAACAGCAGCAGGATGTGTCGCCCGAGGCGGCTGCTGCCGGCTATGTGAATGCGGAGGCGGACGTCCCTGATGTCGCCGCCGCGCTCGACGGGGCGAAATTCATCATTGCTGAACTGGTTGCCGACGATGCCGAGGTGCGCCAGTACATCCGCCGCCAGATCCTCACCAACGGTGTCTTTGTTTCCGAGGTGCTTCCGGAAAAGAAGAACGAGAAGACCAAGTTCAGCCAGTACTACGAGTTCAAGGAGCCGCTCAAGGCTATCCCTTCGCACCGCTACCTCGCCATCCTGCGCGGCGAGAAGGAGGAGGTGCTGCAGGCGCGTATCATCGCTCCTGACGAACTCATCCTCAACTGGCTGGAGAAGCGTTTCCTGAAGAGCGCGACGCTGGCGCAGGCGGGCTACATCCGCGACTGTCTGCGTTTTGCCTATATCGTCTACCTGCAGCTCTCGCTTGGTGTCGAGGCGCGCGTCGCGGTCAAGGAACGCGCCGATGTCGAGGCGATTCATGTCTTTGCCGAGAATGCGCGCCAGCTGCTCCTTGCGCCACCGGCGGGCGCGCGCGTCACCATGGGGGTCGATCCGGGACTGCGCACGGGCTGCAAGGTGGTGGTGGTCGATGCGACGGGAAAACTCCTCGCTGACACCGTCATCTACCCGCATGAGCCGCGGCGCGATACGGCGGGGGCGGAGAAGACCATCGTGGCGCTGGCGAAACAACACAAGGTGGAACTGGTCGCCATCGGCAACGGCACTGCGTCGCGCGAGACGGAACAGCTGCTGCGCGGCATCGCACAGCGCCATCCCGAACTGAACCTGACCGTGGTGGTGGTCAGCGAGGCGGGCGCCTCGGTCTATTCCGCCTCCGCTCTCGCGCGCGAGGAATTTCCGGCCAAGGATGTTACCGTGCGCGGGGCGGTGAGCATCGCCCGCCGCCTGCAGGATCCGCTGGCTGAACTGGTCAAGATCGACCCGAAGTCGATCGGGGTCGGGCAGTACCAGCACGACGTTAGCCAGGTGAAGCTGCGCGATTCACTCTGGGAGACCGTCGAGTCATGCGTCAACTACGTCGGGGTTGATCTCAACACCGCCTCGTGGGCGCTGCTGTCGTACGTGGCCGGGCTCTCCGAGACGCAGGCGAAGAACATCGTCGCACATCGCGACAAGGAAGGCGCGTTCAGGAGCCGCAAACAGCTGCTCAAGGTGACGCGTTTCGGGCCCAAGGCCTACGAGCAGGCGGCGGGCTTTCTGCGTATCCGCGATGCCGAGCATCCGCTCGACAATTCCGCCGTGCATCCCGAGCGCTACGCGCTGGTGGAAACGATTGCCGCCGACAACGGGGTTGATGTCGCGCAGCTCATCGGCAACGAACCGCTGCTCGCGCAACTCAACCTGAAAAAGTATGTCAACGGCGATGTCGGGCTCCCCACGCTGCAGGATATCGTGGCGGAACAGAAGAAGCCGGGCCGCGATCCGCGCGAACAGTTCGAGGCCGTGCAGTTCAAGGAGGGGGTCACGGAACTGGAGCATCTGGCCGCCGGCATGCTCCTCGATGGCGTGGTCACCAACGTCGCCAATTTCGGCGCCTTTGTCGATGTCGGGGTCCACCAGGACGGGCTGGTACACGTCTCGCAGTTGGCCAAAAAGTTCGTCAAGGACCCGCGCGACGTCATCAAGGTCGGCCAGCGGGTCAAAGTGAAGGTGCTCGAGGTCGACCTCGACCGCAAGCGCATATCCCTGAGCATCAAGCAGGCCTCCTGATCCCCCTCTCCCTCAGGGAGAGGGCAGGGTGAGGGAAACTTGACAACCGGGTCTTTTTTGTAGTATCGTTCTGCCGTTGCAGGCAGTGTATTGACAACCCACCTATTCCCCGATAGCTCAATGGTAGAGCATTGGACTGTTAATCCAAGGGTTGCTGGTTCGAGTCCAGCTCGGGGAGCCATTTAGGACTCGAACAGCCGCTTTCTCAACAGAGGAGGCGGCTTCTCGTTTTTGTTGCCACGGTCCACGGGAGTTCTGTATATTGCCATTGACAATGTCACACATAAGTACTAATCTATGTGACATGAACGGTAGAAGAACACACGATAACTCACTGAATGATAAAGTGATAAAAATCATGCGCGGCAGCGGTGGTAAACGTGTGTTCACGGCCAAAGATTTTTCCGGTCTTGGCGGAAACGTGGCGGTGCGGAAAGTGCTGAGCCGTCTCGCAGAGAAGGGCACGATTCGCCGCATCCGGCACGGCGTGTATGACTATCCACGGTACAGCAAACTGCTGGGCACATGGGTGGCGCCGGATCCGGATGCCATTGCCCGGGCTATCGCGCGTGAGTACGGCTGGACCATCACCCCGGCCGGTGAAGCGGCGTTGAACCTGCTAGGCCTGTCCGAACAGGTGCCGTCGCAGTGGCGCTATGTCAGTAACGGACCGACCAGAAAATACGAGTGGGCTGGCGGCACAATTCTGTTTCTGCATCGGGCTAATCGTGAAACGGCAAAACTCTCGCCGGCCACTGCTGTGCTGGTACAGGCAATCAAGGCGCTTGGCCGGGAACGGCTTGACCAATCGACACGTGCGCAACTGCGCAAGCGATTCAAAGCTGGGGACCTTGCCCGGGCTGCGACTGAAACCGGTTACGTGACGGCCTGGGTACATGAAACTGTCCGGCAACTGACCGAGAGTGCACCCGAACGGCGTCAGCGGCATGCGTGATTTTGCCTGCCGGCCGGAGCGTGAAAGGGGCGAAGTGTTTCGCGCCGCCGCGCAGGCCATGCGCGTGCACGAAGCGATAGTCGAAAAGGATTTTTGGGTGTGCTGGGTGCTTGATTACCTGTTTCATGACAGCCCGTGGCATGCACAGATGGCATTCAAGGGCGGTACGAGCCTGTCCAAGGCATTTGCCGCCATCGAACGTTTTTCCGAGGACATTGATCTGATTCTCGACTGGCGTGTGCTGGGCTGTTCAAAGCAGGAGGCGTGGGCGGACCGCAGCGCGACACAGCAGGATATCTGGAACAAGGCCGCCAATCAGCGCGCTACCCAGTATTTGCAGAGCGAGTTTGCCGGAAAACTGCAGCAGGACCTGTCCGCGCGCGCCGGCATGCCGGTTGGTATAAGTACCGAAGGGCAGGACGTGCTGGTGCATTATCCGCGCGCCTTCTCGCTGATGGCAATCCAGCCGCAGATACGCCTGGAAATCGGCCCGCTGGCGGCCTGGGTGCCGAACGAGGAAAAAGCAATCAGTCCGTATGCCGCGGCACATTTTCCGCACGTGTTCCGCGTGCCCCAAACGATGGTCCGGACGATTGCGGCGGCACGCACGTTCTGGGAGAAAGCGACAATCCTGCACCAGGAGGCGCACCGCCCGCCGGGCAAGGCGAAACCGCTGCGCCAATCGCGGCACTACTACGACCTGTTTCGCTTGAGCCGGACGCCAATCTGCCAGCACGCGCTAACCGATCCGGAATGACTGCGCGAGGTCGTGCGCTTCAAGATGCGTTTCTACCGCTGCTCCTGGGCAGAATATGAGTCGGCTGTGCCCGGAAGTTTCTGTCTGCTGCCGCCACCTCCGACGCTGACAGAACTGCGCCAGGATTATCGTACCATGCAGGCAATGCTGTTCGGCACGGTGCCTGATTTCGACGAGATCATTGCCGGCCTCTCCGCACTTGAATCGCGCATCAATGCCATGATCAGTATCTGAAGCAGCAGAAACTCCAGCAATTATTCAGAAAAGCGAGGGTTCGGCAGCGCTGTCAGACCGGTAGCCAAGCGCGCGATAGCCGCGCTCACGCCGGGTGAACATCCGGCGCAGCATCGGCACGGCATGGTCGACATAATCGCAGATGCGCAGTAGCTATTCAGCGAGTGCAGACCGCTTCCGGAAAGAGCGGGGCGCCACGCACAGCAGCGATGGTGGCGAAAATCGCCCACACTTATTTGCGCGCCGTGGAAATGCAGTCGCAAATATTTGATCCTGTTTTTGGACCGTGATATGACAAATTATGCGACGGTGAGCAGATTGCCAGCGCCCCGGAAAAGGTGAAATTCCGCTGACGCCACAGAAGAAGCGCTAACTGGCCAGGCGACGTTTGCGCAGACCAAGTTTCTTGTGAAGGGCCTCCGCCTTGCTCCTGACGTCCATGATTTTCTCGCCGGGCGAGGCTTTTTTCAGGCGCGCGTAATTGCGATCTCGTATCTTTCTTACGGTTGCCATGATATTAACCATTTTTCGCCACCTCTCGCGGTGAATGAATCATTATCTGCTTCATACCAGCGGCCTGATTGACCGCATTGAAAGCCCGAATCTTATCAAAATGGACGATATGCCGGAAATTCCAACTGACCACCATGTCAGCCCCGGCAGTGGTGGCTAAAGCGATATGCAATGCATCATCTGAATATTTCGGCGTGACAATCTTCCGTTGGAGGTATTTTCCCGCCAGTTCCTGCGCTTCAGGAGTGATGGGCAGAATCCTGAGGTGCGGACTCTCCAAAAAACGGGCGTAAACCATGTGTATTTCATCGGGGGCATCAGCAATTTCCGCTGCTACCAGTTCGGAAACCAGCAAAGCGTAAACCCCGTGCCGGAAATCCCGCAGCAGCGCATTTGACCATTCGCGAAACTCCGGATCACAACAACCGCCGATGACGGAAGTATCGACATAAATACGTTCACGACGATAGGCAGCGCGACGCAAAATTCGACGCATAACTCGCTCCTCGTCTTCGATCGTCCCGGCCACAGTATACCACGCACCCTGCTGTATGACAAGGCGGCTCATGGTACGACACTATTGATAACTGGAAAGGGCTATCTTTGACCAGCGTGGGATTGCGGCGGCACGCACGTTCTGGGAGAAAGCGACAATCCTGCACCAGGAGGCGCACTGCCCGCCGGGCAAGACGAAACCGCTGCGCCATTCGCGGCATTACTACGACCTGTTTCGCCTGAACCGGACGCCCATCTGCCAGCACGCGCTGACGGATCCGGGACTGCTGCGGGAAGTCGTGCGCTTCAAAATGCGTTTTTACCGCTGCCCATGGGCGGGCTATGAGTCGGCTGTGCCTGGCAGTTTCCGGCTGCTGCCGCCACCTGCGATGCTGGCGGAACTGCGCCAAGATTATCGTACCATGCAGGCAATGCTGTTCGGTACGGTGCCTGATTTCGACGAGATTTTTGCCGGCCTTTCCGCACTTGAATCGCGCATCAATGCCATGACCAGTATCTGAAGCAGAAACTCCAGCAATTATTCAGAAAAGCGAGGGTTCGGCAGCGATGTCTGGCCGGTAGCCAGGCGCGCGATGGTCGCGTTCGCGCCGGGCAAACATCCAGCGCAGTATCGGCACGGCACGGTCGACATAATCGTAGATGCGCAGCAACTATTCAGCCGGTGCAGACCTCTCTCGGAAAGAGCGGTCCGTCCGCGGTCGGCACCGCAAGGGTATGTACAAATTGTACATACCCTTGCGCCAATTCAGGATCACGCAACTTCATGCGTTGCAGATACTACTTGGGATTAGTGGAGTCAGCGAGCACGGCGATGACATCCTCCACCACGATCCCAGTGCATCAACAACTGGCGCAAAACTGACGTAAAACGCACGTGGCAGACAGGTTCAGAAAAGCGAGGGCTTGGCGGCGCTGTCAGGCCGGCAACCAAGCGCGCGATAGCCGCGTGCGTGCCGGACAGGAACGTGGCGGCAGGATCAGTTCATCGTAATGAACATAATCCGGGAAGTGGCGGGGAGTGTTCAGTATGATGAACAATATTGCGTGACGGTCCCTTGAGCGGATTCAACTGGTTACCGGCACCGAACAGATCAGGTAATCACCGACCAGCGGTGGGGGGAAATAGCGTCATGACAGGATTATATACGGGCGAGTGGATATTTACAACAGAACACCAAGGAGAACAGGTTGACGGCCGATAGTGACTACTTCAGCGGCGTTTTGCCCGTCTGGAATTGCGCTTGTCGCCCTTTACTTGGCGGGAGCGTCGAATTGGATCGGGCAGCACATGCTGTTCGGGATGTTCGCAGAAACTGTGCGACTGCCACCCTTCATTGACGAACGCGGCGCAGGTGAAATGCTCGAACACGGTTTCCAGATGATGGGGTGACCGCGGATGGCAGCACAGGCCCCAGTCACTGTTGAAGGGGGCGAAAAATGAACAACCGCCGCATTGACGACCACTCTCGTACAGTTGTTTGAGGTGTTGAATATCCCGCCGGTTCGGGTCACGGAATTGTTCATACAGTTTCTGTGATGCCCGATTTGACCAGTCATTGGTGGATATCAGGTTGCGATTCGTCCATGCCGCGTTTCCCGGTTTATTCTTCACGCACGGTCTCCGCCATCCGCGCTTTGCGACTCTCGACTGCCTCCCAGTAGTGCGTCGATATTGAGCGCTCAAAATCGACTTCGGAAAGTGAAAAGTGAACGTTGCGCAGGGCATCGTCCTCGCCTTCCGGGGTGTCGACAATGATAACCGGGAAGAGGCGCGACCCGGCCCATAGAAATACAGAAAGCAGAAAGCTGTTCAAGTGTTCCCGAAAGAAATCCATGTGTGTCCCTCCTTTGCGGCCTCTATCATATTTTACGGAACAACTGTGGCCAGCGTTGCAAATATATTTGCAACGAGACGCGCATCTGGACGGTATATGTAAGTGAAGGGCGAAGACAAATCCGGGTGCCGTCTGGAATGCTGCAAAAAGACACTTGACGATGTGAAAGTTTGTGGTAGAATGTGAGCAGCACGCGCCGGGGCCACCCGGCGCCACTTCGGCCGCGAGGCCGTACACAGGAGCGCGCAAAGCCATGCGACACACGTAGCGCTGAGATCGGACTGAGACGCTGAACGCGGGAGGTGTCGGTTGCTGTACACCGACCTGAACGTGAACGGCGAGGTCCGAAGGAGGCGTAATCGTGAGTTGCTGCCGGCTTTGCGGCGCGGTTTTCCAACCCACCGCAGGACACAGGAATCAGCAGTACTGCTCGTCGCAGTGTCGTACCGCTGCGCGGCGGCAGTACAAACAGGCGTATGACCGCCGCTGGCGGGAAAAGCATCCCGCCTACATGGCGGAGTATGCCCGGAAGTACCGGGAGATGCCCGTCTGATGCTGACGGCAAGATCTTTGACAACCGGGGTGTCGGCTGCCCGCTGTTCCGGCATTACCGGTCGCGCGGCCATAGAGAGCGACGGGAACGCCATGATAAATGAGGTGAACAGACCATGACGAACACGACCATCACCGTAGTATCATACTGGACAAAGCGGCAGGTGAAGGCTCGTCAACTCTACAAACTGAAAAACGACAGCTTTCCACTCTGCCAGATCATCATTCATACCACAAACCCGGACGGTAGCTGCACGTCACAGACCAGACACGTCAACGCCAGGCAGCTGGCCACATTGCAGGCCGCTGCAACAAAACAAGCCGCGGCGTAACCCGCGGCAGGAGGGGGCAACCAGGGACTGAATGACAGGACGCCAGCACGGTACGGCGTCCTGTCATGAAGTTCAGATTCACCTGGGCGGAATGTCTTCACCCGCTCATCGAATAAGAAAAGACACTTGACGGAAACGTATGTTGTGGTACATTTTGAGGAATAACAGACAGCGCAGGCAAGGCGCTGGCACGAGCACCGGCACAAACATTGCAACAAACGCCGGCAGCGCGGCGTATATAGCAGCAGGCAAGGGAAGAATAATAACGGGCCAGGGGGCACACATGAAAATCTCTACGGCGTTGAAACTGAAAAACACTCTCACGGGTGAAATCCGTGAACTGGAAGTGAAACTGGCGGTGCACAACCGCCGTCGGGCCAGCAAAGTACTGAAATTCGATTTCGACGCGCAACTGGCACAACTGGATGCCAAGCGCAACAAGCTCGCGCTGGTCAAGGCCGGCATCGCCCTGGCGAATGCGGGGAACACGACCGCGGCGGTCGAAACGAGCATCCCCTACATGATCTATGCCCTGGCGGAAGCCAAGGCGGAAATCGCATGGCTCCGCAAACTGGATATCAATGACGAACCGGAAAAGGAAATCGAAGAGGTCTATGACGCCGAGCGGGAACGCTGGCGTGAAATCAAAAAGGAAATGCCCATGACGGTCAGTATCGGGGAAGTGCAGCGGGATGCGCGCATCACCGCACTCAAAGCGCGCATCGAAAGCCTGCAGGAGAGCCTGAATGCCTTCGCGTTCACGACTTCCTGCCCCGATATCAAATAACGGGCAGTAAGCAGGGGGGCGGGTTGCGGTGTTTCTCCCGCTGACACAGGGGGGACGGGGACCACATCCCCGCGCCAAATGTGGATGGTGAGATGAGTATTGTACGCCCGGGTAAAACCGGGTGTACCCGACAAGGAAGAGGAGACCACTCGGGAACGAGGCAATCCTCAATTGTCACTACTCATGCACCCATCACACAGCGCACAGTCCTCAGCGCTCAAGGCACAGCACTCTTCTGGGCACTGGGCCCGTCTCCCTGTTTTTATCCCGCCGGGAAATATTGCAACTCGAAGCGGCGTCAGAACCATGACCCTGTCTTATCACAGCGCGGTTGCCTGTCAGAAAGGGCGATAGTATACTGACGATTATCTGACCGATACCGCGGGGAGGAACGCCGGATGCTGCTGACCATTACTCTGACACGGGCGCCGGCGACCGATCTCGGGTATCTGCTGCACAAACACCCGCAACGCCTGCAAACCTTCGAGTTGCCGTTTGGCCGGGCGCAGGTGTTTTATCCGGAAACCGGTGACGCATGCTGCACGGTGGCGTTGCTGCTTGATGTTGACCCGGTGGGACTGGTGCGCAATAGTCGCGGGCCGGCCGGTACCGACGGCTTGCTCGACCAGTATGTCAATGACCGGCCGTATGCGGCGACTTCATTCCTTTCCGTGGCGATTGCGCGCGTTTTTGGCACAGCCCTGGCCGGGAACTGCGCGGCGCGGGCGGAACTGGCTGAACAGGCGCTCCCCTTGACCGCCACCCTGCCGGTATTGCCCTGCCGTGGTGGCGAGGGGTTGCTGCGGCGGCTGTTCGAACCGCTGGGCTATACGGTCACCGCCACTGGCGGGCCGCTTGACGAACAGTTCCCTGACTGGGGCAGATCGCCATATCTGTCCGTCACTTTGCAGGGGACGCTCCGGTTATGCGACCTGCTCTCGCACCTTTATGTGCTCATCCCCGTACTGGATGATGAAAAGCACTATTGGGTGACGGAAGATGAAGTGGAAAAACTGCTGCGGCATGGCGAGGGTTGGCTGGCTGGTCACCCGGAACGCGAGCAGATCGCGCGGCGCTATCTCAAGCATCAGGGGCGATTGGCGCGCGCCGCGCTGGCCCGGCTGATGGACGAAGATCAGCCGGAACCGGATACGGCAACTCCAGCTGCCACTGAAGAGAAAATCGAACAGCCGCTGCGGTTGAACGACGAGCGGTTGGGTGCAGTGGTTGCGGTTATCCGCCAATGCGGTGCCAGGCGGGTGCTTGATCTGGGATGTGGTGAAGGGAAACTTATTCAGGCATTGCTTGCCGCGCGCTGCAGCGAGGAGATTGTCGGGATGGATGTCTCGCACCGTTCGCTGGCTATGGCGGCGGAACGCCTGCATCTGGACCGCCTGCCGGAATCGCGGCGCAAGCAGGTGCGCCTGCTGCACGGGTCGCTGCTCTATCGCGATCAGCGTCTGGCCGGGTTTGATGCCGCAGCCCTGGTCGAGGTCATTGAGCATCTTGACCCGCCGCGCCTGGCGGCGTGCGAACGGTCGGTATTTGAGTTTGCCCGGCCTGGCACCGTCATCGTTACCACGCCGAATGCCGAATACAACGTCCGTTTTGCCGGCCTGGTGGCAGGGAATCTGCGCCATCGCGACCATCGTTTCGAATGGCGGCGCGATGAATTCGCGGCGTGGTGTTCGGCCATTGCCGGGCGCTGTGGGTATACGGTGCGGATGCTGCCCGTCGGTTCGCTCGACAATGAAGTTGGTGCTCCGACCCAGATGGGAGTGTTCTCGCGATGCGTGTGACCATTCCCGAACTGGCGCTGGTGGTGCTTATCGGCCCGTCGGGCGCCGGCAAATCGACCTGGGCGCGCCAGCATTTCAAGCCGACGGAGATTCTCTCGTCCGACTTCTGCCGCGGCCTGGTTGCCGACGATGAAAACGCGCAGGCGGCCACGGGCGATGCGTTTGCCGTGCTGCATTTTATCGCGGCCCGGCGCCTGGCGGCCGGCCGGCTGACCGTCATTGACGCGACGAATGTCCAGCCGGAGTCGCGACGGCCGCTGGTGGCGCTGGCGCGATCGTATCATTGTCTGCCGGTGGCGATTGTGCTCGATTTCCCGGAAAGGGTCTGTCAGGACCGCAATCGCGCACGCACCGACCGCGCCTTCGGTCCGCACGTCATTCCGCAGCAATGCCGCCAGTTGCGGCGTTCGCGCCGCGGCCTGCAGCGCGAGGGGTTCCGCCATATTTTCACCTTCAACTCACCGGAGGAGTTGGCGTCGGTGACTATGGCCCGTGAGCCGCTATGGAATAACCGGAAAGCCGAACATGGACCGTTCGACATAATCGGCGATGTGCATGGCTGCCTGACCGAATTGTGCGAACTGCTGGCGCGGCTTGGTTATCGCTGCGAGGTGTCAGCCGGGGAAAGTGGCCCGCGTTATCAGGTGACGCATCCCGCCGGGCGCAAGGCGGTATTTCTTGGCGATCTGGTTGATCGCGGCCCAGATATTGCCGGCACCTTGCGGCTGGTCATGGACATGACGGAATCGGGCAATGCCCTGTGCGTGCCCGGCAACCATGAAAGCCGGCTGCTGCGGAAACTGCGTGGCAAGGATGCCCAGATAACGCATGGCCTCGCTGAATCACTGGCGCAACTGGCCAAGGAGCCGCCGGCGTTCACGGCGCGCGTTGAGGCGTTTATCGATGATCTCGTCAGCCACTATGTGCTCGATGACGGGCGGTTGGTGGTGGCGCATGCCGGTTTGCCGGAGACGATGCATGGTCGTGGTTCCGGCAAGGTCCGGGAATTCGCCCTGTACGGCGAGACGACCGGCGAGACCGATGAATATGGCCTGCCGGTACGCTATCCGTGGGCGCAGGAATACCGCGGTCGCGCGATGGTGGTGTACGGACACACGCCGGTGCCGGCGGCGGAATGGCTGAATCGGACGATCAATATCGATACCGGTTGTGTGTTTGGCGGCGGCCTGACGGCACTGCGCTATCCGGAAAAGGAACTGGTTGCCGTGCCTGCGCGGCAGACCTATGCAATTCCCGCACGGCCGCTCACGCCGGTGTCTGCACCGGACACGCTCAGCGCGCAGCAGCAGCAGGATGACATGCTTGATCTTGCGGATGTTATCGGCAAACGGATAATTACCACCCGGCTGAAGAGTACCGTGACGGTGCGCGAGGAAAATGCCACCGCGGCGCTGGAAGTAATCAGCCGCTTTTCGGCCAATCCCAAATGGCTGATCTATCTGCCGCCGACCATGTCGCCTTGCGCGACCAGTTCCCTGCCGGAGTACCTCGAATATCCGGCTGAAGCATTCGCGTATTATCGCGAGCAGGGCGTGGCAAGGGTGATTTGCGAGCAGAAGCATATGGGCTCGCGGGTCGTGGCGATTATCTGCCGTGACGAAGAGGCGGCGCGGCGCCGCTTCGGCATCGTTGATGAGGGGTGCGGCATCATCTATACGCGCACTGGCCGGCGGTTCTTCAGCGAACCCGACCTCGAACGCGCCATGCTACAGCGCCTGGTCGCAGCCGCTACGACTGCGGGTTATTGGGACGAACTGCAGACGGATTGGCTGTGTCTCGACGCGGAACTCATGCCGTGGTCAGCCAAGGCGCAGAGTTTGCTCCACCAGCAGTATGCGCCGGTTGGGGATGCTGCGTTGCGGGCGCTGACCGCGTCCGCGGAATGCCTGCAGATGGCGTCGGCCCGCTATCCCGAGGCGGGCGAACTGCTGCAGCACATGCTGGAACGCCGGGAGATGGTCAGTCAGTATCGGGCGGCCTATCGCCGGTATTGCTGGAAAGTTGATGCACTGACGGATATGAAACTTGCGCCGTTCCATCTGCTGGCGTCGGAGAATGCGGTTCATACGGCACGTGACCACGAATGGCATATGACCATGCTCGGTCGTCTGGCTGACGCCGATCCGGAACTGCTGTTGCGCACGCCGTATCAGGTGCTTGACGTCACCGATCCGTCGGCGGAAGCGGCAGCGGCCCGCTGGTGGGAGGAACTGACCGCTGCCGGCGGCGAAGGCATGGTGGTGAAACCGCATGACTTCATCGCGCGCGGCTCACGCGGACTGGTGCAGCCGGCAATCAAAGTGCGCGGCCGCGAATATCTGCGCATCATCTACGGCCCGGAATACACCGCGCCACAGCATCTGGATCGCCTGCGCGCCCGCGGCCTGGCCGCGAAACGTTCATTGGCGCTACGCGAGTTTGCTTTGGGCATTGAGGCGCTCGAGCGGTTCGTCCGCCGCGAGCCGCTCCGCCGCGTCCACGAGTGTGTGTTTGGCGTCCTCGCCCTCGAAAGCGAGCCCGTCGACCCACGCTTGTAATACAATGTTGATATGCAATAATGCGGATTGCGTGGGGTAAGATTCCTTGAAATGCCCAGCGAAGTTTTTCAGAACGGTCAGCGAGGTTTATCAGAATCACCCGGCGAAGTTTATCAGAATGGGGCGGCGAGGTTTGTCAG
>CAZWUZ010000003.1:7267-43462 GCA_964637655.1 uncultured bacterium | reverse complement strand
AGCGAACAAGCGCGACAGCGCGGCGGCGCCCGTCGCCCCGCTCCCCGTGCCGCCGGCCGGCGGCGACGCGGTGCGCCAGGTCGAGGACCTCGCGCGCACGCTCGACGCGCTGCTCGGCGCGCTGCAGCATCCCGGGGTGGGGCAGCTGCTGCGCCGCCTGATCAAGACCCCGAACAGCATCGTCACCGACCGCCTCGCCGCCATCATCGCGCAGTCGCCCTACCCGGCGAAGGAGGCGGCGATCACCGCGGTGCGCCAGGCCTGCGCGTTGCCGCAGCCGTGGATGCGCTACCAGCTGGTGACACTGCTCAACACTTACGGCGCGGCGCACGCCTTTATCAGCACCAACCGCACGCTGCGGCTCAACCTCATCGACCTGCTCGCCCGCGTGCGCGCGCAGCAGGCGGCGGGGCTGTTCGTCGAGATGCTGGCGACGGAGAAGAACTCGGTGCGCATCGCGCTCATCCACGCGCTGGGGGAGATCGGCACCGATCGCGCCCTGCCTGCCGTGCGCCGCTTCGCCGACGACGGCGAGTGGCTGGTGCGGGTCAACGTGGCGCTCGCGCTGGGCAAGATCGGGGCGCCCGAGGCCTACCCGGTGCTCGCCGCGCTCGCCGCCGACCCGCACCCGTGGGTCAGGTTCAACGCCGTGGAGGCGCTGCGCAAGCTGCGCGGGATCAGCGCGCGCGAACTGTTCCTCGAGCGCACCGCTGATACGGACGAGAAGGTGCGCGCCACCGCGGTGGCGGGCCTGGGCATGTGCGCGGAGGCGGGCGAAATCGAGGTGCTGATCCGCCTGCTCGAGGATCGTGACGACCGCGTGCGTGCCAACGCGGTCGAGGCGCTCGCCTTTCAGCTCGGCAAGCGGGTCAACGAGCACCAGCTCAAGCAGGCGCTGTTCGGGCTGCTCACCGACCGCAACCACCGCGTGCGCGCCAATGCCGCGCTCGCCCTCTACCCGGTCTGTCGCGAGGACGTGCTCAAGGTGCTCAAGCGCATGCTCTATGGCGGCGACCGCTGGGAGCGCGCCGCCGCGGTATTCGTGCTCGGCGAGATCGGCGACGTCTCCGCGGCCGGGCTGCTCGTCGAGATGCTCTACGATGAGGACAGCCGCGTGCGCTTCAACGCGGTCAAGGCGCTGGGCAAGGTGCGCAGCGACGAGATCGGGCGGCTGGTGATCGACAGCATCGCGGTGGTCGAGGAGAAAATCCTGCAGGCCGTGGGCGAGACGCTCGACCGCGAAGAACCGGACAGCGCGACCCGCGCCCGCTACTACGCGCAGCTGCAGCTGGAACCGCAGGCGGACGAGCTCAATCCCGCCCCGCCGGAGGAGAACGGACGATGAATTTCTTCAACAAGCAGGCGCTGCAGAAGGCGAAACAGATGCAGAAGAAGATCTTCGAGGCACAGGCGGCGCTCGAACAGCAGGAATGCGAGGCGTCGGCGGGCGGCGGCATGGTGACCGCGAAAGTCAACGGCAAGTACCGGGTGACGGCTCTGGTCATCAAGCCGGAGGCGCTGCAGGAAGCGGACAGCGAACTGCTCGCCGACACGGTGATCAGCGCGGTCAACCAGGCGATGGAAAAGATGTCAGCCACGTCCGAAGCGGCGATGGCGAAACTGACGGGGGGCCTCGGCCTCCCGCTGTAGACGAAGGAGCAGAACGATGCAACCGACGTTTCGACCCAACAAGCGGCGCCGGGCGAAGACCCACGGCTTTCGCGAACGGATGTCCACGGCCAACGGGCAGAAGGTGCTGTCGCGGCGCCGGGCCAAGGGGCGCAAGCGCCTGACGGTCAGCTCCGCGAAGTGACGGGGCGCCGCCGCCTGCCGCGCGCGGCGCGCCTCGCGGACCGCGCGTCGTACGACCGCGTCTTCCGCGACGGGCGTTTCCTGCACGGCACGCGGCTGGTGCTTGGTGTGCGCGCCACCGGTGCGCCGCTGACGCGCTGCGGCATCATCCTGCCGCGCAAGCGCTGCCCGCTGCCCGTGCACCGCAACCGCACGCGGCGGCTGCTGCGCGAGCTGTTCCGGCTGTCGCGCCCGTCGCTGCAGCCCGGGTATGACCTGGTGGCGCTGCCGCGTGCCGCGCGCAGCACGGGCGATTATACCGCGTGGGCGGAGGAGTGGCAGACGCTGCTGCGGCGCGCGGGGGTCTGGCGCGGCGATGCTGCGTAGCGCGCTGCTGCTCGGCATCCGCGCCTACCAGCGCCTGCTGTCGCCGCTGCTCCCCGAGGCGTGCCGCTTCTACCCGACCTGCTCGCGCTATGCCTATGGCGCCATCGGGCGGTTCGGGACGTGGCGCGGCGGCTGGCTGGCCGCGGCCCGTGTGTTGCGCTGCCACCCGTGGCATCCCGGGGGCTGTGATCCCGTGCCGGAACAATGGCCCGGATGGCGTCGTGCCGGCCGCGCCGCGGCGGCACCGGAGGACTGAGAAGAGGGCATGGATAAACAACTGCTGAAGACGATGCTGGTGACGCTGGCGGTCGTCTTCGCCTACAACTATTTCTTCGTCAAACCGCAGCTCGAAGAGGCGGAACGGGCGGCGTCCGTGCCGGCGACGCACGACAGCGCCCCGGTGGCGGTGGCGGCGGATACCGCCCCGGTGGCGGCGGCGCTGCCGGCGGCGGCCGCGGACAGCGCCGCACTGCCGCCCGCCGCCCCGGTGACGCGCCGGCTGCGCACCCCCGAGACGGTGCTGCAGTGGGAGAACCGCAACGGCGGTACCATTACCGCGCTGCACCTGCTGCAGTTCCGCGACGGGCGCAATGCCGACACGCTCAACCTCGTGCCTGATGCCGCGCGCAGTGTCGCGCTGCAGGCATGGTTCGGGGGTCCGGCAGCGGCCGCGCATACCGATACGGCGGCCGATACGGCGGTGATGGCGCTGACGTCGGTGCCCGGGCTGCCGCTGACCGTCGCCACGGAACTCGTCCCGGACGGTCCCTATCGCTACCGCGTCACCTGGCGCCTGCATAACCTTTCGGGTGAACCGCTCGACCTCGCGGCGGTCCGCTACACGGAGGAGGGGAACACCGCGGTGCGCGGCGCTTTCAGCGTCCGCTGGGGACCGCACTTCGGCGACAGTATTCCCGATCCGAGCGGGCTCAACCGCCCGTCCGCCGCCTGGCGGCGCAACGGCAGCGTCGAGACCATCGGCGGTGCCGGTGCCACCGGCGGGTTCATGTCGTGCAGTCGCACGCCGGACAATGTCGAGACGGTGACTGAGGGCGCCGACGGCATCAGCTGGATGGCGCTGGCCGACCGCTACTTCGTCGTCGCGCTGGTGCCGGACTCTGTCGCGGGCGGGGTGCGCGTCATAGAACGCGGTCACGACCTGACGGCCGAGTTCGTCTTCCCCGAACTGCGCCTCGACCCGCACGCGGAGCAGGTCTTCACCGCGCAGCTCTATGCCGGGCCCAAGGACCACGATATGCTGGCCGCGGTCGCCCCGCAGCTCGAGGAGACCATGCAGTTCGGCTGGTTCAGCGCGCTGGGCCACCTCATGCTGTGGATCATGAAACTCTGCTACGCGGTCATCCCCAACTTCGGCATCGCCATCATCCTGCTCACGCTGCTCGTGCGCATCGTCATGTACCCGCTCACCTACAAGTCGTACCAGTCGATGCAGCAGATGCAGGCGCTGCAGCCGAAGATGCAGGAACTCCGCGCGAAGTACCCGAACAACCCGGAGAAGCAGCAGCAGGAGATCATGAAACTGTACCAGCAGGAGAAGATCAACCCGCTGGGCGGGTGCCTCCCCGTGCTGCTGCAGCTGCCGATCTTCATCGCGCTGTTCCAGATGCTGCAGTACTCGATCGAACTGCGCCAGGCGCCGTTCTTCGGGTGGATCACCGACCTGTCGCAGCCCGACACGGTCGTCGTCATCGGCGGTTTTGCGCTCAATCTCCTGCCGTTCGTCATGGCGGCGACGATGTTCGTGCAGCAGAAGCTGAGCATGACGGGGCTCAACCCGCAGCAGGAGAAGATCATGCTCTTCATGCCGGTCATGCTCCTCTTCATGCTCTACAGTTTTCCGTCCGGCCTGATGCTCTACTGGTCGCTCTCCAACGTCGTCGGGGTGGTGCAGCAGAAGTACCTGACGCGCCACAAGCGCGCGGCGGCGCTCCCCCCGCCCGCCGCAAAGGCGAAGCGGTAGCCGCCCGCTGATGGCGACGGGCGAGACCATCGCCGCTGTTGCCACCGGTCTCGCCGCCGGCGCGGTCGGCATCGTCCGTATCTCGGGTCCCGCCACCGCCGCGGTCGTCGACGCGGTTTTCCGCCACCGCGCCTTTCCCGGCTACACCGCCGTACCCAACCATACGCTGCATGTCGGGCACCTGGTGCTGGGCGACCGCACTCTCGACCAGGTGCTGCTGCTGGTGATGCGCGCGCCGCATTCCTATACCGGCGAGGATGTCGCTGAACTGCAATGCCACGGCGGCGGTGCCGCGCTGCAGGCGGTGCTCGACGCGGTGCTCGCCGCCGGCGCCCGCCCCGCGCCGCCGGGCGAATTCACCCGGCGCGCCTTCCGCTGCGGCCGGCTCGACCTGACGCAGGCGGAGGCGGTGGCGGCGCTCGTCGCCGCGCGCAGCCGCACGGCACTGACGCTGGCCGCCGCGCAGCATGGCGGGGCCTGGGGCCGGTGGCTGGCGCGGGCGGGCGCGGAACTGGACGCGCTGCGCACGGAACTGACGTATCTGCTCGATATCGACGAGGGGGAAGCGTCCGTGGCGGCTGACTGGCGGGCGCGGCTGGCCCGGCTGGCGGCTGATCTTGCGGCGGCGGCGGCGCGCGGCGAGCGCACGTTGCGCACGTTTACCGGGGCGACGGTTGCGCTGACCGGGCCGCCCAACGCGGGCAAGTCGTCGCTCTTCAACCGCCTGCTCGACGAGGAGCGCGCGATTGTCACCCCGCTGGCGGGGACCACGCGCGACCCGGTACGCGGCGACATCGACCTGCACGGCATTCCCGTGACCCTGATCGACACCGCCGGGTGGAGCGCGGATGGCGACGCGTGCGCCAGCGCCGCGGAAACCCGCCGCCGCGACGCGGTTGGTGCGGCGCAGCAGGTGCTGCTGGTGCTCGACGGCAGCGTGCCGCCGCCCGCGGATTTTGCCGACCGCCGCGCCCTGCTGCCGGAAGCGCTGGTCGTACGCAACAAGGTCGATCTGCCGGACGCCTGGCCGGCACCTGCCGCGGACGGACCGCTGGCGGTCTCCGCGCGCACCGGTGCCGGCATCGACGCGCTGCTTGACGCGCTGGCCGCCCGCCTGCAGGCGCCTGACGATGACCCGGAACTGCCGGGCGCGATTACCGCGCGCCAGCAGGAGCTGGTGCAGCGTCTCGCCCTGCTGTTGCACAGCGCCGTGGCCGACGACGCTGCCGATGCCGCCTGCCTGCTGGTGACGTTGCGCGAGGCGCTGGCACTGCGTGACGAACTGACCGGCACCACGGCGACGCCGGAGGCGTATCTCGACCGCGTCTTCGCCACGTTCTGCGTGGGCAAATGAGCATGCTCTGCCGCCGCTACACGCGCACCGTGCCGGGACAGTGGGATATGGCGGCGGCGCTCGCCCGGCAACCGCAGGATGGCGCGACGGTGGCCGCATTCGAGCGCGTGGTGGCGCAGCAGGCCGGCCGCCGCCACGGCATCGCCGTCGCCAGCGGCCGCCACGGGCTGGAACTGCTCTGCGCCGCGCTCGGCCTGCAGCCGGGCGACGAGGTGGTCTTTCCCGCCTACACGCTCAAGGATCTCGTGCTGCTGCTGCAGCGGGCCGGCTATGTGCCGCGCGTCGCGGACATCGATCCGGACACGTACCAGATGACCCCGGCAACGCTGGCGGCCGCGCTTACGCCGCGCACGAAACTGGTCATCGCCACGCACCTGTTCGGCGCCCCCTGCGACCTCCGCGGGATCATCGCCGCTGCGGGCAGTATCCCGGTGGTCGAGGACTGCGCGCATGCGCTGGGCGCGTCGCTGGACGGGGTGCCGTGCGGCGGCGGCGGCACGGCCGCCTTCTACAGTTTCGAACTGACCAAGCCGGTCAACACCTTTGGTGGCGGCATGATTGTCACCGATGACGACGCGCTGGCGGCACGCCTGCGCGCGGCGGTGGCGGCATTGCCGCTGCGCACGGAGCAGCTGCAGCGCAAGATACGGGCGGCAGCGCGGGAGCGGGCGCTGCTCGCTTCGCCACTCTTCCCGCTGTTCGCCTGGTCGTTCTACTGGCCGCTGACGACCCGGCTGGTCAACGCGCTCTACCGCGCGCGGCAGGCGCGCGAGCGGCCGCAGGCGACGCGCTACAGCGATGCGCAGGCGGCGCTCGGCCTGCAGCACCTGCAGGAACTGGCGGCGCGTGACGCGCGGCGGCGGACGGTCGCCGCGTCACTGTTCGCGCTCCTCCCTTCGGGGGTGCAGCGCCAGCAGGCGCCGGCGACCGCCGTGGTCAATCACTATTTTCTCGTCGTCACCTTTGCCGGGTGTACCGACGCTGTGCGGGCGCGGCAGGTGCTGCTGCGCCACGGCATCGACTGCGGTAGCGGCCCGGAAATTGCCGACGACTGCGCTCCGCTGGTCGTGCCGCCGGCCGCCTGCCCGCACAGTGCCGCCCTCTTTCGCCGGGCGGTGCACCTGCCGCTGCACGAGGAACTCACCGGGGCCGACCTGGCGCGTATCGCTGCCGGCTGCCGCGCGGTCGTGGAGCGCTGCCGGTGACGGTCTGGGTACTGTTGCCGGCGCGTGACGAGGAGGCGGTCATTGCCGGGGTGATTGCCGCGGCGCGGGAGCAGATTCGCGGCGCGGGCATGGTGCCCGCATTCGTGGTGGTTGATGACGGCAGCCGCGATGCGACGGCCGCCCGGGCGCGGGCGGCGGGTGACGACGTGACCGTGCTCACGCAGCCGCCGTCAGGCATTCCCGCGGCGTTTGCCGCCGGGCTGCGGCATATCCTGGCGCAGGCGACCGCTGACGATCTGCTGGTGCTGATGGAGGCGGACCAGACCTCGGAGGCGCAGCTGCTCCCCGCGCTGCTGACCCGCGGGGCGGCGGGTGACGACGTGGTTATCGCCTCGCGGCATGTGCGTGGCGGTGCCTACCGGGATTTCCCGCTGCGGCGCCGCCTGCTCTCACTCGTGGCCAACCGGCTCTTCCGTCTCGTCTGGCGCCTGCCGGGCGTCACTGATTACACGATTTTTTTCCGCTGCTACCGGGTGGCGCTGCTGCAGCGGGCGTTTCCGTCAGTCACCGCGGTGACTTTCCGCCAGGCGGGGTTTGCCGCCAATATCGAATTGCTCGCGCTCTGCTGTCGCGCCGGGGCCACCGTCGCGGAAGTGCCGCATGTCTACCGCTACGGGCGCAAACCCGGCCCGAGCAAGATGCGCGTGCTGCCGAATCTTTTCGCGCACCTGCGCCTGCTGTGCGACCGCTCCTGCCGCTGAGTCAGCGGCGCCACTCCTGCCACGCTGCGATCAGCCCGTTGGTGGACGCATCGAACTGCGCCGGCGGCTGCGTCGTGCGCAGTGCCGGCAGGATGGTGCCGGCCAGCTGCTTGCCCAGTTCCACCCCCCACTGATCGAAAGAGAAGATGTTCCAGATGACGCCCTGCACGAAAATCTTGTGCTCGTAGAGCGCCACCAGCTGCCCGAGCGTGAACGGGGTCACCTGCTTCACCATAATACTGTTGGTCGGGCGGTTGCCGGAAAAAACCTTGAACGGAGCGAGCCGCGCGACCTCCTGCTCCGTCTTTCCGGTCGCGCGCAGTTCCGCTTCGACCTCCGCCCGCGTTTTGCCCAGCATCAGCGCCTGCGTCTGCGCGAAAAAGTTCGACAGCAGCAGCAGGTGATGGTCGTCGACGGGATTGTGTGAGACGGCCGGGGCGATGAAATCGCACGGCACGAGTTTCGTCCCCTGATGGATGAGCTGGTAGAAGGCGTGCTGCCCGTTGGTTCCCGGTTCGCCCCAGATGACCGGCCCCGTCTCGTAGGAGACGGGGTTGCCGTCGCGGTCCACTCCCTTGCCGTTGCTCTCCATGTCACCCTGCTGGAAGTAGGCGGCAAAACGATGCAGGTACTGGTCGTAGGGGAGGATGGCGTGGGATGCCGCCCCGAAGAAATTGTTGTACCAGATGCCGAGCAGGGCGAGAATAACCGGCAGGTTGTCGGCAAACGGCGCGGTGCGGAAGTGGGTGTCCATGGCGTGGGCGCCGTCGAGCAGTTGCCGGAAGCTGGCGAACCCGACGGTACAGGCGATGCTCAGACCGATGGCCGACCAGAGCGAGTAGCGTCCGCCCACCCAGTCCCAGAAGGCGAACATGTTCTCGGGGGCGATGCCGAAGGCGGTTACCGCGGGCGTGTTGGTCGACAGCGCGACGAAGTGCTGCGCGATATGCGTCTCGCTTTTCGCGGCCTGCAGGAACCAGGCGCGGGCGGTATGCGCGTTGGCCATCGTCTCCTGCGTGGTAAACGTCTTCGAGGCGACGAGGAAGAGCGTTGTCTCCGGCCGCACCCGCCTGAGCGTCTCGGCGATATGCGTGCCGTCGACATTCGAGACGAAATGCGCGCGGATGCCCGGCTGCCAGCAGGGGCGCAGCGCCTCGGTTACCATGACCGGGCCGAGGTCGGACCCGCCGATGCCGATGTTGACAATGTCGGTGATGCGCCCGCCGGTATAGCCGCGCCAGGTGCCGTCGAGCAGGCGCGTGCTGAACGACTCCATCTGCGCGAGTACGCGGTTGACGTCCGGCATCACGTCCTGCCCGTTGACCATGACCGGCGCCCCGCTGCGGTTGCGCAGCGCGGTATGCAGCACCGCCCGGCCCTCGGTTTCGTTGATGGGCTCGCCGCGGAACATCGCGTCGATCCCCTCGCGCAGGCGGCACTCCTCCGCCAGGCGCATAAGCAATGTCATGGTCTCCGCGGTCACCAGGTTCTTGGAGTAATCGAGCAGCAGGCCGTCCTGCCGGCGTGAGAATGACGCGAAGCGCTGCGGGTCCTGTGCGAAGAGTTCGCGCAGCGAGAACTGCCGCGCGGTCGCGGCATGCGTCTGCAGCTGCCGCCAGGCGGCGGTAGTGGTCGGATTGACGCGGGCGAGCATGGAGAAACCTCCTGCGGGTGAGATGCGGGGAGTATAGCATATCGGGCGGCGCGGTCGCGCGGCCGGTCCCGCGTGCTTGACGGCATGGCGGCGGGAATATAAGGTGGGCGCGTTGTGCCCTGGGAGGGGAACCGATGTTCATCGCTGACCGGCGCCATTACCGTGCCGCGGCGGGCAACCGCCGCCTGGCGCAGTGTGCCGCGCTCAACCGCATCAATGCGCTCGCCTGCATCATGGGCGCCCGCCACGGCTGGCTGGGCGCGTCGTTCTCCGTCGCGGAACTGCTTACCGTGCTCTACTGCGGGTTGCGTGAGCGGAACGTCATCCTCTCCAAGGGGCATGCCGCCCCGCTGCAGTATGCCTGCCTCTACGCCACCGGCGTCATCAGCAAGCGCGCGCTGCGCACCTACAAGGACGGGCCGCGCGGACTGCAGGCGCATACCGATATCGCCACCCCGGGCATCCTCGTCAACAGCGGGTCGCTCGGGCAGGCGCTCTCCAAGGCGGCGGGCATGGCGTATGCCGCCCCGCGCGAGCGGTTTTACGTCATCCTCGGCGACGGCGAACTGCAGGAAGGGCAGAATTTCGAGGCGCTGCAGACGGTCGTCCATCTGCGGCTGCGCAACCTGACGGTGATCATCGATGCCAACGTCTACCAGACCGAGCAGGCGGTCGCGTCGGTCAAGGGGATAACCGATTACCACCGCGTGTTCAGCGGGCTGGGCTACACGGTGCTCGACATCGACGGGCATGACTGCCGCGCGGTGCGCGCGGCGCTGACCAGGCGGGTACGCGGGCAGAAACTGGTTATCGCGCGCACGCAGAAGGCGGGGGGCTCGCGCTTCCTGCGCCCGGTGCGCGGGAAACAGCCGTGGCACGGGCAGGTGCCGGACGATGTGCTGTACCGCACTCTCGTGCGTGAGCAGGCGGCATTGAGCGGTAATCGTGCGCTGCAGGCGGAAGTCGAGCGCTGGTGCCGCCTGCCGCTGCCGGCGGCCGCACCCGTGGCACCGCCACCGGCGGTACCGTCGACGCGCGACCTTTTCTGGCAGGCGCTGCGTCCATACCTGCAGCGCTCGCGCCGCCTGGTCGTGCTCGATGCCGACCTGGCCAAGTCGTGCGGCCTGCAGGACCTGCCGCTGCGTCGCGGGCAGTTCGTGGAGCTGGGGATCAGCGAGCAGGACATGGTCAGTTTCGCCGGGGGGCTGGCGCGGCGCGGCCGGCTGCCGGTCGTCAATACCTACGCGTCGTTCTACAAACGCGCCTACGAGCAACTCTGTGTCAACCAGACGGAACAAAGCGCCGTCATCTACGCCGGGCATTATGCCGGCCTTGATTATCACACTGACGGCAAGACGCATCAGTCGCTCAACGACCTGTCGCTCATGCGCACGGTGCCCGGTCTGGCGGTGTTCGAGCCGGTCACCGCGGCCCAGATGGACCTGTGCGTGCGCTGGGCGGTGCGTCAGCGGACACGCAGCAGCTATTTCCGCCTGCGCCGCACCCCGTTGCCGCTTGCCCTGCCGGCGCAGACCTCGCGGCTCGACCGGCCGCTCGTCGCCGGCAGTGCCGCGACCCGCTGCTTCCTCACCTGCGGCACGGTGGGTACCGCGCTGGCGCTCGCCTGCCGCCGGGAGCGCGAGTTCCGCGCCTGGGATCTCATGGTGCAGGGAGTGTTCGGACTGCCCGTCGACACGGGCTGGTGGCGGCAGCGGCTGGCGGGCATGCGGGAACTGGTCACCATCGAGGACAACCGTGCCGACGGCGGCCTGCATGAATGGGCGTGCGCGCTCATTGCCCGGCTTGGGCTGCGCGTGCGCGTGATACCGCTGGCCCCGGCGTGGTTCGGCCCGTCCTTCCGCCGGTTTGACGACTGCCTGCGCCATTTCGGCTTCACCCCGGACGGGGTGCGCGCCGCGCGGAGGCACCCATGACCGCCGCCGAACTCTGCCGCACCGAGCCCGACCTGCTGGGCGAACACCTGCAGCTGGGCACCCGCACGCAATGCGCCATCTGCGGCGGGCGCATGATGTGCAAACAGGTCATCACCGGGAAGCGCCGCGCGGCGGACAGCCAGCCGTTCTATGTCTGCGCCGGCTGCCGGCGCACGCTCGCGCGCACGCATCAGCACCTGGTGAGCGAGGACCATTTTCTCAGCACGGTACGCACACTCAAGGCGTTCCGCAGCATCACCATCGTCGACATCGAGACCTCGGGGCTGCTCAACCTGCAGGGCGAGATTATCGAGATCGGCGCGCTCAAGTACCGGCTCGGGGCGCAGCCGCGCGTCGAGGGGATGTTCTTCCAGCGGCTCAAGCCGCAGACGGATTTTTTCGATCCGCAGTCACTGGCCGTCAACGGCATCCATCCCGACCTGCTGCGCGACGCCCCGCCGCCGCAGACGGTGCTCCCCCGCTTCCTCGAATTCATCAGCGACTCGCTCATCGTCGCCCACCGCGCGCTGTTCGACGCTGGCTTCATCAATCTCTACTGCGACCGCTACGGGCATCCCCGCCCGGAGAATCCCGTACTCGACACCTTTGTCATCGGGCAGCAGCTGTATGGCGAGCCGGTGCGGCTTGACGGACTGCTCAAGCGCAACCATATCCGCGTTCCCGTATCGCGCCACAAGTCGTGGGTCGACTGCCTGACCACGGCCGAGGTCTTTTTCCGCATGGCACGCTTCTCTTCGCTGGCCGAACTCGCGCCGCGCCCGTTCGCCAGCTACGATCCCTCACTCTATACACCCGTGCGCTGACCGCGGTTTCCCGTACGCGCGCGCGTACGCGCGTTGACGGAAGGCCACCGGCGGTGTACAATGCGTCCCTGAAGCGAGGAGAATAACCGATGAACGACACACCGGCTACCGACCTGCTGGCCATCCGGCGGGCAAAAGTGGAGGCGCTGCGCGCGCAGGGGGTCGATCCGTATCCGAACCGCTACGCGGTGACCGCCACGGCAGCGGAGCTGCGCACTGCCATCAGCGCGGCGCCTGAGGGCAACCCGCCGGCTTCCGTCGCGGGACGCCTCATGTCGCTGCGGCGCATGGGCAAGGCGCTCTTCGCCCACCTGCGCGACCGCAGCGGCGACCTGCAGATCTATATCAAGAAGGGGCAGCTGCCGGACGGGCAGTTCGCGCTGGCCACCGACACGCTCGATATCGGCGACCATGTCGGCGTGGCGGGGACGGGCTTTGTCACCCGCACGGGCGAGCCGACGCTGCAGGTGTCGGCCCTGACGCTGCTCGCCAAGGGATTGCGCCCGCTGCCGGAAAAGTGGCACGGACTGACCGATATCGAGACCCGTTTCCGCCAGCGCTATGTCGACTTCATTGTCAATGACGCGGCCCGCGCGGCGCTGCGCACGCGCGCGCAGGTGGTGGCGGCACTGCGCCGCGAACTCGATGCGCGCGGTTTCCTCGAGGTCGAGACCCCGGTGATGCAGAGCATCGCGGGCGGTGCGGCCGCGCGCCCGTTCATCACCCACCACAACACGCTGGATATGGACCTCTATCTGCGCATCGCGCCCGAACTCTACCTCAAGCGGCTCATCGTCGGCGGCTTCGAGCGGGTCTATGAACTGGGGCGCAACTTCCGCAACGAGGGGCTCTCCCCGCAGCACAACCCCGAGTTCACTATGATCGAACTCTACCAGGCCTATGCCGATTACGGCGTGATGATGGACCTGTGCGAGACGCTGGTGCGCGCGGCGCTGCAGGCGGGACGCGGCGGCTCGGTGATCACCTGGCATGACCGGGAAATCGACATCAGCGCCCCGTGGCGGCGGCTCACGCTGTTCGACGCCATCGCGGAGCAGGCGGGATTCCGTGCGGAGGAGAAGAGCGCGGAGGAACTGCTCGCGTTTTTACAGGGGAAGGGGGTGGCGGTCGAGCGCTTCGCCGGCTACAGCCGCGAAAAACTCATCGCCGAGGTGTTCGACCTGACCGTCGAACATACCCTGCAGGCGCCGACCTTTATCACCGGCTATCCGCGCGCGCTGTCGCCGCTCGCCAAGTCCGACCCGCAGCAGCCGGATATCGTCGAGCGGTTCGAACTCTACATCGGCGGTATGGAGGTGGCCAACGCCTACTCCGAACTCAACGATCCCGCCGAGCAGCAGCGGCGGTTCACGCAGCAGCAGGCGGAACGCGCGGCCGGTGATGCGGAGGCGCAGATGTTCGACGCCGACTACATCCGCGCGCTCGAGTACGGCATGCCGCCGACCGGCGGACTCGGGATCGGGGTCGAGCGGCTGGTCATGCTGGTTACCGGGCATACCACCATCCGCGAGGTGATCGCCTTTCCGCACATGCGTCCCGAGGCGGGCGCGCAGGCGTAGCCCGTGTTCACCTTCGAGTGGCTGGTCGGCTCCTGCTACCTGCGGCCGCGGCTCGCGCCTGAGAGGACGCAGCCGCGTCCGCGCGGTGAGGGGGGGCCGGTGTGCTGACCTTCGAATGGCTGGTCGGCTCCCGCTACCTGGGGCCGCGCCTCGCGCCTGAGAGGACGCAGCCGCGTCCGCGCGGTGAGGGGGGGCAGGTGTGCTGACCTTCGAATGGCTGGTCGGCTCCCGCTACCTGCGGCCGCGGCGGCATGGCTCGCTGGCGTCACTGATCGCGCTGATCGCCACGCTGGGGGTGTTTGTCGGGGTGGCGGCGCTGATCATCGTCATCTCGGTGATGAACGGGTTCGAGCGCGACCTGTCGCAGAAGATCCTCGGCACCAACGCGCATGTGCGCGTCACCGGGGTCAATCGCGAGACGCTGGCGGAGGCGGAAACGCTGCGGCGCACGGCCGAGCGCGTCCCGGGCGTGGTGGCCGCCGCGCCGGTGGTTGACGGCGAGGTGCTGCTGCGTGCGCACGGGCGGGTGCAGGGGGCGAAGCTGCGCGGCATCGACCCGGTGCATGAGGCGCGGGTCACCGACATCGCCACCTACGTCACGCAGGGGCGTTTTGTGTTTCCCGACGACAACGGCATCCTGCTGGGCGAGGAACTGGCGCGCTTTCTCGGTGTCACGCTGGGTGACCGCGTCTACATCATCTCTCCGGAGATGATGCTCACCCCGGTCGGCATGGCGCCGAAAACGGTGACCGCTACGGTCAGCGGCCTGTTCCGCTCGGGCATGTACGAGTACGACTGCGTCATGGCCTACGTGCCGCTGCCGCTGGCTGCCTCGCTGCTCACCCCCGACGGCAACCCGACCGCGCTCGAAGTGCGCGTTGCCGACCCGCTGCAGGCCTCCGCCGTGGCGGCGCAACTGACACGGGCGCTCGACTACCGCCTGACCGTGCGCAGCTGGCAGCAGATCAACCACTCGCTGTTCGCCGCCATCCGCCTGGAAAAGGTCTCGATGTTCGTCATTCTCACCCTGATCGTCTTTGTCGCCGCGTGCAACGTCGCCGGTTCGCTGGTGATGATGGTCATCGAGAAAACGCATGATATCGGGGTGCTGCGCGCGCTCGGGGTGCCCGCCCGCTCGGTGCTCCGCCTCTTCGTGCTGCAGGGAGTGCTCATCGGGGTGGCCGGGGTGGTGGCCGGCGCGCTGTTCGGCTCGGGGGTCTGCTGGTTCCTCGCCCGCTACGGCATCCGCCTCCCCAGTGACGTCTACTACATCGACCAGCTGCCGGTTGACATGCAGGCGCCGGATGTTATCATTGTCGTGGCCGGCACGCTGCTGCTGACGCTGCTGGCGGCGCTCTACCCCGCGTGGCGGGCGGCGCGGCTCGACCCCGTCACGGCGATCCGGTTCGACTGATGGCACCCGCGCCGCTGCTTACCGCCGTCGGGCTGGTCAAGCACTACCGCCGGGCGCGCACGGCGGAGGAAATCGTCGTGCTGCGCGGGGTCAACCTCGCGCTGCAGGCGGGGGAAGAACATCTCGTGGTCGGGGCGAGCGGTACGGGCAAAACGACGCTGCTCAACCTGCTGGCAGGACTGGAAACACCGACGGCGGGGAGCGTCTCGTTCCGCGGTGCCGACCTGGGGCGGCTGCCCGACGCGGAGCGCTCGCGCCTGCGGCGGGAGCAACTCGGCTTCGTCTTCCAGATGCACCACCTGCTCGCCGAATTTACCGCGCTGGAAAACGTGATGCTCCCCGCGCTGGCGGCGGGTGCGGGGCGCGGTGTGGCACGGGAACGGGCGGCGGATCTGCTCGACCGCGTCGGGCTGCAGGCGCGCGCGGCGCATTACCCGGCGCAACTCTCGGGCGGTGAGGCGCAGCGCGTGGCGGTGGCGCGGGCGCTGGTCAACCGCCCCGCGCTGGTGCTCGCCGACGAGCCGACGGGCAACCTCGACTGGGGCATCGGGCACCAGGTGATCGACCTGCTGCGGGCGCTGGTGCGCGAGCGACAGGCGGCGCTGCTGATTGTTTCGCATGATGACCGGCTGCGCGCGGAGATGTCCGCGCTGCGGCTGGCGGACGGCCTTCTGACGGAGGCCTAACGGAGGAAGCCATGGGACTGCGGATCTGGCTGGACGGGAAGCTGGTTGACGAGCGCGAGGCGAAGGTCTCGGTGTTCGATCATGGTTTACTCTACGGGGATGGCGTGTT
The DNA here is from genome assembly GCA_964637655.1 of uncultured bacterium. Taxonomy (GTDB): domain Bacteria; phylum DAOPZR01; class DAOPZR01; order DAOPZR01; family DAOPZR01; genus CAZWUZ01. The sequence goes on along the minus strand of CAZWUZ010000003.1, from coordinate 27,821 downwards.
CGAGGGTATTCGCGCCTATAACGGCCGGGTCTTCCGCCTTGCTGAGCATATCGCCCGGCTGTACGACTCGGCGAAGGTTATTACCCTGCGCATTCCGCTGACCCCGCAGCAGATGGCGGACGTGGTGCGGCAGACGCTGCGCGCCAACGGACTGCGCGACGCGTATATCCGCCTCGTCGTCACCCGCGGGAAGGGTGATCTCGGGCTCGACCCGCGCAAATGTCCCGTGGCGACGGTCTTCTGCATCGCCTCGAAGATCACGCTCTACCCGGAACAGTTCTACGCGCAGGGACTCAAACTGGTGACGGGCTCGGTGCGGCGCGTGCGCGGCGACCAGTTCAGTCCGCGCATCAAGTCGCTCAACTATCTCAACAACATTCTCGCCAAGATCGAGGGGATCAATGCCGGGACCATCGAGACGCTGATGCTCACGCATGACGGCTATGTGCTCGAGTGCACGGGGGACAACATTTTTCTCGTGCGGGGCGGGGTGCTGATCACCCCGCCGCTCTGGCTTGGCCCGCTCGAAGGGGTTACCCGCAACGCGGTCATTGCGCTGGCGCGGAAGCGCAAACTGACGGTGCGCGAGGAGCCCTTCACCCCGTACGAACTCTACACGGCGGACGAGTGTTTCCTCACCGGTACCGCGGCCGAGGTCATTCCGGTGGTCGAGGTGGACGGGCGCATCATCGGCAACGGGAAACCGGGCGCGGTGACCAGGGGACTGATTGCCGCCTACCGCAAACTGACGCAGACCACCGGCACCCCGATCGGCGGCAGGTAGCATGGATCGCCGTCGCTGCGAACACTGCCGGCAGGCGCCCGCCACCATCAAGTTTGTCAAGCAGGTGGGGGACGAGGTGAGCGCACATTACTTCTGCGCGGCCTGCGCGGCGGAACTCGGGCTGCCGGCCGACGGAGACGGGCTGTCGCTGGCCACGCTGCTGACGGCCTTTGCCAATCTCGAATCAGGCGGCGGGAGCGAGAGGGCGGCGGAACCGGCCTGCCGGTGCGGGCTCACGTTCAGCGCGTTCCGCGAGAGCGGGCGCTTCGGCTGCGCCCGCTGCTACGCCACCTTCGCGCCGCAGGTGGAAAAACTGATGCGCAAGATCCACCGCTCGGCGCGCCATACCGGGCAGGTGCCGCAGCGGCAGGCGGCGGCGCTTTCCCGCCACCGTGAACTGGCGCAGCTGCAGCAGGAACTGCAGGCGGCAGTGCGGCGTGAGGCGTATGAGGAGGCCGCGCAACTGCGTGACCGCATCCGCCTGCTGGCTGCCGCGACGGAGAGCGCCCCGGCATGATCGAGCACCTGCTGCGCGGCACGGGGGAATGGCTCTCCGCCCGCGGTCCCGATTCAGACATCGTCATCACCAGCCGGGTGCGCCTGGCGCGCAACCTGACCGACTGGAACTTCACCTCGCGCGCCACGGACGAGCAGAGCGCGGCGGTGCGCGATACCGTGCTCAGCGCGGCCCGCGATTGTCCGCTGCTCGCCAGCGCGCTCTACTTCGACCTGCCGCAGGCCCCCGTGCTCGAACAGCAGCTGCTCGTGGAACGTCACCTCATCAGCCATAACCTGCTCACCCTGCCCAACAGCGGGGCGCTGATCAGGCCGGGCGAGGCGGCCTCGGTGATGATCAACGAGGAGGACCACCTGCGCATCACCGCCTTCGCCTCCGGCCTGCAGCTGGAGGGCGCCTATGACACGGTCAGCACCGTCGAGCGCGCGCTCGACGCACGCCTGGACTTCGCCTTCCATCCCGACTGGGGCTACCTTACCGCCTGCCCGACCAACGCCGGTACGGGGATGCGCGCGTCGGTGCTGGTGCATCTGCCCGGGCTGATCATGACGAAGCGGATCAACACCATGCTCAAGGATATCACCGGGTTCGGACTCGCCATCCGCGGCTACTATGGCGAGGGGACGGAGAGCATCGGCAACTTCTTCCAGCTCTCCAACCAGAAGGCGCTCGGGCAGACCGAGTCGGAGATGCTCACCGACATCAGGCACACCATGCGCTGGCTGCTGGAACGCGAGCAGGCGGCCCGCCGTGCGGTCTATGCCCGACGCCGCCACTGGCTCGAGGACCGCGTCTGGCGCGCTTACGGGCTGCTCACCGCCGCCCGCCTGCTCAAGGCGGACGAGGCGATGGAAGTGCTCTCCGACGTGCGCCTCGGGGTCAGCATGGGCATCATCACCGCGCTCGACATCCATCTGCTCAACGAAATCTTTCTGCATATCCAGCCCGCCCACCTGCAGTACTATGGCGGCAGCGAGTACGCTGACGACCGCCAGGACTACCTGCGCGCGCGGCTGGTGCGGGAAAAACTGAAGGGACACTGACCATGGCCGATTTCCACTACCAGGGGTTTACCCAGCGCGCCAAGAAACTGATCCATATCGCCCACAATCTCGGCATCACCCTCGGCGTGCGCCGCATGGGGGACGAGTTCCTGCTGCTGGCCCTGCTCAAGATGGGGGAGGGACTGGCGTTCGACACGCTGCGCAAACTGGGCGTGGCGCCTGACAAGCTCGCCGCGGAGATCGACCGGCAGATCCGCGAAAAGCAGCAGCCGAACGAGGCCGCGCTGCTGGAAACCCCGGAATTCGGCCCGACGGCGCAGCGCCGCCTGCAGAACTGCGCACAACTGGCGCTCTCGCTCGGGCACGATTATGTCGGTACCGAGCACATCCTGCTCGTCCTGCTGCGCGGTGGCGGTACCACGTCGGCCCAGCTGCTCAAACCCTACGATGTCGACTACGAGAAGGTGCGCGAGGCGGTGCAGGCCTTTTTCCAGGGCGTGGCCGGCAAGGCGGAGGGGGGCGAACGCGACGAGGAGGAGGCGGGGGAGGAACCGGCTGAGGAGCGGCCGGCCCCGCGCGGCAAACCCCCGGTCAATGCCAAGTCGCTGGTGGCGCGTTTCTCGCGCGACCTGACGAAACTGGCGCGTGACGGCAAACTCGACCCGGTGATCGGGCGGGAGAAGGAGATCGCGCGGCTCGAGCAGATCCTCTCGCGGCGCACCAAGAACAACCCGGTGCTCATCGGCGACCCGGGCGTGGGCAAGACCGCCATCGTTGAGGGACTGGCGCAGCGTATCGTGGCCGAGGAGGTGCCGCAGGTGCTGCGCGGGAAGCGCCTGCTGACGCTCGATCTCGCCGGCATCGTCGCCGGCACCAAGTATCGCGGCGAATTCGAGCAGCGCCTCAAGTCGATTCTCAGCGAACTGATTGCGGCGCGCGACGCCATCGTCTTCCTTGACGAACTGCACACCATTATCGGGGCCGGGTCGGCGGAAGGGTCGATGGATGCCGCCAACCTGCTCAAGCCGTCGCTGGCGCGCGGCGAACTGCAGTGCATCGGCGCCACCACGCTCGACGAGTACAAGAAGTACATCGAGAAGGATGCCGCGCTCGAGCGCCGCTTCCAGCCGGTGCAGGTGCCCGAACCGACGGTCGAGGAGACCGTCGCCATCCTGCGCGGCCTGCGCCCGCGCTACGAGGAGCACCACCGGGTCGCGGTCGACGACGAGGCGCTGGTCGCCGCCGCCCGCCTCTCCAAGCGCTATATCAGCGACCGTTTCCTCCCCGACAAGGCGGTCGACCTGATGGACGAGGCGTGCGCCCGGCTGCAGCTGTCGATCCGGCGCGGCCCGAGCGAAAAGGACAAACTCGAGGCGCGGCTGAAGGAACTCGAGACGGAGAAGCATGCCGCGGTCGCCGCGCAGGACTTCGAGCGCGCGGCGGAACTGCGTGACGAGGAGCAGCTGCTGCAGAAGCAGGTGGCCGAAGCGCCCGGCGCGGAGTCCGCGCCCGCGGATGCGCCGCGTGTGACGGCGGGTGATATCGCCCGGCTCATCGCGCAGTGGACGGGGATTCCCGTCGACAGCATCACCGAGACCGAGGGCTCCAAACTGCTGCGCATCGAGGAGGAACTGCGCAAGCACGTCATCGGGCAGGAGGAGGCGATCAGCGCCATTGCCCGCGCCATCCGCCGCGCCCGCACCGGGCTGAAGGATCCCGCCAAGCCGGCGGGCACGTTCCTCTTTCTCGGGCCGACCGGGGTGGGCAAGACCGAACTGGCGCGCGCGCTGGCGATGTTCCTGTTCGGTGACGAGAGCGCGCTGATCCGCATCGACATGTCGGAATTCATGGAGAAATTCTCCGTGTCGCGTCTCACCGGCGCCCCTCCGGGATATGTCGGCTACGAGGAGGGGGGGCAGCTGACCGAGAAGGTCCGCCGCCGCCCGTTCGCGGTGGTGCTGCTCGACGAGATCGAGAAGGCGCATCCCGACGTGTTCAACATCCTGCTGCAGGTGCTCGACGACGGGCAGTTGTGTGACAACCTCGGGCATACGGTCGATTTCAAGAATACGGTCATCATCATGACCTCGAACGTCGGCGGACGCGATATCGCCAAGGGCGGGGGCGGACTCGGGTTCATCGGTGACAGCGCGCACGCCTCCTATGAGAAACTCAAGGATCGCGCGCTGAGCGAACTGAAAAAGACGTTCAACCCCGAATTTCTCAACCGGCTCGACGAGATGATCGTCTTCCGCCCGCTCACCCGCGTCGATTTGCGCGCCATCCTCGACATCATGCTGCGCGAGGTCATCGAACGTGTGGCCGTGCAGGACCTGCGGCTGGAACTGACCGATGCGGCGAAGGACCTGCTGGTGGAGAAGGGGTTCGACGAGAAGTACGGGGCCCGCCCGCTGCTGCGCGTCATCCGCCGCGAGATTGAGGAACCGCTCTCGCTCAAGCTGCTGGAAAACACGTTCACGCCCGGAGCGGTGATTGTTGCCGACGCGGCGCCTGACGGGTCGGCCCTGGTTTTCACCGCGAAGCCCTGATGCTGCGTCTCGCGGTCGCGCTGGGCAAACTGGCGCATCATGCCGCGCGCCTGAGCGGGCGCGGCGGCGGCACCGCGCTCCCCGGCCTGCTCGCGGCGAAACTCTGTCCCGACCTGCTGGCGCGGCTCACCGCGTTGCTGGCGTATGGTTCGCTCTGCATCACGGGCACCAACGGCAAGACCACGACCACGCGCATGCTGCAGGATATGCTCGTCGCCGGCGGGCGGCGCCTGGTCAACAACCGCCATGGGTCCAACCTGCTGCGCGGGGCGACTACCGCCGCGCTGGTTGCCGCCCGTGCCGACGGCAGCATGGCTGCCGATACCGGTTTGTGGGAAACTGACGAAATGGCGTTCCCTGCCATCGCCGCGGCGGTCCGCCCGCGCACGATTACCTTCCTCAACCTGTTCCGCGACCAGCTCGACCGCTACGGCGAAACGGAAAAGATCCGCGCCCGCTGGCAGGAGGTGCTGCCGTCGCTCGGGCGGCCGCAGCTCGTGCTCAATGCCGACGACCCGTCGGTGGCGTCGCTGGGTGACGGGTACGACGGGAGCGTGACGTATTTCGGGCTTGACGACCCTGCCTGCCGGCTGACCCGGCCGGTGCATGCCGTCGATACGCGCACCTGCCGCCGCTGCGGTGCGCCGCTGGTCTTTGCCGGCCACTACCTCGGTCACCTGGGCGACTACCGCTGCACGCAGTGTGAGTGGCAGCGTCCGCGGCCGGCGGTGCGTGCGACCGGTCTGCAGCTCAGTCCGCTGCGGAGCGTGTTCACGCTGCACCTGCCCGGCAGCGACCTGCTGACGGTGACGCTGCAGCTTGGCGGCATCTATAACGTGTACAACGCGCTGGCCGCAGCAGCTACGGCGCATGCGGCCGGCATCGCGCCGGCTGGTATCGTCCGGGCGCTGGAACATTTCAGCGCGGCATTCGGACGCTTCGAGCGTCTGACGGTCGCCGGACGCGAGGTATGCATTTTTCTCTTCAAGAACCCGACCGGTGCCGATGCCGTGCTGCAGACGCTGACACCGCCGGGGGCACCGCCGTTCGACCTGCTGCTGGCCATCAATGACCTGACCGCCGACGGGCATGACATCTCGTGGCTGTGGGATGCTGATTTTGAACTGCTGCCGGAACGCGTGCGGCGGGTGGTGGCGACGGGAATACGTGCTGCTGACATGGGGGTGCGCCTGAAGTATGCGGGCATCGCTCCGGCACAGATCATGGTCGATGACGAACTGCCGCGGGCGCTCGACGCGCTGCTGGCTGACGGCAGCGGGCCGCTCTACTGCCTGCTGACCTACACGGCGATGCTGGAACTGCAGCGACTCCTCGCGGCGCGCGGTATCAAGGCGCCTTACTGGGAGGAATGACGATGACCGGCATCCGCATTGCGTTTCTCTATCCCGAACTGATGAACATCTACGGGGACCGCGGCAACGTCATGGCACTGGTGCAGCGCTGTGCGTGGCGCGGGCTGACGGCGACGGTGACGGAGGTTTCGTCCGGTGCGGAACTCGACCCGGCGGCGCATGATCTTTACTTCTTCGGGGGCGGGCAGGACCGCGAGCAGCTGACCGTGGCTGATGACCTGCTGCGGTTGAAGGCGGCGTCGCTGCGGCAGGCGGTGGAGAACGGCGCCGCGCTGCTCGCGATTTGCGGCGGCTATCAGCTGCTGGCGAAGTACTACCAGCCGTTCGCCGGCCCGCGTCTTGACGGGGCGGGCATCTTCAACGCCTATACCGTCGCCGGGAAAACCCGCCGTATCGGCAATATCTTCATCCGGCTGACGCCGGAGATGGCCGCCGCCGCCGGGGGACGGACCACGGTGGTGGGATTCGAAAACCACAGCGGCGAAACCTTTCTGGAAGGCGGATGTATCCCGCTGGGTATGGCTGAGTACGGGTATGGCAACAACACGGATGATACGGAAGGCGCGGTTTACCGGCATGCCATCGGTTGCTACCTGCACGGAGCGCTGCTGCCGAAGAACCCGCACCTCGCCGACCTGCTCATCCGCTGGGCGCTGCAGCACCGCTATGGCGGCGCGGCCCCGGCGGCGCTGGCGCCGCTCGACGACACGCTGGAATGGCGTGCGCACGAGGCGGCAGTGCGCCGCACGACCGCGACCACCTGAAAACGGGCGTCCCGGAGGAACCCTCCGGGACGCCACGCGGTACGTCAGTTGATCTTGATGCTGCGGGGTTTGGTCTCTTCCTTCTTGGCCATCGTTACCGTCAGCACGCCTTCCCGGTACGCCGCCCTGATGCTCTCCTGGTTGACTGTGTTCGGGAGTGTCAGCGAGCGCGAAAACGCGCCATAGCTGCGCTCGACGCGGTGCCACTGCGCCTCCTTTTTCTCGTTCGCGAATTTCTTTTCCCCCTTCACCGTCAGCACGCCGTCGTGCACACTGATGTCGATGTCGCTCTGCGCGACGCCCGCCACCTCCAGATGCACGATGAACTCGTTCTCCGTCTCCGCAATGTCCAGCGGCGCAGTGAACATCGCGTTGCCGCCGGCAGGACGATTGAAAAATTCGTCGAAGATTTTGTTGACCTCGTCCTGCACGCCTGCCACTTCCGACCACGGCCTCCACCTCATGATAGCCATACCAACCACCTCCTTGAATGTTGTCAGGCGGCCAATCTGACATACCGCCTTTTACTGCCTCAAAATAAAGCGAAAGCCATGCCAGATTCGATAGCGTACATGCAACTGCATGATAAAAAACAGGTAATAAATACCATGGGGCCGTTAGAGTTGTCTGCCATTTCTGCAGTTATTGTTCCGGTGATTTGTTGATGGTCAGTTTGGCAGGACGGGTAGTGGCTGTGGGAAAAAGTCAATCAGTTGCGGCACTACGCCGGTAGATAACCAGACGCGGCCAGAGGTAGGTGCGCAACGGTTTCAATTTATAAAGCCAGCAGATTAGCGGACTCTCTTCGTCCCAGGTGCCGAAGGCAGCCACGACTGCGTAGCGATGGTGGCGGTTGAGGGCGGCCATTTTTTCCGGCCATTCACTGCGGTTTTCCTCGAGGTTGAGGATAACATAGTCAACCCCTTCCGCCGACAGTCGGGCATAATCCTCGACGAGTCCGGGCACGGGCAGGAACCGGTGGGCGGTATAGTCCATGGGCGGCTGGTGATACTGCAGCAGCGGTGTGACCAGGCCGCAGGTGGTGGTCGCAGTGAACCGTGCGCGTACCCAGTGCCCGGCGGCGAGACGCGGATCTTCTCCACGTTGTGCGTTGACCACTGCTGCCGCCATCGGGATCAGCAGCACGAGCACCGCCAGCGCCAGGATCAGTCGCGTACGCTGTCCGGAAACAGACAATACTGTTGTCGGGAAGAGCGCGTAAGCCGCCAGCGCCGCCACGGGGGCGACCAGCGGCAGCATCATGCGGTCTTCATTCAGGACAAACTTGAGAAAATACGCAAAATAGAGCAGGCAGGTTGCTGCCGGAATGAGCGCCGGCAGGTGTTGACGCCGGAGTGCGAGCAGTGCACCGGCCACGGCCAGCAGCAGCACGGGAATCTGTGTCCCCGTGGCCAGCGCGGTCAGAAAGAATCCCCCTTTGAACGGGACAGCGCCGTGTGAACCGAGCGCGCCGAACACCTTGGTGAACAGCTGGTCGCTGAATTCGGGCCACGCCAGCACCGCGTACGGGGTGACCGCAAGGAACGCGAGCAGCGACATGCCGCCGGCGGCCAGCAGGCGCAGGTGCGCCTGCCCGTCCCGCCATGTCCGTCGCTGTACGCAGAGCAGCAGGTGTGCGGTGATCAGTCCGGTGCAGACAAGAGCGCCGTTGTATTTGGCGCCGGCGGCCAGCCCGATAGCGGCACCGGCCAGCAGGTAGTCGCGCCAGGTGCCGCCGCGCTGCCAGGTACGCACCGCCAGCACCAGTGCCAGCGTGAAGAAAGCCGCCAGGGCCGGGTCGGTGGTCATGAAGTGGCCGTAGCCGAGCAGCAGCGGGGCGAGCACGGTGAACAGGCCGGCGAAGAGCGCGGTCAGGGTGCTGCCGAGCTGCCGGCCGAGATACATGGCGCCCGCCACCGTGCCCAGCGTCAGCAGCAGCGATACCGTGCGTCCGACCAGGTACAGCTCCGCGAATTTCTCCGGGTGCATGATGTAGAAGTTGACGTCACCTACCACCGTTATCAGGCTGAGCACCTTGGCCACTGCCAGTGCCGCTGCCACCAGGTAAAAGTAGAACGTGCCCCAGACAAAGAAATGCGGGTTGAAATCGAGTTGCTGCGGTTTCATGTTGCTGATCGACTTGAAGATATTGTGCTCGTCGGCGTGATAGGAGCGGATGGGATTGAACACCCACGACGGGATCTCGTTTGATCGCGACCGGTCCTCCTGATAGGTCCACTGCTGCCATGAATTCGCCAGGTCGTCAGGCGAGACCCCGCTGAGCAGCTGCCGCGCGGTGTCCGGATTGCGGTACGACAGCGCCGTGCGCTCTGCGGTCGGCAGGCCCCAGCGCATGCCCGGCACATGCAGCAGCAGGACCAGCAGCAGCGGCAGCAGCAGCCAGGCGCGATGCGGGTTCATACCGGGGCGGTGCCGGCGGCGATGACCGACAGGCCGCAGGGGAGATTGACGCGGCGGAGGAGCGGCACTTCGAACGCGAAGACCGCCTGCAGCAGGGAATTCAGCCAGGGCGCCACGGGGGCGAGGTCGTGGCTGCGGCGCGGGCGCAGCAGCCGGCTGGCCGCGGCCAGCGGGAAGAGCAGGCACATGAAATGCGATACCGCGATGTCGGTGTACCCCGCCGCGACGAGTGCCTGCCGCGCCATGGCCCGGGTATAGCGACGGCGGTGTCCCGCCTTGTCATCCAGCGCGCTCCACATCCAGCGGTAGGCGGGAACAGTAAACAGCACGTGCCCGCCCGGTTTCAGGCAGTGTTCGCGCACCGCGCGCAGCAGGGCGGCGTCGTCAGGCACATGCTCGAGCACGTCGCCCAGCGCGACAATATCGTAACGCCGGGCGGGCCTGAGCAGCAGCGCGTCCGCGTCGGGCATAATCTCGCGCACGCCCAGCGCCCGCAACGTTTCCTGTGCCGGGGCGTAGGGTTCCGCCGCGTCCACCGTGCCGAACCGCTGCAGTTCCGGGATCAGCGCCCCGTGTCCGCTGCCGATGTCCAGCACCTCCGCGCCGGCTCCCGGACGTACCCGCCGGGCCAGGAAGGCGCCGACCACGCGCCGGCGGCCGTTGAACCACCAGTGCGTGAACTGCAATTGTGCCAGCAGGTCGTGAATTTCCTCGTGCATGATGCCGGTACCATAGCATACCGTCGCGCGGATTGTAAATGTGTTTTCTGCCGGTGCGAGCCCCGTTCAGCTATGGCGGATGATGATCTTCAGGGCGTCGCGCGTGCGCGCGGCAGCAAGCGCCGCGTCGATCCGCGTCAGCGGATACTCCGCGCTGATGAGCGGCTCCGGATCAATGCTGCCGTTCGCCAGCAATTGCAGCGCGGGCGCGAACGGGCCGCAGCGCGACCCGAGCACGGTCAGTTCATTGATGACGATGCAGTTGGTGTCGAACGCCTGCGGCTGTGCCACGGTGGTTTTGAGCACCAGCGTGCCGCGCGGGCGCAGGTGGTGCAGGGCCAGCGTGATGCCCTCCGGGTTGCCGGTGCAGTCGATGCAGACATCCGCCTGTGCCTCCGCCGCCAGTGCGGACAGTTCGTCGCAGTGCAGTCCGAGCGAACGGGCGAAAGCAACTTTGTCCGGGTTGCGGTTGAATGCCCGGCAGTGCAGGCCCGCCTGTTGCAGTACCATCGCCACGAGCAGCCCGAGTTTGCCGGTGCCGAAAAGCAGGATGCGGTCAGCCGGCGTGAGCGCGAGTTGTTCGCGTATCTGCAGCGCCGCCGCCAGCGGCTCGGTGAACAGCGCCCTGCGCGATGACAGGTGGTCGGGAATGACGTGCAGGTTCCGCTCGGGAAGCGTGAGGTATTCCGCGAAGGCCCCCTGCCGCCCGGCGATGCCGAGCACGGTGCGCGCCGGGCAATGGGTCGGCAGCCCGCGCCGGCAGCAGTCGCAGTTGCCGCAGGCGCAGTTGATCTCCCCGACCACGCGTTTGCCGCGCAGCGCGTCACTCCCCTGCTCGACGATGCCGGTAAACTCATGGCCGCAGACACCGCGAAACCCCATGTAGCCGCGCAGGATTTCCAGGTCGGTGTTGCAGATCGCGGAATACTCGACGCGGATGAGTGCTTCTCCCGCTGCCGGCTGCGGCACGGGAATGTCCCGCAGGGTAAGGGTGCCGTCGAAAACCAGTGCCTGCATGGGGAACCTCCCTGGTCGCAGCATAGAGTGCCCGGGGGATGCTGTCAACTTCGCTGCACGTGACGTCTTCAGGCGCGTATTGACTGCGGCAGTTGCGCTTGCTACCATGGGTGTGGAGGAACACCTATGACCAGAATGACCGGAAGTGCACTGCTGCTTATCGCGCTGCTGTTGCTGGCCGGGTGTGCCGACCGTCGCTACGCGGTCGGCTATGACATGCCGGTGGCGGCGGAACTGACCGGCCTGCCGGTGGCGGTGGTGCCACTCACTGATGCGCGCCCGGCGGCGGAACGGACGGGTGAAGGGGTCGGGTTGCTCAACAGCAGCACCTACGACACCATGTACACGGAACCGGTGGCGGAAGGAGTGACGCGCGCGCTGATCAGCGAATTGCGCGCTGCCGGCGTCGATGCGCGGCTGATGGAGCAGCCGCAGGCGCAGTTTGCCGTCACCGGGACGGTGCTCAATTACCGTGCCATGCGCGTTCCGCCGTTCGAGTCGTTCATTCCCTACGTCAATAACGTCACCTGGCTCTGGACGGACGACTCCATCGCGGTGGCGGTGCGGGTCAACGTCCAGGTGACCGACCGTTTCCGCAACCTGCAGCTGCTCGACCGCACCTACGACGCGTCACACGATACCGCGGTCTGGGTGGGCGTGCTCAACCTCGATTCGCGGGTCAATTCGTTCACGCGGGGGGACCTGGCGAAACTGCTCGACCGTGCTTTGCAGACCGTGCTGCAGCGGGCCGTGGCCGACATCGAGGAAGCGATGACCCTCAAAGCGTTCGGCACGCCCCCGGCGGCGCTGCCGGAACCGTAGTTCAGGCGGGACAGAGGGGTTGCAGCAGCCCGCGCACGGTGTCGTGGATGACGCTGTTGCTGGCAATAATCGATGAGCCCGTCAGCCAGGTGTCGCTGCCGGCAAAATCGGTGATCATGCCCCCCGCCTCGAGCACGATCAGCGCGCCCGCCGCGATATCCCACGGCTTGAGATAGAGTTCCCAGAAGGCCTCGGCCCGCCCTGAGGCGACGGCGCAGAGGTCGAGCGAGGCGGCACCCAGCCGCCTGATGCCGAGCGTCTGCTGCGCCACCGCCGCAAAATTGGCGAGGTTGTTCGGGGTTTTGCCCGCGCGCAGGCAGGCGAACCCGGTGATGACCAGCGCCTGCGGCAGGTCGGTAATCGCGGTGACATGCAGTTTCTTGCCGTTGAGGTACGCCCCCGCGCCGCGCGCGGCGGTGTAGAGTTCGTCGAGAATGGGATTGTAGACGACACCCGCCAGCAGCTGCCCCTCCTGCACCAGCCCGATGGAAACGGCGAAAAAGGGGATGCGGCGCACGAAATTGGTGGTGCCGTCGATGGGATCGATCACCCACTGCCGCCCGCCGCCGCGTGTGATGTCCCCGCCTTCCTCGCCGAGGATGCTGTCGTCAGGAAACACGCGCTGCAGTGCGTCACTGACCAGCTTCTCCACCTGCAAGTCGGTCTCGGTAACCAGGTACTTCTGTCCCTTATGGGTGACGGGGAGCGGCTCATGGGCGAGATAGCGCTCGCGCAGCAGCGCCCCCGCCTGCCGCGCGACATTGGTCGCCACCGTCAGTTCCTGCGCCAGGGGATGGGTCATCGCCGCACCTGCTGCATGGTCAACTCCGGGCGGCATGGTGCCGCAGCAGCACCCTATCATACCGACGGGCGGCGGGCAATTGACAGCGGCCGGCGCGCGCAGCTACAATGCCTCGACGGTATCAACTCGGCAACGGAGAAGAGCGATGAACCTGGTGGAGAAAATCCTGCATGAACATCTGGTCACGGGCACGCCGCGCGCGGGCGAGGAGGTCGGTATCCGCATCGACCAGACCCTGACGCAGGACGCGACCGGGACGATGACCTACCTGCAGTTCGAGGCGCTCGGCCTGTCGCGGGTGAAGACGGAACTGTCAGTCAGCTACGTCGACCACAACACCCTGCAGCAGGGGTTTGAGAATGCCGACGACCACCGCTACCTGCAAAGCGTGGCGGCGAAGCACGGGATTCTTTTCTCGCGTCCGGGGAACGGCATCTGCCATCAGGTGCATCTCGAGCGCTTCGGGGCGCCCGGCAAAACGCTGCTCGGGTCCGACAGCCACACCCCGACGGGAGGGGGGATCGGCATGCTCGCCATCGGCGCCGGCGGGCTCGAAGTGGCGCTGGCCATGGCCGGCGTCCCCTTCCCCATGGCCTGGCCGAAGGTGCTGCGCATCAACCTCAACGGGAAACTCCCCGCGTGGGTCTCGGCCAAGGATGTCATTCTGCACGTCCTCTCGCTGCTTACCAGCAAGGGGAATGTCGGCTGGGTGGTCGAGTACGGCGGCAGCGGCCTGAAACATCTGTCGGTGCCCGAGCGCGCGACCATCACCAACATGGGCGCGGAACTGGGCGTGACCACCTCGGTTTTCCCCAGCGACAGGGTTACCCGCGCGTTCCTCGCCGCGCAGGGGCGGGTAAAGCAGTGGCGTGAACTGCTGCCGGATACTGACGCGGCGTATGACCGCACCATCGACATCGATCTGGCAAAACTGCAGCCGCTGGCGGCCGCCCCGCACAACCCCGCCAATATAGTCACCATCTGTTCGCTGAAAAAAACGCAGGTCAACCAGGTGGTGATCGGGTCCTGCACCAACTCGTCGTATACCGACCTCATGCTGGCGGCGAAGGTGCTCAAGGGGAAGACCGTACACCCCGACGTGTCGCTGGTCGTCGCGCCCGGGTCGCGCCAGGTGCTGGAAATGCTCTCGCGCAACGGCGCGCTGGCCGAACTCGTCAAGGCGGGGGCGCGTATCGCCGAATCGGCGTGCGGGTTCTGCATCGGCAGCGGGCATGCGCCGGCGAGCGGCACGGTTACGCTGCGCACGAGCAACCGTAATTTCGCGGGACGCAGCGGCACGGCCGATGCCGGGGTCTACCTGGTCAGTCCGGCGGTGGCGGCCGCATCAGCACTCACCGGCACGGTGACCGACCCGCGCACCCTCGGGCGGTTCCCGTACGTAACGATGCCGAAGAAGTTCATCGCCGACGATACCCTGGTCATCGTGCCGCCGAAAAAGGGGGACAGGGTGGTCATCCGCCGCGGCCCGAACATCGGCCCGCCGCCGCAGGTGCCCGAACTCCCCGCCGACCTGGCCGGCGAGGTGGTGATCAAACTGGGTGATATGATCACCACCGATGACATCATGCCGGCCGGGGCGCGGCTGAAGTTCCGTTCCAACATCCCTAAGTACGCGCAGTATGTGTTCGAGCGGCAGGACCCGCAGTTTCACGAAAAGGCGGCGGTGCTGCGTGACGCGGGCAGGGCGGCATTTGTCGTGGCGGGACTCAGCTACGGGCAGGGTTCGTCACGCGAGCATGCGGCCATCTGCCCGATGTATCTCGGGGTGCGCGCGGTGCTGGCCCGCTCGTTCGAGCGCATCCATGCGGCCAACCTCGTCAATTTCGGCATCGTCCCGCTGGTGATCGATGAAAAAATCTACGCGGCGCTGGAACAGGGTTCGCACCTGACGGTGCAGGGCATTACCGAGGTGCTGGTCGAGCGCGCGCGGCGCGTGCCGCTGCTGCTGGCGGGAAAACACCTTGGCGACGGTCTGCTCGAATTGAGCGAGCGGCAGATGGATGTGCTGCTCGCCGGCGGCACGCTGCGCTATAACCGGCACTGACTGACCGCAGTGGTGCAGTTCCCGGTCAGTGCCGGATGGTCAGCAGGCGGATGGCGATGCCGGTGCCCATCCAGCACAGGGTGAACTCAACGGCCAGCAGCAGAACCGGTCCGCTGCCCGCCACGGTTCCGGCGACGATACCGCCAACACACAACAGCCACCAGTAGTTGACCACGACCTGTTGCAGCATGGCATGCTGCAGGCGCAGTCCTGCCACGCGCGGGGTGTCGTCGGGATGCTGCTGCGGGCGGGTCAGTGCCTGACGGAACAGCACCATGAGCGAAAACGTGCCAAACAGGATGCCGGCCTGGTTCAGCACCAGGCGGCGATACCCCTCCCAGGTCGGACCGTACGTCTGCAGGTGTTCTTCAGCGGCGACCGCGGCGACATGCAGGAACGGAATGGTATTGGCCACGAGCAGCAGGGTCAGAACTGCTGCCCCGGCACCAGCGGCAAGACGGTATTCGCGCGGGGCCTCGCGGTGAAAGCGATTGACCGTTGTCCGGTACCAGCCGATGCAGGCCAGTCCGCCGGCAAGCAGCAGCAGGTCAGCCAGCAGTGCCGGCATGCGGGTCGTTCCGGCTACGGCGCCAGTGTGACTTCGAGACGCTTGATCAGACCGTCACGCACATCGTGAGCCGTCTGCCCCGCTACGGTCGCACTGTCGACGGCAACGCGCCGCCCGTCGCGATACTGCAGAACATACCGCACCGGGCAAACCCCGGTTTTTCCGTAGGTGTTCCGCCGCGCACGGTTGTGGTAGACCACCAGGGTGCGCCCGAGGAACTTGCAGGCAAAGGCGTTCTTCGGCACGGTAATCCGTTCCCAGCCGTCCTGCGGGTCGTGGTAATCGACCGTGCGCGCCGTCGTTGTGAAGAGCCAGCCCGGCAGCCGCGGCGCGAGTTCCAGGCGCAATTCGCCGGTAGCATCGTCACAGCGGAACGGCCGTTCACCCGCCACAGCCAGCACCCAGATGTGCAGGAATTCGCAGGTGATGCCCGAGAGGCGGGGCTGGAACGCCTGTCCGTGATAGCGCTTGTCGTGGTAGGCGCTGGAGACGATGAAGGACGCCCCCTCGAGTGTCGAACGCCCGTACACCGCCGGGTCGAGGAACGGCATCAGCGTCGTTTTAGCGTCCGCCCAGAACTCGTCGCACAGGCCGCTGCGCAGAATCTCGAGCAGGTACTTGTATTCCATGTGCAGGTAGATCGACTCGTTCTCGATCCAGCCGCGCGGGTAGGCGCCGACGGCGCGCCCGAGTTCGAATGATTCCCCCGTCATGTTCTCGCACGATTTGTACATCTGCAGTTTGCGGTCGAAGATGTCCGAGCGGCGTACCGCGCGATAGATATGCCGCGCCTCCTCCGGACGGTCCTTCATCCAGTGCACCGCACCCTCGAGGAAAAGTTTTACCGGGCGCTGACGGAACGAGAGCGGTTTCACCAGCGGATACCCGAGATGGCTTTTGCCCGCGGTTTTCTGCGCCTTGACGACATCGTTGACGAAGTAGGTGTAGGGGACCCCCTGCGGGGAGAGCACCCGGCGGCGGCCTTCAGGGGCGAAGATGGCGTCAAGCACTGCCCGTGCGGCAGCGAGAAACGTCCGCAATTGCGCGATGCTCAGCGTCTCCTCACGCCCGCTGATGCCCAGACGGGTCTGTTCGCGGTACGTCTCTTTGAGGGTGTTGGCGGTCTGCCAGTAGCGGAAAGCAGCGGCTTCGCCGCGGACCCGCGCCCGCGCGCGCAGCGCCGGCTGCAATTGGTGCATGAACTGCGCCAGTTCCGCGTAGACAGGCACCGTGGTGCGCGCGTCGAGTTTCGCCAGCGCGCCCTGCAGGAAGCGCACGGCCTTGCGCAGTTCGAGCGTCTCGCAGAGCGCCGACCCGAACAGCCCGGGGAGCCCGTTCATCGAGTCGTTCCAGCCCGGCTTGCCCGCCTCCATCTCGGTGCCCGTGCCGGCGGGATCGAGCGTGGCGAGGCGGTTGACGGTGATGGTCAGCAGTTTCACCAGCAGGTTCGTGCGGTAGACCTCTCCTTTTCCGTGGCGCGTGCGCGCGCGGTAGGGATCGGTGACACGCGCTTTGGCGCGCGCGAGTTTTTCCGGGTCGCGCACCACTGCGCCGTAGCGGCGGATCTTCCCGTGCGCGTCAACCGATTTTCTGTCGCGCGGCAGGATGATGTCGGGATCGTCGAAATAGGAATAGTCGCGTCCGCCGAGCAACAGTTGCCGCAGGCGGTCGGGATAGACCATCAGGTAGATGTCGATCAGGTCGAGGTTGTAATGCCAGTGGTCGACCCAGAACCCCTCGTGCAGCGCCCCGAGTTCTCCCTCGCGGCAATGCGCGAGGATGGCGCGCAGCGCTTCATCCCGCGAGATGTTCTTCAGCGCGCCCGCTTCCTCGAGCTGCATGACCAGCGCGCCCGGGGTGAAGGGTTTGTCGAGCAGCGCGGTGAGGCGCGCCCGGTCGGCGGCGCGCGGCACCTGCCGCGCCAGCCAGCGGCGCACCGGGGTGCGGTCGGCGACGGTATACTCCAGCCCTTTCACCTCGAGCGGATTATAGCCGTCGAACTGCACGAGGTTGAGGAATATCTTCAGGTTGGCGTCCTCTGTCTCGGGGAAAAACCACGTATCGGTGCGGCGGTTCTGCAGCACGCTGCGATAATGTCCGGTACCTTGCGACAGGTAGGTCGGTTCGACCACGAAAAAGTGGTAGTCACGCTCGAGGTCGCCGTTCTGCCGCGAGTAGGTGTAAAACGCGCTCTTCCCGTCCTTGACCGGAAACATCTCGGGCATGCCGCCGCGGATGACGTTGTCGAGAAAATCATAACGGCAGTAGGCGTCAAATACCGGGTCGGACGAGACGGTGAAGCAGCGCTGCCCGATCTCGTCGATCACCTGCCGGTTCTCCACACGTTTGCGCGCGAGCACCGTGCGCGTCAGCTGGCGCGGCAGCCGGCGCGCTGCCTCATCGGTGGCCACGTAGCCGATAACCGAGACGACCCGCAGTGCGCCGCCCGGTGGCAGGGTGACGGTGCCGCCGGCAAAGGCGCAGGGGGTTTTGTTGAAACGGTACTGCGGCTGCCGGCGCACGCCGGCGAGCCCGTCCGTGGTGAACACCCACGGGGTATCGTAATTGACTGCATCGCCGAAGATTGCCTCGGGATCGACGAATGTGCGTGCGGTGGCGGGGGCTGCCGCAAAATGGAAATTGCCGCCGGTCAGCAGACCGACCTGCTCGCTGTCGTCGGGGGTCTGGCGCAGGCGGAAGAGATTGACCGGGCCGACGGGCACGACCCCCATCATCCCCTCGATATGGCGCGGACTGGTCTTGGTGCGGTTGAGATCGAGACCGTGCGGCAGGATACGCGCCAGTCCGTCGAGCCATTCCAGCCGCCGCGATCGTTTCGTGCTGTTGCGCACCGTCAGTTCGCGCACCAGGCCGGCAAAGGGCAGGTTGGGAAGCGGGTAATAGACAACGTCTGTTTCCCAGCCGGCGGCAGGATTCCGCTCGTGCAGCGTCAGCTCTGCGGCGCCGACGGCAAGAGTCTGTCGCACCGCGCGGTCGCGTGTCTTGCAGAACGGTTCGTAGACGGTGCCGCCCTCGCGCAGGAAGGTACGATAGCCCTCATGGAAAATGCGCATGTGCGCCTTGTTGAAGGAATAGAATTCGATGATCTGTCCGTTCTTGTCCTTGACCCCGGCCGACGAAATCACCTGCCCGCGGTTGAGGTAGTAGACCCAGGCGGGCACGCCCCATTTTCCCGCAATGCCGGGAAGAAAGTTGGAAAACGGTTTTGCCCAGTTGTAGTTTTCGATGATGAAGTTGCCCGTGCGGGCGTCGAGATACGAACGTGCGGCCATGGTCTGCAGTCCTCCGGAAGGGTGGTGGGCACGGCGTCTGCCGGCGTCGGGTGCTATCGTGGCGTGCGGGTCTCCTTTCGTGCGTGTTTCACTGTAGCACCTGTCGCCGCGACTGTCAAAATCGCATGACAGACGGACGGCGGGCAGGACTGCCGGTCCGGCCCGCCGGATAACGGGTATGTGCTGTTGGGTTCGAGATTGTCGACCTCGACGGCGGTGCCGGCGAGAATGACGAGGAACAGGTTTCCCTTGACGGAGACGACGTCGAGTTTCAGGCCGACGACGCCGTTGGCGCCGAGCTTCTTGGCGCGGTTGGCGAGTTCCGCCATGGCGGTGCGCTTGGCACGGCGGAATTCCTTCTCGTAGTCCTGATGCCGCCCGCCATCGAGGTCGATGGTGGCCGCGAGCGACTCGAGAATGTCGACCGCCACCGCCACCTGCGAGGTAACCACCCCGTAGTATTTCGAGATCTGCTTCCCCTCGAACGAACTGGTGGTGGTGAACGAAACGCGTTCGTGTTCCTTGCGCTCCTTCACTTCATTGAAACAGGGGCGGCAGAAAATCTCACCCTTGAACTCTTCCTTGCAGGCGTCGCTGATGGGGCGGTTGCAGGAAAGACAGATGTGCACCGCGCCCTGGTCGGGATGCAGATAGCATTGCATGGGGTATGGCCTCCGTTTCGTCAGTGGCGCATTGTAGCGCACCGACGGGAACATGTCAATTCGCCGCCGGGATGCCGCGCATGCGCCCGGTGAGGAAGCCGACCCGGCTCCCCGCGTAGCGGCCGTGCGGGCTCCACTTCTGCGGGCTGGGGAGAATGGCAGCGAGGCGCGCCGCCTCCACCGCCGTCAGTTCCGCCGCCGGCTTGCGGAACCAGTGGCGCGCCGCCGCCTCGGCACCGAACAGGCCCGGCCCCCACTCCGCGCTGTTGAGATAGAGTTCGAGGATGCGCGCCTTGGGGAGGAGCAGCTCCAGCCAGACGGTGAGATACGCTTCGACCCCCTTGCGCACGAACCCGCCGCCCGCGCAGAGAAACAGGTTCTTCGCCAGCTGCTGGGTAATGGTCGACGCGCCGCGCATGCGCCCGCCGCGCTGCCGGGTGCGCCATGCCTCTTTGATCTGCCTGATATCGAAACCGTGGTGCTGGTAGAACGTCGCGTCCTCGCTGGCGACTGCCGCGCGCTGCAGATTGCGCGAGATATTGGCCAGCGGTTCCCAGTCGCGGTACGGGACGGGCGGCCAGGTGCGCGCGGCAGCGCGTTCGACCGTACGGATACCCATGAACATCGTGCCGGCCGGCGGCAGCCAGCGTAGCGGCAGGATGAGACAGACCGGCCCCAGTACCGCAAGCAGCACGGCGAGGCAACTGAGGCGCCAGCAGAGTCGGAACGTCCAGGTGAGGCAGGACCGGCAACCGCGTTTTCCCATGACCGCGGCGGTATACCTCTTCCGTCAGTGCGCGTCAACTGAGAGCCGGTATGGTATACTGCCTGCGGAGGCGGTCATGACAGAAAAAAAGGTGTGGCGCAAAAAGGGCGGAGTGCGGCAACCCGGCGGCGGCGCGCGCGCGGGCAGCAAACCGGCGCATGCGGGGAAGCCGGCGTGGAGCGGCAAACCGCGCAGCGACGCACCGCGTCGTGAGGGGAAACCGGCCTTTGCTGGCAAGCCGGCGTGGAGCGGCAAACCGCGCAGCGACGCACCGCGTCGTGAGGGGAAACCGGCCTTTGCTGGCAAGCCGGCGTGGAGCGGCAAACCGCGCAGCGACGCACCGCGTCGTGAGGGGAAACCGGCCTTTGCTGGCAAGCCGGCGTGGAGCGGCAAACCGCGCAGCGACGCACCGCGTCGTGAGGGGAAAC
>CAZWUZ010000003.1:0-7167 GCA_964637655.1 uncultured bacterium | reverse complement strand
CGGCCTTTGCTGGCAAGCCGGCGTGGAGCGGCAAGCCGCGCAGCGACGCACCGCGTCGTGAGGGGAAACCGGCCTTTGCTGGCAAGCCGGCGTGGAGCGGCAAGCCGCGCAGCGACGCACCGCGCCGTGACAGTAAACCGGTGTCGGCGGGAAAAAAGCCGTTTACCGGGGGCAACAAGCGCGATGCAGCATCCGGACGGGGGCCATCACCGTTCCGGGTGAAGCCGATGAAGAAACCGCTGGAAATCCTCGCGCCGGGCGGCTCGCTCGATGCCATCGCGGCCGCGGTGGCGCACGGCGCCAACGCTGTCTACGCCGGGGTGGGTACGCTCAACGCCCGTGCCACGGCGCAAAACCTTGCGGTTGACCAGTTGCCGGCACTGGCGGGCTGGCTGCAGGCGCGGTCGGTGAAACTGTATATCGCCCTCAATGTGCCGGTAGCGGAAGCGAAACGCGCGGAGGCGGTGCGCGTGCTTGCTGCCTGCCATCAGGCGGGGGTCGATGCGGTCATCCTGCGCGACGAGATGCTCATGCGTCTCGCGCGCGAACAGTGCCCCGGCCTTGCCATCCACGCGAGCACGCAGTGTGCCGCGCTGACTCCCGATGCCGCGTATCGCCTGCAGCAGCTCGGCTGCACGCGGGTCATCCTGCCGCGCGAATTCTCGCGCCGCGATATCGCCGCGGTCCGGCGCGCCTGCCCGAAACTCGAACTCGAGGCGTTTGTCTTCGGCGCAATGTGCTTTGCCGTGTCGGGGTGCTGCCTGCTGGGCGAGGCGGTGGCGGGGCGCTCGGGCAACTACGGCAACTGCGCGCAGGCCTGCCGCCTGCCGTTCAACACACCGGAGGGTGAAGCGCGCGGCCACCTGCTGAGCATGAAGGATCTCGATCTGACGGGACAGCTCAACGCGCTGGCGGAAGCGGGGGTCGATGCGGTCAAAATCGAAGGTCGCCTGAAACCGGCTGCCTATGTCGGGTGTGTCACGCAGGCGCTGAGCAACGCCATGCTGCGCGGCGGGACGCTGGCGAAAGTGCAGGCGGAGGAATTCCAGCGCGACATCTCGGTGATCTGGTCGCGCACGCGCGGTGAGGGATTCTTCCATGGCACGACGGCGGCCGCCGACCTGACCGACCCGACCGCGGCGGGCCATCGCGGGCTGACGGTTCCGTCGTTCACCTGCGGGCAGCGCAATAACGAGCAGATGCTGGTGTTCACCGCGCCGGTGCCGCTGGCGGTGCGTGACGGCCTGCTGCTCAGCGTGCGCGACAGCGACAACCGCCTCAGCGAGCGTCCGTTCGTGCTCAAGCGGCTGTACAACGCGCGCACCCATCCGGTCAGCATCGTCAAGGCGGGACAGGTGCTGCAGACCCCGGTGCCGCGCGGCTGGCGCGTGGTCGGCGTCGCCATCCACTCCGCCCATCTGGTGGCCAACAGGTACACGGGCGGGACGGGACCCGACCCGGCGAAACTCACCGAGCTGCCGCTGCGCTACGAGACGGTGAAACTCGCCACGGACACGCTGCAGCTGACCGGCCTGTGCGGGCGGTTCCGCCACACGGTCGCCTTTCCCTTTCCGACGGAAGCCACGCGCGGCGAAAGTTGCTCCCCGGCCCATCTCACCCCGCTGTTCGGGTCGGCACGCTACCAGATCGAGCCCGGGCTGTATGCCAACCCGAAACACCTGCGCGAATGCCGGCGCGAATTTGTCGCGCAGTTCCGCGCCGCCTACGAGGCGGAACGTGACGAACGCGCGGTGGCGCTGCTGCGCTGCGCGTTGCAGCAGGAGTGGCCGGCCCCGGTGGCAGACCGCGACCTGCTGGCGCAGCAGGCAGCGGTGTCGTGGGTTACCGGACTGCCGGCGGGTGACGTGCGCACCAGCGCGGGCGACACGTTTACCCTGGAGGAAAAGCAGGGGCGCACGCACCTTACCTGGCGCGGGCGGGTGACGGGCCGGTGAAAATGCGGTATACTGACGCGCGATGAGTGCGGGAGGGGAGTGCTGATGCAGGTGTTTTCGCCGCGGCGGTCGCGTCGCGGGTTCCGTCCGGGCTGGTTGATCGTGCTCGCGTTGCTGCGGGGGAGCGGTGTGGCCATCGTGCGCGCGACCGCCGACGACACCGCGGCGACGACGCCGCTGGAGACCATGGCGGCGGTCGAAGCGGCGGTCGGTACGCTGACGGTCGTTGCCCCGCCGGTTAGCGACGACAGCAGCGCCACCGCCCGGGCAGTGACGGTTGTCCCGACGGCAGTTGACGGGACACTCACCATCAACCTGATCGGCGACGTGCAGCCGGCGGAAGTGCCGGAAGCACTGCTCGGCGATGACCCGCCCTACGGGTTCGACCGGGTCGTGGCACTCGTCCGGGATGCAGACCTGACCTTCGCGAATTTCGAGTGCCCGGTAGCCACCGGCGGCAGCCGCCACCCGTCGAAGCCGTATGCGTTCCGCGCTACCCCGGACCGGCTGACATTTCTGCGCCGGCTCGGCATCGACGCGGTGACGCTGGGCAACAACCATGTCGGTGATTTCGGGCCGGCGGCGTTTGCGGAAACCCTGCGGCATTTCGCAGCGGCCGGCATCCCCTACACCGGTGCGGGGCTGACCCGCGCGGAGGCGCTGCGCCCGGTGCTGCTGGCGCGCAACGGGGTTACCGTCGCTTTTCTCGCCTTCAACGACGTGGTCCCCGCGGAAGTGGCCCCGTATGTCAATCGCCCGACGCCGGAACTGCTGCAGCGCAGCAGCGCCGCCGCCCGTGCGGAGCACGGGGCCGACATCGTCATCGTTTCCCTCCACATGGGAATCGAACGGCAGGAACTGACGGAACGGCAGACGTCTGCGGCGCGGGCAGCCATCGATGCCGGCGCCGACATCGTGCACGGTCATCACCCGCACTGTATTCTCGGGTTTGAACGGCGCGGGCGCGGCCTCATCGCCTACAGCATGGGCAATTTCCTGTTCGGGCATTCCGGGCGCAGTTTCCGCGATACCGGGCTGCTGCGCGTCACCATCCGCGATAAGCGCGTGGCGGAGGCGCAGATCATCCCGCTGCGCGACAAGGACGGGCCGGGCAACTGCTATATCCCGCTGCTGCCGGATGACACGACGCGTGCGCGCATCATCGGCATGCTCGATGGCTACTCGCGCCGCACGGGCACTCGCGTTGCCGCCGACGGCGGCATCCACGCCCTGGAATAGACGATGGCGACCATCCTCATTGCCGACGATACGCGGCTGATCCGCGCCAAGCTGAGCCAGACGTTGCGCGCGCACGGGCATACCGTGCACGAGGCGGAAAACGGGCGCGAGGCGCTGGTGCGCGCGCTGACCGGAACGCCGCCCGACCTCATCCTGCTCGATCTCTACATGCCCGAGGTGGACGGGTTTACCGTGCTGGAAAACCTCAGGCAGGATATTCAGGCCGCCCGCATTCCCGTCATCATCATTTCCACGAGTACGAAACATGAGGATGTACTGCGGGTCCGGCAGCTCGGGGCGACTGACTACATGGTCAAGCCGGTTGATCCGGTCAAACTCGTCCTGCGCATTACCGACCTGCTGGCGAAACGCGATGCTGTCTCCGGGCCGCCGCCTGCCTGACCTGAACCGCCGGCGGTTGCTCGCCGCTGCGTGCCTGCTCGTTATCCTTGCTGCCTGTTATCGCCCGGTGTCCAGCGATCTGCGCCCGTTTGCCATGGGGATGACGTTCTGGCCGCCGTGGCGTGACGCCGCGGAGGCGGAACGGCTTGCGCCACTCGGCGTGGGGCTGACCCTGGCGCACAGTGATGTGCTGCAGGTGCAGGTACCGTGGTATCCGGGCAGTGACGCGGTGCAGCAGGCGGCGTGGATCAGCGGTATCGCCCGCGAACACAACCGCCCGCTGGTTATCGCGCTCGACTGGCAGGACCCGTCGCGCCGCGCCCTGGCCGGCGGCGACGACTGGCGGTTCAGCGATACCGCGGTGCAGGCGGTGTTCCTGCGCGACGCACAGGAACTGGTGAGGCGCTACCAGCCGGCTTATCTCGTGCTCGGGGTCGAAGTGAATTACTACGCGCGGCTGCAGCCGGACGACTTTGCCGCGTTCGTTGCCCTCTTCCGCCGCGTCCGGGCGGTGCTGCCGTCAGGCACGACGGCACTGGTAACGTTCCAGTACGAACTGCTAACGGGACGTGATCCGCACTGGCCCGGCGGACCGGAAGAAGCACCGCTGCGCGCGCTGACCGGTGCTCTTGACCTGCTCGGGCTGTCGGTCTATCCGCATCTGGGTGGAGTGCACGATGGCGAACTGCCGGACGGTTATTTCGCCGTCGCCCGTCGCCTGCAGGAAAGCACGGGCAGTCAGTGGGGAATATTTGAGACGTCGTGGCCGACCGCCGACGGTGACGCGGCGCAGGCGGAATACCTGCGTCGCCTGCTGGTACAGGCGGACAACAACGGTTTGCGCCTGCTCATCTGGACAGCGACGATGGACACGGCAGAACTGCCGTCGACCATGGCGGACGCCGCCGCCTTCGCCGCCGCGGGTGACTGGATGCGCCACCTGGGACTGTTCACGCGCGCCGGGCAGGCGAAACGCGCGGTGGCCGACTGGGATGCGGCGCGGGCGCGGCCGCAGGCCTGAGACGTGGCGCGGGCGCGAATGCCGGCCGGGCGCTAAATTTCGGGATTGCTGATGTAGCGCCGCATCTTGGCGACGTGCTCTTCGTCGCCGAGGATGATGAGCGCATCATTCGCCTGCAGCACGGTGGGCGACAGCGGGTTGGCAATCAACTGCCCGTCCGGACGCTTGATGGCGACGACGATGGTGTGCGTGTGCTGGGTGATGCGCGAATCACGCAGGGTCTTGCCGGCGAGATGTGACTCCGGAGGGATGGCAATCTCCTCGAGACGCAGCGAAACGTCCTCGGCGCGGGTGATGACATCGATGAACGAGCAGATCGCGGGGCGCAGGATGTACGAGGCGAGGCGGATGCCGGCCAGCACCTTAGGCATGATGACCTTGTCGGCGCCCGACTTGTAAACCTTCGCCTCGGCCTCGGGATCATAACAGGTGCTGACAATGTAGATGTCCGGGCGCAGGTCCTTGGCGGTGAGAATCAGGTAGATGTTGTCGGCGTCGTGCGACAGCGTGCAGATGACCCCTTTGGCGCGCTCGATGCCCGCGCGCAGCAGGGATTCTTTTTTGGTCGCGTCGGCCACCTCGATGAGCAGTTCCTCGCCGTACTGCAGGCGCAGGCGCTCGGCCGCCGCCTCGTCCCGCTCGATCACCACCAGGTCGGTGCCCGCCTGGCGCAACTCCTCGATGACATGGCTGCCCAGCTGGCCGCCGCCGCAGACGATGAAATGGTCCTTGTGCCGTTGCATTTTGCGCGCAAGCCTCCGTTTTCTGACGATGCTGTTGAGATGGCCGTCGGCGACAAACGCGACGATGGTCGAAAGACAGTAGGTGGCGACCCCGATGCCGAAGAGGACCAGCAGGATGGTGAATATCATCCCTGCCTCGGAGAGGGGCCGGATCTCGCGGAAGCCGATAGTGGCCAGGGTGATGACCGTCATGTACAGCGCCTCGAGAAAACTGTAGCTCTCGATGCGCATGTACCCGAGCACGCCGGCCGCGGCGACAAACGCGAGCAGAAACAGCGCCACGAGAAGGCGCGTGACGTTGATCGTCGGGTGGGCGAGCTTGAGTATCAGAAGTCGAGGCGGTAGCGTCGCTTGACGTAGGAGATGAAGTCGGGAATGAGTTCGCGCCGCGTCTGTGAGTGCATGAAGGCGCTCTTCAGCCCGTTGATTTCCGTCGTTACCAGGTCAGCCAGCGAAAAATCATGGTGCCGGTGGGCGAGAAAATCCTCCTTGGTCTTGGTGGTGTTCGAAACCAGGCGGTTGTCGGTGCAGAGGATGACACGCAGATTGTGGCGGCGGAACTCGCGCAGCGGATGCCGGTCCAGGTCGGCGAGGTCGGGGCAGGTCTGCGCGTTGCTGGTCAGGCAGACCTCGATGGGGACGCGGCGCATGCCGGCGCAGTATTCGAGCAGCGTCTCGTTGTGCAGCAGGTTGGTGCCGTGCCCGATGCGGTCGACGTTGCAGTCGACCAGCGCCTGCTTGATGCTCTCCCAGCCGAACCCCTCGCCCGCGTGGCAGGTGTTGTAGAGTCCCGCCTTGGTGATCAGCTTGAACGCTTCGACGAAGTTCTTGGCCGGGTAGCCCTCCTCGGGGCCGGCGATATCAAAGCCGACGACGCGGCGGATATTGTCCACCTTGCGCGCGTTGACTGCCAGTACCGCGGTGTTGCGCGCCACTTCCTGCGCCAGCTGCTTGTTGTTGAAGCAGGAAAAGAAAGCCGCCATTTTCTTGTGGTAGGGGGTCATGTTCCGGTTGTAGATGCGCAGGGCGCAGAGGATCATGTTGGCGACGATCCCGGTCTCTTCCTGCGCCCGGTCGAGTCCGCGCGCGACCGCCTGCACCACCTCGTGCGGGCGCATGCCCTTGTGCGTGTAGTTCATCGGGGCAAAGCGCAGTTCGCAGTAGCAGACGTTCTCCGCCGCCATGTCCATGGCGACTTCGTATGCGCCGCGTTCGAGCGCGGCGGGCTCCTGCAGCACCGACTCCATCAGCGGAAAATACTTGAGGTAGCCCTCGAGGTTGGGATAACTGTCGCGACTGCAGAGGGCCCGAAGCTTGGCGGGAGTGGTGGTGGGCAGTTTGATCCCCTGCTGCTGCGCGAGTTCGATAATTGTTTCGACGCGCAGCGAACCGCCGATATGCACGTGCAGGTCGACCTTGGGCAGTTCGAAAATGTCGCAGATGATGCGGCGGTTTTTCTGGACCAGGGCGGGCTTGATGCGGGTGGCGGCGGCAATCTGCGCGACGCTTTTCCCCTTGAGGGTGGCAAATTTCTTCAGCATGGGCTCTCTCCGTTTGTGTGCCCGCAAGGATACTGCTTCCCGTCGGGAAAGTCAAGCGCAGGAGGCGCGCCGTGTCGCTGCCGCCAGGAGGGCAAAGGCAGCGACCAAGCGCGGGTAAGGAGGCGGGCCGTGTCGCTGCCGCCAGGAGGGCGGAGGCAGCGACCAAGCGCGGGTAAGGAGGCGGGCCGTGTCGCTGCCGCCAGGAGGGCGGAGGCAGCGACCAAGCGCGGGTAAGGAGGCGGGCCGTGTCGCTGCCGCCAGGAGGG
>CAZWUZ010000002.1:24876-46208 GCA_964637655.1 uncultured bacterium | reverse complement strand
TCACGATATTGCCGCTGACCGTACTCGAATCCGCCCCGTTAAGATAGATACCGTAGGTATGGCTGCCGGTCACCCGGTTGTTGCTGAAGACATTGGAGTCGGATATCGTGGAAATTCCGCTCCACCCGCTGTTGGTGGCCAGATTCGAATCAATAATATTATTCTGCGAGGTGCTGTTGACGAATATGTTGTTGCTCGAACTGGAGTCGACCCAGTTATTGAAAACATAATTCGCATTCGCGCCGCTCAGCCATATCCCGTCCACGCTGTTCCAGGAATTATAGATGTAATTACCGACCACCGTATTCGAGTCCGCTCCGGCAAAATAGATGCCGTAGCTCTTATTGTTTAACATGCGGTTATTGCAATAAGTGTTCGAGTCCGCGGTCGTATATATCCCGCGCATTATGCCGTTCGTCACCAGGTTAGAATCAAATTTATTGTTCACTGCGGTACTAAATACATATATCCCGTCGCTGGCGGTCGAGTCTATGGCATTATTGTACACGTAATTATCTTTCGCGCTGACGAAATACAGTCCGTAGGCGTTGGCCCACGAATTGTAAATGTAATTGCCGGCGATCTGGTTGGTGTCCGCCAAACTGCAGTAGATGCCGTGCGACCGGCTGTTCAGAATCCGGTTATTGCTGAAGGTATTCGAGTCGGCATCCGTGTAGATGCCGTACGAGTCGCCGTTCGTCAGCAGGTTCGAATCAATGGTGTTGCCGATGCTCGCCGCCCCGGTCAGGACTATCTGCGCGGCGGCGTTGGAGTCGCAATTGTTGTCATACCCCCGGTTGCAATAAGCGCCGCTGATATACAGCGCGCTGCCGCGATTGTTCTGCATAAAGTTGCCGGTCACGACCGTGGTGTCGGCCCCGCTCAGGTACACTGCGTGCACCGCGTTATTGATGATGCGGTTGCCGGAAACCGTGTTCGAATCAGCGACCAGACTGATGCCTTCAGCCAGACCGTTGCGGAGCAGGTTCGAATCGATGACGTTGTTGGCTGATCCGATGTAAACATGGGCCATGACCTGTGAATCAAAATCATTATCGTGGATATAATTTTTCAGTGATGTGGCGAGGCGCAGACCGTAGGCGGCCGGGCCGCCGTTATAAACGCGATTCCCGATAATGCAATTGGTATCGGCATTCAGCAACCAGAGCGCGTGTGACTGGCTGCCTTCGATAAGGTTGTTACTTATCGTGTCATTGTTGGCGTAGTTCAAATACACCGCATAGGTCTTCGCGTTGCGCATCGTATTGGAATCAACCCGCGTGTTCACCGTGAACATGCCGCTCAAGGTGACATGGCTGGCGTTATTGGAATCGAACAGGTTGTTATATACTAGTCCCCATGCGCAGTTGTTGAACAGGATGCCGTTGCTGCCGCAATTGCCGATACTGCATCCGCTGACTTCGGCAAAAGCAACCGTATCAAGACGAATGCCCGTGCTGGCCGCCTGGGGGATGCTCACGGCCAAAGCCCGGAAGCGCAGGCCGCTGCGGTTCGTCGCCATGATAACATTGCCCTTGCCCGCCGACCGGATTTGCGTCGAAACATAGCCCGCACCCGACAGCGTCACGCTGTCAGCGTCTATTACCACCGTTTCGCTGTAGGTCCCGTTCGCGATGTTGACCGTGTCGCCCGCGCTCAGGAGCGAACTTCCCGTCTGGCGCAGCGTACCGAGCGTGATATTGCTGATGTATTTTTTCGCAAATCCGGCCGACAAGCCGTCGTTGGCAGTATCACCCGTGGTGATATTTACGTACCAGTTGTTCGGGCCGGTAGTGTCAGCCGCCATGCCCGAGGCGATGCTGTCGCTGTAGAAGGACTCGTTCGGCCACGGGCTGTGGTTGTCGTAAGCGGTGACCCGGTAGTAGTAGGTCATTCCGGCCGTGGCGGTGGAGTCGGTATAGCTGGTGCCGGCCGCCCCGCCGATGGTCGCCCAGTATGAGGTGCCGGAGGTCGTGCTGCGATAGACCCGGTAGCCGGCAAGGTCAATCAGCGCGCCGCCCGCTTCTTCATTCGTGGTCGCGGTGCTCCAAGTCAAGGTGATGTTGCTGCCGCCGGTCGCAGCCACAGTATCCGGCGCGCGCGGCGCGATCGTATCGGCACCTGCCGCCGTGTCCGCCGGCCCGAGACGCCATGGCGTATACATGACGGAATCGGCCCCGCTGCCGTGCAACTGAGCGCGCAGCACGGCGGAATCTGTTGTTCCCCACCAGTTGCGACTGAAGTTCTGGGCATCGCCACCGTCACACAGCAACCCGGAATCAGTCCCCGTGGCAGCCAGCAACAGGTTGCGCGTAACCGTGTTGGGGCCGGGCTGGCCCTCGCAGAACACTGCATAGGCGTCGTTGCCGCTGATTTCGTTGGCGACGATTTCATTGCCACTGGCAGGTGCGGCAAGTTGAATGCCGTAGCCGAACACTCCCGTGTTGCCGGTTATCCGGTTATGCCGGATGCTGTTGTTGTTGCTGCCGCTGCCACCCTGCAGCGAGATACCGCGCATCGTGTTCCCGGAAATGTCATTGCCGGTCACGCGGCAACCCGAAGCATTGAGCAGGAACACTCCGCTTGCCGCGTTGCCGGAGATACTGCTGTGGTCAATGGTTGCGCCTGTCGCCCCGTTGATTTCGATGCCGGACTGCAGCGCGTTTTCGATGCGACAGCGGTCGACAAGCGCGCCGCCGGCCGCGAAGATCAGCAGCGCATCTTCACCCGCGCCGTCGAGGTGACAGTTGCTGAGTACGGCACTGTCCGCCCCGATATAGATACGCACACCGTTGTACAGGCAGTTTCCGACCGTGACCGCGCTGACCATTGCATTGTCAGCGTTATTGAGCAGAATGCCATACGCGGCATTACCCACCTGCAGATTGGCGATGGTGGCACCGATGACGCCGGTCGCGGTAATCGCGGCCGGCTTGCCCGGCGCACTGCTGTCCAGCAGATCGATACTCGTCGCTGCCGAGTCCTGGCCGACCAGCGCAACGTAGTGGGTGCCGATGCTCACTGTCTCGCTCCAGGTGCCCGCCCCGAGGTTGACGGTGTCACCCTGTGTCAGGAGAATCGGGCCGGCCTGATTGCATGACCCGCGCAGGAGGTTGCCGAGGTAGCGTTTCGCCGTCCCCCACGTCAGTCCGTCGTTGGCGGTATCACCCGCGGTGCTGACGTACCACTGGTTCGGACCGAAGGTGTCAATTGCGGCCGCGGTCACAGTGACCGTGTCGCTGAAGAAGCTCTCGTTTTCCCACGGGCTGTGGTTGTCGTAGGCGGTTACCCGGTAGCAGTAGGTCACGCCTGCCATCACCATCGTGTCGACGTACATGGTATCCGGCGAACTGCCAAGGTACACCGCCTTCCAGTCCGCCACCGGCGCCAGGGCCGCGGTACAGCGGTAGACGTTGTAGGCGGCGAGGTCGGCGCAGGCCGAACCATCCTCGTTCAACGTCACCCCGGTCCAGGTCAGGGTAAGCTGACCGCCCGTCGACGTGTCCGCCGCCAGGCCGGACGGACTGGCGGGCGCCACGGTGTCGGCGCCCGCCGCGGTGTCGACCCTGCCGAGCCGATACGGGTACCACGCGATGGAGTCGGCGCTGCTGCCGTGCAGCCAGCCGGCTATAGAATCCTCGTTCGTCGTATGCCAGTAGTTGCGCAGCAGGTCGAAGGTATCGCTGCCAGTGGCGTCAGCGTATATGCCGCTGTCGGGCAGGGCGGTTGACGGCGCGATATTATTACGGTTGATCGCGATGCCGCTCAGTGTCCCGGTCAGCGAAATGGCGTAGCTGTCATTGTTGACAATATCATTCTGCTGCAAATAGCCCGTGGTCGTTCCGGCAAACTCGAAACCGCCGGCGCCATTGCCCGCGATCCGGTTGGATGAGACCCTGCTATTGTCACCTTCGATGTACATACCGATGTCGCTGCTGCCGGCAATCGAATTGCCGATGAATGAATTGTTATCCGCGGTGGCGACCGCCCAGACCCCCGCCTCGCAATTTTCCATAACCGTATTGCTTACCGTGTGACCGCTCGCCCCGGCGACAAAATAGAACGCCTTCTTCCCCTCATTACTGAAGCTGCAATTGCTGAAGGAGGTGCTCCCGGCGCCGGAATTCGTCCAGACCGCGTTGTCCTCATTATCGTGCGAATAGACCTGGCTGACGGTGTTGCCGCCCCCGATGGAGAAGGCGCGGAAGAAACCGTACAGCTCCACCTGTTCGATCAGGCAGCCGCGCGAAACGCTCAGCGCATAATGGTTCGTGCCGGTATACTTGCCGATGCCGCCGTCGAGAATGAACCCGCGGATGGTGATATTCTCGCCCGGCGTGGCCCGGATCACCGTCGTATCGCTGTTGTGACTTATCTTCGCCCACGTATCGGCGCCACCACCGGTGTCCTGACCGTACAGCGCGAAATACGAAGTCAGGGTAACGCCAGTGTCGCAATAGACGGGAACGGTCAGCGTATATGAATCATCCCCCGGTGACGCGGGATCGTAGTAGCTATAGACAATGATCGTATCGACCCCGTTCGCCGGGTCGAGCGCGGCCATCGCCTCGCTGATGCCGCCGAACGCGGATGTGGTATCGCCGCTCACCGGGTTGCTGCTGTCGCCAAGGTTGCTGACAAAGACCGTCACGCTGCCGCCGTCGCTGAAGCCGGCCGCAGGCGCCGGGACACCGGCAGCGTCGACCGAAGCGAGCGAAACGCTGTTCATGCCGCCGACGGCGTAGATGGTGTCGCCCAGCGCGCCGCCAACAAGCAGTTTGCGCGCCGCCGGCAGGGAGGTTTCGGTGGTCCATGCCTCGGCCGCAAGGCGGAAGGCATAGACCGTGGGGACCGAATCAATTCCGTCCGACGTGCCGGCGATGACATAGACCGTGTCGGCGGTCTGCGCCCAGCCCGCCTGTTCGCGCGGCTGCGGCATGGCCGGGCGGGTCAGCCACGTGTCGCCGCCGAAATTGTAGAAGTACATACTGCCAACGGTCGCAGCCCCGACGCTGCGAAAGCCGCCGGCGAGGTAGATGCCGTTGTTGGCAACAAACGCGACATGCTGCTCGCGCCCGTCAATGAGGTGCGCAATGGCATTCTCCCGCCACATGCCCGTCGGGCCCTGCGGCAGGTAGTAGGAATAAACCGTATCGTAGCCGCTGCTGGCATTGAACCTGCCGCCAATGATATAGAGCGTGTCGCCGAATACCACCGCCACGCCGCGGCTCAGCGTCGCCGGCAGCGGCGTATAGGAGACACTCGCGCCCGTGCGCACGTTGAAGGCGGTGAACGCCGCCGTGTCAGTGATGTTGATGGTGCCGCCGGCGACGAATATGGTCTCGCTGCCGTAGGCGGCAGCAGCGACACGTTTGCATGTGTACGGCAAGGCGCCGCCGGACACCCAGCCGCGCGCGGGACTGTAGCCCCAGACCGCCCCGGTTTCAATGCCATTGGCAGTACCGGCCACCACGTAGAGCGTGTCACCCAGTTTGACCGAGGCGGCAGAGACCAGCGTGAACGGCAGCGGCGTGCCGGTACTCCAGGTGAGCGCCGCGGCCGGGACCGGAATCCCCCAGCAGAGTACGAGCACGAAGAACAGCGTACACCACAGCCCGAACGGGCGCGCAGTGCCCGCCGTTTCAGGACGCATCAATGGCAGGCCACACGTCAGGTCAAAACCTGTTCATTGGACATGCAACTATTTTATGTATCCGGTATTCTGCTGTCAAATAATTGCATGCATCTGTTGCAACACACCTGATTATCAGCGCCAACTTGCAATCGCTATCCCTTGCTATATCGGCTTAGTGTTTTCCCTTATTGCGGGTGTTTCTTTTTTTACACAACCCGTCAGGTGCGACCGTGGAGGGATACCAGCCACTCTTCGAGACGGTCAAGGCCATGGCCGTCAACCGTCTCATACGCCGCGCGCGCGCGTTGATAGGCGAGCGCGGGAACGCGCACGCACTCCTGCACGAGTGCCGCCGCAGTGCTGACATCGCCGGCCGGCGCGGTAAAGGCGAATGTGTCCTGCCGGCGCGCGTTGCGTTCCTGTTCCGCGCTGCGCGGCAGCACTACCACCGTGCGCCCGAGGCAGAACCCCTCCCACATCGTGACGCCGCCGGCACAGACCAGCACATCCGCGGACGACAGCAGCGTGAGTGCATGCGGGGTGGCGCGCTGCCACTCGACCCCGCGCGGCAACGACGGCTGCTGACTCTCCCCCCAGCCAGCGAGGATGCTGAGGCGCAGGCGCGCCTGCTGCAGGTGGTTGGCCAGCGTCACCGCCAGCGGTCCGGCATCGCCGCCGCCGAGCGCAATGACCACATGATGCGGCTTCTTCTGCTGCGGCGCGCGCCGCAACTGCACGACATTGCCGCGCAACAGCGGATACTTCGGCCCGAACCATTCGCGCTGCGGGTTTTCCGCCTCGTCGGGCAGGCGGTTGCAGTCGACGAGCAGGTCGGCCTTGCGTCCCGCGCTGCCGTCATCCTCGATAACCACCGCACGCGCGCCGGCGGCACGCACCGCCTGCACGGCGGCCGCGGGCAGATGCTTGACATCGAAGACCACCGTGTCGTCCGCGTGCAGGTCCGGGAGCGGCACCTTCCCCGCGTCGAACCAGTCGACCGCGGCCTGCGCCGCGATGCAGGTCGCCAGCAGATCGCGCTTGACCAGCAGCCGCGCCAGCGGGCCGAGGCGCCGCTGCAGTTCGACCATGCGCACGAGATGGCCCGCCCCGAGGCGGGCATCGGCATCGGCGCGCAGCCAGATCATCCGACGCTCGTCGGTGGTTTCTGCGGCACGTGGGCATTGAGCGCCGCCCACTCCGGGTTGCGTGTCAGCAGCGCCACGGCTTCGTCAAGCGCCACTACGTTGCCGTCAACGCTCAGCGCGTCGTAGACGCGCTGCTGCAGCGCGTAGTCATCGGCGGTATCGACGGTCAGGCGCAGTCCCGCCGGGTAGGCGACCGGGGACGGCGGCTGATGCAGGCGGAAGCGTTCCGGGTGCTCACGCAGGTAGGGTGTCACATGCTCGCGCTGATGCGGCAGCGTCGCTTCCGCCGCGGCACGGCGCAGCGCGTCCGCGCGGATGACCTCGAACCCGCAGCCGAGCGGCAGCCCGGTCAGCGCCGTCCAGTCGGCCTCCGCGCGCGCATGTTCCGCCAGCGCATGCGGCACGAGCTGCGTGGCGAGCAGCGGGTTATCCCCGCAGAAACGCACCACCGGGTCGCCCGGATAGGCGTCGAGCGCGATGAGAAAACGCCCCAGCACATCGTCGCGCGAACCGGCCACCGCCACGCAGCCGCACTCCGCCGCGAGGCGGAAAAAGACGCGGTCCTCCTCCTGGTCGGGCACCGCGGCAACCACCTGCGCGAAGTCAGGCACCGCGCGCAGGCGGCGCAGCACCTGTACGGCGAGCGGGATGCCGGCGAGCGGCAGCAGCGCTTTGCCGGGCAGGCGGGTGGACCCGGCACGCAGCTGCACGACAGCAACGGCGCGCGCGGGCAGCATCATCTCAGAGAGGCACGACCTTGTTGAGTTCGCCACCGACATAGATGTAGGCGTAGCCGCTGCCGTTGACCGCAAGATTGAGCAGCAGCCGCCGGCCCGGTTCGCAACTGTCGCGGAAGACCTCGCGATCACCATTGGCGTCGGAGAGCGTGACGTGGACATCGTAGTTGCCCACGCCGGGGGGAACGACAAAGTAGAGCGGCACCGCGCGCGGCGCGACCGCCACCGCCGCCCGTCCCGCCGCCGCCGCCGGCATGCCACTCCCGTCGTCGGCCACCACCAGGTGCAGCAGCATCCCCTCGGTCAGCGGCGTGCCCGGCACCGGTGACTGCTCGATGACGGTACCGGCCGGATGGTTGTAGTCAAGCCGGCGGTCGACACGGTCGACGCGCAGGCCCAACCCGTCAGCGAGTGACTGCATCTCGCTGAGCCGCCGCCCGACGAGATCGGGCACCTGGGCGAGCAGTTCGCGCGCCTCGCGACGCACCGTCAGGTCGACCTTGCCCCCCACCGGAAGCATGGTGCCCGCTGGCGGCCGCGTTTCGAGAATGGCCCCGTCGAGCACCGGCGAGTTGTCAATCTCCGCCTCCTGCACCGTTCCCGCCCGCAACCCGTCACGTTCCAGCTGTTCCAGGGCATACTCGAGCGGCAGATTGATGAGGTCAGGCACCGGGCGCTGGTCGCTCCCCTGCGACACGCGCACCTCGAGCTGGTGCGGCAGTTTCACCGTCCGGCCCGGCGGCAGGTTCTGCGAGATGATGGTCCCGGCGGGGAGCGAGCAGGCCTCGTCAATGACGCGCAGCGTCAGCCCGGCGGGGAGCTGCGCCTCGATTTCGGGGCGCAGTTTGCCGACCACCTCAGGTACCGTCACGATCTCTCCCGAGGCGGTCAGGGTGTAGAGTGCCCCCGCGAAGGATGCCCCCAGCACCACGGCATAGCACGCCGCGGCCACACCATACGTGAAGAGCTGCCAGAAACAACCGCGCCGTTTGTGCGCTTCCCTGCCCATGTTCCCGTCCGTTTGACTTCCGCTGCCTTCTTGCCTATACTCGCGGCACCGGAGGTCGGTGAATATGCGTTCTTTCCTGCTGCTCTGCTGCCTGTGCTGCCTTACCGCGTTCCCCGCGGCTGCCGCCGCGCCTGCCACCGGCATGCGCCTCGGCTACGTCGATCTCGGCCGCGTACTCGCTTCCGCGCAAGCCGTACCGTTCGCTCCCGCCGCGCGTCCCTCCCCGGCGGGCTCGCCCGAGGAGATCCGCACCGCCTTCGGCGCGCTGAGCGCCGACTGGTACGACCTGCGTATCCGCGAACTCGACGCACCCGCTTCCGCCACCGCGGTCGAGCGCACCATCGAGTCGCTGCAGGCGCTGCTCGCTCCCCCGCCCGCCACCGCCGCCGCCGCCACGCCCGCCGCCGCGCTGATGGCGCGCGTGCTGCAGGCGGTGGAACGCGTCGGGCGCGAGCAGAACTACCTGCTCATCATCGAAAAAAGCAACCTCCTCTTCGGCCATCCGTCAGCCGACGTCACCGACGCGGTCATTGCCGTACTGCAGGAACCGGCGCGCTGACGGCCGTGCGCGCAGCGGCCGTCGCGCGCGCCACGCTGTAGAGCAGCAGGGCATTGGTGGCCGGGTCGGCAACCACCAGTTTCCCTTCCGGATGCCAGGCGACGTCGAACGGGCGGTTCAGTTCCGGCCCGGCAATACGCCCCTGCAGCACCCCGCCGGCGTTGTAGATAAAGACGCAGCCCGCGCCCGGGTCGGCGACAAAGAGCAGGTCGC
Source organism: uncultured bacterium (assembly GCA_964637655.1). GTDB lineage: Bacteria > DAOPZR01 > DAOPZR01 > DAOPZR01 > DAOPZR01 > CAZWUZ01. The sequence continues at coordinate 36,910 of CAZWUZ010000002.1, read as the reverse complement.
CGCCGTTGCCGGCAACCCCGCGCGGCGCCACCAGCAGGCCCGCCCCGAACGAAGCCACCTCGTCACCGGCACGGTTGAAGACGACGATGCGCCGCCCCGCCCCGTCCGCGGCATACAGATGTTCCTGTATGACCGCGAGCCCGTAGGGGCGGAACGAACCGTCGCGCGCGGAAAAGATCCGCCCCGGGGCACCGTTTGCGGCAAACTGGCGGATGCGTCCGCTCCCCGTTTCGGCGACGTAGAGTGTGCCGCTGCCGCTGTGCACGGCCAGTCCGGCCGGACGGTTGAGCGGCAGTCCCTCATCGCCGGCAAGACGCAGTACGCGTCCGGCCCGGTCGAGCACCTGCACGCGGTTATTGAACGCGTCCGCGACATAGAGCAGTCCGGCGGTATCGCTGGCAATCGCCGACGGGCAGGCGAACTGCCCCGGCCCGCTCCCGAAATAGTAGCCACCGCCCAGCGTCGCGGCCGGCGCGGTCGGGAGCACCACCGGCGCGGCATTGATATCCTGCCACAGCATCACCGCGTGGTGGCGCGTATCGAGGAAATAGATCTTGCGGTCGGCGTTGACTGTCACCGCCAGCGGGTGCTCGACGATGCCGGGGCGCGCCAGGGTTTTGTGCAGCGTCGCCACCACCTGCGCCGCGCTCACCGCGGGGGGCACCGGCCGCACCGGCGTCACCGGTGGTGCCGGCGTCACCGGCGGGTCCGGGGTCACGGGCGCCGGCTGAGTCTGGCGGTCAGCCGTTTCGCGCACGGCGCTCAAACCGCTGCGCAGCAGGTGCGGCTGGAACTTCTCGACAACGTCGCCCTCGCAGAAATCGTTGTAGACCTTGCTGACGCGCACCCGGGCAAGCGGTGTGCCATCAGCCCCGGTGACGAGGAACAGGTCGCCGATATTCACCCCGGTCGGCACCCCGAGATTGATGAAGGCAAACCCGTATTCAACCGAGATATCGAGCAACCGCCCGCGCAGTTCGGGTACCGGCGCCGCGGACGCCGGCGTCACGACGCACAACGCCAGCAGGATGACCAGCGCGAACTTACCAGCCGATTTCATCATAGAAGATCTCCTCCGCGTTGAGCGGCAGCAGTCCGTCGCTGCCAAGACACGTAACACACGACTGCACCGGTTCCGTCCCCGCCATGAACGCCATGCGTTCGCCCGGGCACCCTTCCACCGCCAGCATCCCCGAGGTGGTGCAAACCTCGCGAAAGACGATCTGCGTCGACGGCACCTGGAACTGCAGAGCCGGACGCCCCGCCAGGGCGGCCGTCATCGTCTTCTTCCAGACCGGTGCCGGAATGCTGCCCCCGGTTACCGCTGCACCGCCCCGGCGGCGCAACGGGGTATTGTCATCATTGCCGACATAGACCCCGCAGACCAGGTCGGGCGTATAGCCGATGAACCAGACACTCTTCTCGTTGTCGGTCGTGCCCGTCTTGCCGGCGCAGGGGCGGGCAAGGTTGCTGCCGCCCCCGGTCCCTCGGGTCATCACTCCCTGCAGGATATGGGTGATGAGATAGGCGTGGTTGGCACTGAGCACCGCGTGCCGCGGGCGGTCAAAATCGAGCGTGATGACGTGTCCGTCATCCGCCGTCACCTGATCGAGCATGCGGCCCTCGCCGTCGGTGATGTGACGGATGGCGGACGGGGCGCAGCGCACCCCGCCGTTGGCAAAGACCGCGTAGGCGGCAGTCATTTCCATCAGGTTGACCTCGCCGGCGCCGAGGGCCAGCGACAGCGCCGGCTGCAGGGGCGAGGCGATGCCGAGTTTCTGCGCCGTCTCGATGACACTGCTGATGCCGACATGGTCGGCGAGCACGGCGGTGGGAATGTTGAGCGAACGTTCCAGCGCCCGCTGCAACGCGACCGGCCCGATATAATTGCGCGAGTAATTCTGCGGTTTCCAGTTGCCGAACTCGGGGAAGGTCGTCGGCTCGTCCTTGAGGATGGTCGCCGCGGTATATCCCTTCATCAGCGCCGTCAGGTAGACAAACGGTTTGAACGCCGACCCGGGCTGGCGCTGCGCCTGCACCGCGCGATTGTACTGGTCGCCCGGCGTGCCGCGCCCGCCGACCATCGCCTTGATCTGCCCGCTGCGCGGATCGAGGACGAGCACCGCTCCCTGCCGGTCGGTGGTGGTGAGCAGCGCTTCTTCGGCCGCATGCTGCATCTTCAGGCTGACCGTGGTGTGGATGCGCAGCCCGCCCGAGTAGAGCAGGTTCTTGCCGAGTTGTTCGACAAGACCGCGACGGATATACTCGACGAAATAGGGCGCCTGCGTCTCGTAGCGCAGGATCTCGCGTGACCCGAGCGCCAGCGCCTCGTTGAGCGCTGCCGCGTGCTCGGCATCGGTAACGAGATTGAGCTGGCGCATGCGGGCGAGAATGTCGCGGGCCCGGCCGAGGCATTCCTCGCGGTTGCTGTACGGCGAATAGCGCGAGGGATTTTTCGGCACCCCCGCAAGCGCCGCCGCCTCGAGCAGCGTGAGGTCCTTCACCTCCTTGCTGAAATAGAAGCGCGCCGCCGCCTTGAGCCCGTACACCCCGTCGCCGAAATAGATCTGATTGAAATATTTTTCCAGGATCTCGTCCTTGGTCAGGCGGCGTTCCAGTTCGAGCGCGAGCAGGATGGTGCGGAACTTGCGCTTGAACGTCTGTTCCATGTTGCCGATCATGTTCTTGGCCAGCTGCTCGGTGATGGTGCTCGCCCCCTCGACCGTGCGCCCCGCCCGCAGGTTGCGCAGCGTGGCGCGCGCCAGCCCGCGCGGCGAAAACCCGTGGTGCGCGTAGAAGGTGTGGTCCTCGGTGGCGAGGAAGGTGTTGATGACCCGCGGCGGCACGTCGGTCAGGCGCAGCAGTTCGCGGTTTTCGAGGTAGAGGCGGGCGATGATCTCCCCCTCGTTGTCAAGCGCCAGCGTCGCCTCGTGCGGCGAGTAGGAGGCGATGCCGCTGTCGCGGTAGAGTTCCGCCGCCAGCTGCTGCACCAGCATCGCCGCGTAGACCCCCGCCACCACCATCAGGCAGGCACTGGCCGCATGCAGCAGCAGCGGGCGCAGCAGCCGGGAGAACCGTCGCTGCTGCCGGGGGGCGGCGTTCATCGCCCGCTACCGCGCCGTCCGGCGGCAGGAAGCACCACCGGGGCCGCTGCCCGGAATCCCGCGCCGCCGGCGGCGCTGCAGTCCTCAAGCAGCAGCCGGGAGAACCGGCGCTGCTGCCGGGCGGCCATGCGGCGCCCTACTGGGCCAGGCGGGCGGCGAGTTTCGCCGCTTCCGCGTCAAGATTGGGCGCCCGGCGGTCGCCTCCGGCGGCGCGGAACGCCTGCAGCGCCGCGCGCGCCCCGTCGCGATCGCCGCGCTTTTCCAGCAGCGCCGCGAGGTAGTAGTGATACCGGGCGAATGCCGGCTTGTTGCCGGCGATGGCCGCGCGATAGGCCTGTTCCGCGCCGGCCACGTCACCGGTCAGTTCCAGCGCGCGCCCGTGCAGAAAATGCGCATAGGCATCCGCGGGATTGATAAGCGTGGCGCGACGCAGCGGCGGCAGGGCCGCCGCGTAGTCACGGGCGACAAACCGCTGCGCCCCGGCATCATACTCGCGCTTCGCCAGCCGGTCGAGGGTGTCGGCGAGGCGGAAGCGCGGCTGCACCTGCGCCAGCAGCCGGTAGAATTCGGCGGCGACCAGCGGGTCGGATGCCTGTTCCGCCTGCGGCTGCAGTTCGCGCGCCAGCTGTTCCTTTTCCGCCGCCGTCGCTGCCGCCGCGACGCGCGCCGGCCAGTCGCCAGTCAGGGTCATCGCCGGGGCCGGGACGGTATCCGCCGCCGGGGCCGGAGACGGGGCCGGCTCGTCCGCCGGTTGCTCTGCCGGCAGCACCAGGGCAATACCGACCAGTATCGCTGCCACGGCCGCGCCGGCAATGACGCGCCGGTCGCGCCACCAGTCACCCGCCTGCTGCGCCGCGGTGGCCGCGATCGCCGCCGCGTCGGTTGCCCGCACCTGCGCGTAGTAATGCTTGAGCAGCACCGCTGCATCGAGTTCAAGAAAGCGGGCGTAGGTTTTCAGGAAGATGGCCGGATACGAACCGCCGGGGAGCGCGGCAAAGTCGTCCGCCTCAAGCGCCGCGAGAAAGGACACCGACAGCTTCGTCTCCTCCGCCGCCTGCGCCAGGGTCAGGTTGCGGGCCGCACGCGTCTGCTGCAGCAGGGCCCCGACCGTCGCCATTGCCGTCACCGTTGCCGCAGATTCCGCCATACCCGATTCCCTTTCCGCTACCGTACCGCAGTCGCCGTGGCCGGCGCCGCCGCGAAGTAGTCGTATGCCCGCCGCGCCAGCTGCGCGATCAGCGTTTCCCCGCCGGTTTCTTCCAGCCCCTGCACCAGCACCGTGATGCTGAACGCGCCGCCATCAGGGGTGTAGACGATGCCGGCGTCGTGGGTCAGCCGGTGCATCGTGCCCGTCTTGTGCGCCACCGCCACGCCGGCCGGCAGCAGGCGCGGGATGCGGTCGTTATACTCCTGCGCGAGCAGGATATCGAGCATCGCGCGGCACGACGCGGGCGACGCCGCCCGCCCGGTGTGAATCAGCTGCAGCAGCCGCGCCATTTCGTAGGCCGTCGTCGTGTTCTCGATGCCGCGTCGCAGCGCCGCGTAGTCGAGGATCTTCCGCCGCACCCGCGTGGCCGTCAGCCCGAGCCGGCGCATGCGCGCGTTGATCCGCGCCATCCCCAGGCGGGCGAGCAGCATGTCGGTCGCCGTGTTGTCGCTTTTGACAATCATCAGGCGCAAAAGGTCGCGCGCCGTCCAGACCGTCCCCGCCGCGCAGTAGCGCAGGATCCCCGAGCCCCCCGTCTTGTCGCTCTCGCGCAGCACGAAGGTGTCATCCGGCCGGAGCAGTCCCGCATCGATCTGTGCGAAGGCCTCCACCAGCACCGGCACCTTGATCAGCGACGCCGCCGGCAGGATGATGTTCCTGCCGGCATGCACCGCGTCGCCGCGCCGCAGGTCATGCACGACGTACGCCACCGTGCACCCCGCGGTCGCCGCCTGCTGCTGCAACTGCTGCGCCAGCAGCGCAAACGCGTCCGCGGGCGGCGCTTCCGCCGCCCACACACCTGACACAACGGACAGCAGGAGGCACACCGCCCCCGCGGCCCGGACCAGACACACGACTCCCATTTCGTTTCCCCTTTGTCCGGCTCACGCCGGACTCCCAATAACGGGAAACGTATAACATATTGCATGGCAGCGTGCAAGCACAGCGGCAGCATAACCGCCGCCGGAAATATACAGGGCAAAAACTGAGGCATCTGCGCTGTAAAACCAGCGACAGGCCGCAGAAAACTTTCAGGGCAAACTACCCCACCATGCCCGACGGAGAGGCTGTGCGGATCCCGGCCAAACCGGGATTTTCACCCCAGACGGTTACAGCGACGGAAAACGAGAGAAAAGCGGGTTGATTCCCGACGGAGATTGCGGTACAATCGCCGTAGGACATTCCCAAAGGGAGGGGAATCAACCCATGGCTATTGTACAACGGAGTCTCTTCACCTGGCAAGACGTCTATGAGCAGGGAGACCTTGCCCGCCTGCAGCTGGTGCTGGACAACATCGAAGACGAAACCCTGATGACCAAACTGGAACACGCCCGCGGCAGGGGGCGGAATGACTATCCGGTCCGCGCCTTGTGGAATGCGCTGCTGGCCGGACTGGTGTACCAGCACGCCAGCGTTGAACAACTGCGCCGCGAACTGCTGCGCAACGGGGATCTGCTGCGCCTGTGCGGGTTCTCCACCACGTCCGGTGTCGCCGCCGTGCCGCCGTCGTGGGTCTTCAGCCGCTTCCTCGGCAAACTGAAACAGGAACGGAAAGCAATCGATGCCATGTTCCATCAGCAGGTGGAACACCTGCGCCGGCATCTGCCGCAGCTGGGCCGACGTCTGGGTGCGGACGGGAAAGCCATCTGGAGTGCCGCACGGCACCGCACTGACAACCGGCGGCGTGATGGCCGACGGGACACAGACGCGGAATACGGAGCGAAGCATTATGAAACGGTTGATGCCAGCGGGAAGGTGCGCAAGAAAGAGATCTGGTGGTTCGGCTACAAGGTGCATCTGCTGGCTGACGTGACGTACGAACTGCCGTTGGGGTTCACCATCACCACGGCCAAGGTGACTGATACCGAACAACTCCCGGTGCTGCTGCAGCAGCACTGGGAGCGGCACCCGCAGATTTGTGCGAATGCGGAGACCCTGGTGGGGGACCGCGGATTCGATTCGACGGAGAATAACGTCCTGCTGTGGGACGAGTATGAAATCATGCCGGTGATTCACAACCGCCATTGCTGGCAGGAGCGGGAAGAAAAGACGCGTTCGGTAAACCTGGCGAAGGCAGATAACGTTGTTTACAACCAGGACGGCGAAGTGTCATGCCTGTGTCCGGAGACGGGCACGGAACGGCCGATGACTTTTATGGGCTTCGAAAAGGAACGTGCCTGCCTGAAATACCGCTGCCCGGCGGCGGCGTACAACTGTACCTGCGAGGGCCGTGACCTCTGTGGCAACGGGAAAACGACCGGCTTCGGACGGATAGTGCGTATTCCGCTGGCGAAAGATCGCCGGTTGTTCACGCCACTGGCCCGGCATACGCATGCGTTCAAGCGGCTCTACAAGCAGCGGACAGCCGTGGAACGGATCAACAGCCGTCTGGATGTCTCCTTCGGCTTCGAGCAGCATCACATCCGTGGTATCGACAAGATGCATTGCCGGATGGGCATGGCGTTGATTGTCATGCTGGCGATGGCGCGCGGACGCCTGCGGCAGAAACAGCGTGACGCCATCCGTTCGCTGGTGGAACCGGCTCCGCCGCCCAAACGAAAAGCTGCCTGATCACTTTTCCCGTTCCATCGTCAAGCACGATACGGGGCCACGTGTGTGCTTTTTCAACGATGACCGGCAATGTGCTGCGTTGTGCGGCATAGTAACGGCCGCATTTCGGCAAAACCACGCATCGCTAACCGTCCGGTCTGACGGGAGGGGGCTACAACGCACATGCCTCAAACTTGACGCGTCGGCGGGCAGCAGGTATGCTTGCGCCATCCCGCGGCGGAGGACCTGCCCGATGCGCCTTTATGACATCATCACGAAAAAACGCGACGGCGGCACGCTCAGCCGCGAGGAGATCCTGCACGTCGTCAACGGATTCACCGCGGGAGAGATCCCCGACTACCAGATGGCCGCCTTCCTCATGGCAGTCTTCATCCGCACACTCGACGGGCGCGAGCGCGCCGACCTGACGCTCGGCATGCTCAACTCCGGCACGAAACTCGATTTCTCCGCCATCCCGGGACACAAGGTGGACAAACATTCGACCGGGGGGGTCGGCGACGGGGTGTCGCTCGCGCTCGGCCCGCTCGTCGCCGCCGCCGGCGCCGTGGTGCCGATGATGTCGGGGCGCGGGCTGGGGCACACCGGCGGCACGCTCGACAAGCTCGAGGGGATTCCCGGGTTCAGGGTCGAACTGACCGTCCCCGAGATCGAGCACGCGCTGCGCACCGCCGGCTACGTCATCATGGGACAGACCCCCGACATCGCCCCCGCCGACAAACTGATGTACGCGCTGCGCGATGTTACCGCCACCGTCGACAGCATCGACCTGATCTCCGGAAGCATCATGAGCAAGAAACTCGCCGAGGGGATGGACGCGCTGCTGCTCGACGTCAAGACGGGCGCGGGCGCCTTCATGAAGTCGTACGACGATGCTGTCGGCCTGGCGAAATCAATGATCGAGATCGGGGTCAACCTGGGCAAGGACGTGCGGGCTATTATCAGCGACATGAACCAGCCGCTCGGGCGCGCGGTGGGGAACAACCTCGAGATGGTGCAGGCAGTCGAAATTCTGCAGGGGCAGGGACCGGCGGACATCACGGAGCTGGTGCTGCAGGAAGGGACGCGCCTGCTGCTCATGGCGCAACTGGCGACAGACGCAGGCGTGGCGCGGGCGAAACTCGACAGCATCATCGCCTCAGGGGCGGCAGTCGATAATTTCGCGCGCATGGCTGAATGCCAGGGCGGGGACCCGTCGTACGTGCGGCTGCCCGGGAAGTTCGCGCGGGCGCCGCACGTCGTCGAGGTCAAGGCGCCGCAGGCAGGCTATATCAGCGGCATCGACGCGCTCAAGGTGGGGATGTGCGCGCAGGCACTGGGCGCCGGGCGCGTCACCAAGGACTCGGTGCTCGACCTGTCGGTCGGCTACCTGCTGGAGAGAAAGGTCGGGGCAAAGGTCGCGGCCGGCGAAGTCATCGCCCTCGCCCATGTCAACGACATTGCGCAGTTCACGGAAAAGGTGCTGCCCGAATTTCTCTCCGCCTACTCGTTCAGCGACAGCGCCCCGGTACTGCCGCCGCTCATCTACAGCGACGTCACCATCGACGCGGTGACGCGCGTCGACCTGCCGCGCCCGTGACCGCACGCCGCCGCACTCCGCTGGTGGTCAAAGGCGCGACGCCGCGCATGCCGCCGCCGCGCCGGCACACGCCGGCGATCGTCTTCCTGCAGCGGCAGTTCACGCTCATCCGCCGGCACTTTGACGACGAAAGTCTCACCCCCGCCGCCGCCGGTATCCTGCTGCGCGCGCTGCAGGGGGCGCTACAGGAACTGCTCTCCCTGCCGCCGGTCGCGTGCGAGCAGGCGCCGGTAGCGGCGCTTCTCGCGCGCGTGCAGGAACTGCTGCTCCTCTGTCCGCCGCCGCGGCGCTGATGCGCCCGCCGGTCAGCGAACTTTCCCCGCTCGTCACCCGCATTGGTTTCCCGTCGCGCTGCGCCCATCTCGTGCGTACAGCCGCGGGGACCATCCGCATCGGCACCTGCCCCGGAATGAACAAGGTTGTCCCGCACCCCGCGCCGGTCGTCTGGGTGCTACCGCGGGACGTGAACAGCGACGGCGACGCCTGGTGCGGCGAGGAGTTCTGCCTGTGGCAGAACCTGTTCGGGTCGCGGCAGGCAACAACGTACCTCGGGCCGGCCGACCGCCTGCACGCGCTGCGCGCCTTCCTCGCGCTGACCGTCCCCTATGGTCTTGACGCGCAGCACCGCCTGACGGAACCCCCCGTGCTCGAGGAACTGATGTTCCTCTCCCCTGCTGCCGGGGAATGGCGCCACGGGCAGGTCTGCATCCGCGAGACCGCGACGGAACTGACGGTCAGCGAACGCTCCCGCGAACTGCTCCGCCTGCCGCTGGCGGTGCCGCCCCCGGTGCTGCCGCCGGTTGCGGCACCGCTGCCGCCCCCGTCGGGATTCGAAGTGCTGGTGGCCGGCGCGGGCAACGGCTGGCATGAGGAGACCGCGAGTTTCCTGCTGCGCTGGCCCGGCAGGGCGCTGCTGGTCGACCCGCCGGCCTACCCGTGCCGCGCGCTTGTCGCGCTCGGCATCGACGCCGGGAGCATCGACGGCATCATTGTCACCCACAACCACGAGGACCACAGCGGCGGCCTGCTGCCGCTGCTCGAACACCTGCACGCGGGCGGCCGGAGGCCCGACCTGCTCACCGCGCCATCGGTCTTCGCCTGCCTGCAGCAGCAGTTCCCCGGCTACCCGCTGGCAGAGCGGTGTCGTTTCCTGCCGCTGGTTCCGGGAAACCCGTTTCCCTGGGGAGGCGCGGCCATAACCTGCCGGCGCAACCTGCACTGCCTGCCGTACGACACGCTCGGCCTGAAAGTATCCGTCGCGAATGCCACCGTCGGCTTCTCGGGGGACACGCGCTACGCACCCGGACTCGCCGCCCGCCTCGGGCGGCCCGAACTCGGCCACGCATGGTTCTCCGGCTGCGGTCTCGTCTTTCACGAGGTCGAACCCGACACCGACCCTACCGTGCATACGCGTCCCGCCGCGCTCGCCGCACTGGTCGCCTCCCTGCCCGCAACGGTCTACTCCTACCACTGCGCCGACCGGGCAGACCTTCCCTGTCCGCGGGCTGCCCGCGGCATGCGCTTCGCTGTCGGTTGTCAGGGAGTGCGCTGCTGCTGATTCAGACGGGGGAGGACAGTTTCAGACCGATGATGCCGACAACGATGAGCAGCACGCTGAGCAGTCGCGCCGCCGTCGCCGGCTCGCGGAAGAGCACGATGCCGAGCAGCACCGTGCCGACCGCGCCGATGCCCACCCGCACCGCGTAGGCGGTGCCGACCGGCAGCGTCTTCACCGCGAGGCCGAGCAGCCAGACGCTGGCAAGCATTGACGCGCCCGTCAGCACGCTCGGCCAGAGTCTGGTGAACCCGGCGGTGTACTTCAGGCCGACCGCCCAGCCGACCTCGCACAGTCCCGCCACCGTCAGGATAAGCCACGCCATTGCCCGCTCCTGTCCGTTCAGGCCTCGTAATCGACGACCCGGCGTTCGCAGCATGCGGCGCGAATGAAGGGCACCACCGCCTGGTGTTCCGTGTGCGTCTGGTAGGCGTCAAGCGCCGCGCGTGATTCGTGGGTCGTCGTCAGGACGAGATCAGCACTCTGCTCCGTCGCAGAGAAATCAGTTCCGACCTCGATCGCCAGCAGGCCGGGAATGCGCCCGCGCAGCGCCTCGAGTTTCTCCCGGATGAGCCGCGCATTGGTCGCCCTGTCATTGCCGTGCGCCTGTTCCTGCAGCCGCCACATCACGATATGCCTGATCATTTCCTTCTCCTACTTCACGAACAGCTGCTGGGCGCGGTGATAGTCATCCATCTGTCCGATATCGAGCCAGTAATCATGCATCAGGTGGGCGCCAAGGCGGCGCCGGTCGCGCAGCAGCGCGCGTATGAACCAGTCCATGGAACAGGCCCCCTTCGCCGGCAGGTATGCCAGCATGGCGGGGTCGATGACGTAGATGCCCGCGTTGATCTCCGCGGTCAGCGACGGCTTCTCGATGATATCCTGGATCCGACCCCGGCGGTGCTTCACCACCCCGTAGTGCAACGGCAGCGTCACCTGCTTGGTCACCACGGTGAAATCCGCGCGCTGGCGCCGGTGTTCCTGCAGCAGGCGGCGGTAATTCATGTTGGTGAGGATATCGCCGTTGACCAGCAGGAACGGGCCGGTGAGGCGGTCGCGCAGCAGGCGCAGCGGCCCGGCGGTACCGAGCGGCTTCTCCTCGTGGCTGTACTGCAGGCGCAGACCCAGCGCGCTGCCGTCGCCGAAATAGGCCTCGAACAACCCCGCCTTGTAGTTGAGAGCGAGGAACACTTCGCGAAAGCCGTTCTTCTTCAGGTGCTGCAGCTGGATTTCGAGCACCGAACGTTCACCGACGGGGAGCAGCGGCTTGGGGATAACCTTGGTCAGCGGGGCAAGCCGGCTCCCCAGTCCGCCCGCCATGATGACTGCCTGCGGCACATGCGTTCGTTTCATCGGTTGTATTCTCCCGCCTTGTAGCGATCCCGATGGTCACGCAGCCAGGCGATGGTCTGCAGCAGCCCGTCGCGCAAATTCACCCGCGGCCGCCAGCCGAGCAGTTTTTTCGCCTTGCGGTTGTCGGCAAGCAGGCGTTCCACCTCGCTCTTTTGCGGACGCCGGCGCTGCCGGTCGGAGACAATTTTCGGTTGCACGTCCAGCAGCGCACCGATAAGCGCCACCAGGTCGCCGACGCTGATTTCCTGCCCCGTGCCGAGGTTGATGGTCTCACCCGCCGCCTTCGGCGCCGCGGCCGCGGCAATGAACCCGGCCACGGTGTCCGCGACATAGCAGAAGTCGCGGGTGGGATGCAGTGACCCGAGTTTCAGCGTGTTCCCTGCCAGCAACTGCGTGATGATGGTCGGGATGACCGCGCGCGCCGACTGGCGCGGCCCGTAGGTGTTGAACGGACGCACCGTGACGACCGGCAGGCCGTAGGCGCAGTAAAAACTCTCGGCGATCTTGTCCGCGCCGATCTTGCTTGCGCTGTATGGTGACTGCCCCTGCAGCGGGTGTGTCTCGCTGATCGGTACCTGCCGCGCGGTGCCGTAGACCTCGCTGGTCGAGGTATGCACCACCCGCCGCAGGTTGTGTCGGCGCGCCGCCTGCAGCACATTCAGTGT
>CAZWUZ010000002.1:1680-24866 GCA_964637655.1 uncultured bacterium | reverse complement strand
GTTCGTTTCCACCACTTCACGCGGATGCTCGTAGGAATACGGTATGGCGATAATCGCCCCGAGATGAAACACCGTGTCGCACCCCGCCAGCAGGTCATACATCGCCTCAGGGTCGCGCAGATCGCCCGCGACAACGCTGACGCTGCGGCGCAGTTCCGCCGGCAGCAGCTCGAGCATGCCGCGATCGTTGCGCGAATTGTAGCGCACCAGTGCCCGCACGCGTGCCCCGCGCGTTGCCAGTTCCTCGACGAGATGGCTGGCGATGAATCCGCCTGCTCCCGTCACCGCCACCTGTTTCCGCTGCCAGTTCATAGTCCCGTCCCTTCGTACGTCTTGGGATGCACGTACGGTGTATTTCTGACACTGATCCGGTCGGCTGTCAAATCCCCGCCCGCCTGACGGTCACCGTACAGGAACAGCGCGCGGTACCCGCGCCGCTGTGCTACCGCGACTGTCGTTGCGTTCCACGTTCCCGGTGCCCCGTACGGCGCCGCCAGCAGGTCGGGTTTCATTTTCAGTTCACTGGCAAACAGCGCTTCCGCTGCCGCCAGTTCCTCCGTCAGTGCCGTCTCACCGAGTGCCGCAAACCGCCGATGGGAGAAACCATGACAGCCGATACGTACCCCGGCCGCGGCACAGGCGCGCACCTCGCCCCACGTCATCGGTCGCCAGTCATCATCCGCGGGAGCGGTCGTGATGCCGGCCGCCTGCAGTTTCGCATAGTTCTCCTGCGGCGGACGGTCCCACAGGCGGGCGAGCAGGCGGTAGAACAATGCCGGCACGTCGAGTCCGGCCCCGGCCGTGAACGTCTCGCCGGCCAACGCGTGCACGCTGCCGTCACGCGGCAGCGTCGCCAGCCAGCGGTAGAGCGCATCCCACCAGAACGCTTCAGCCCGCCCGATGAACCACGGGGCGACAAAAAGCACCGCGGGCACGCCGCATTCCCGCAGCACCGGCAGCGCATGCCGAAACACCCCGGCAGACGCGTCATCAATCGTCAGCAGCGCCTCCCCCGCCCGCGGCAGGTCACCGGTCAGCCGGGCCGTGTCCCGCCACTGGCGCACCTGCGCCGCGAAATTGCGCGGGGCAAGTGCCATGTTCAGCCGGTTGTCTGCCGGCGGCGGCGCCACGTTGTGCAGGGCAACCGTCGTCCCGCGCCCCGGGCTGGCCAGATGCGCGCGCAGCAGCTGCGTGCTGCCCATGCGCAACAGCGCATCCGGCAGATAGCGCTGCAGGCGCGGTGAACGGAACACCGCCGGCCAGATGTTCATTCGCTGAGCAGCGCCGCGAGACCGTCGCGCAGCGCCACGCGCGGACGCCAGCCGGTCACCGACTGCAGCGCGCGGCAGTCGGCCACGGTATCTGGTATCTCGTTGGCACGGCGGATGCCGCGTTCCCGCCAGCGCAGGGTGCCGCCGCGCAGTTCATTGAGCAGAGCCAGAACTTCACCGACGCTTTGCGACACGCCGGCGCCGGCATTGAACAGGCGCGGCTGCGGCCAGTCGCCGTCCAGCAGGACAAGCAGCGCCGCGCAGAAGTCATCCACGTGCAGGTAATCGCGGCGCGGAGCAAGGTCGTTGACCGCAATCTCCGCGCCCGCACGCGCCTGCGCCGCCAGCGACGGGATCAGGAAGCGTTCATCCTGCCCCGGCCCGTAGAGATTGAACGGACGGACAATAGTGAGCGGCACCCCCGCGGCACGCGCTTCCGCTTCCGCTGCCAGTTTGGACACGGCATAGGGATTGTTCGGCTGTGCCGGATGGCGCTCGTCGACCGGCAGATACTGCGGTATCCCGTACACGTAGGCGCTGACCAGCAGCAGGCGCGCCCCCTCGGCACGGCAGAACGCTGCCACGTTTTGTGTGCCGCCGGCGTTGACCCGCATGAACGCATCGCGGTCACCCCAGCTCGCCGGCACAAAAACCAGTCCGGCAAGGTGGATGACCGTACGTATTGCACGGTCGCGGAACTGTTCGAGCGTGCCCGGCTGCGTCAGGTCGCAACCCTGCCTGAGATCGCACGATATCGCATCATATCCGGCAGCCGCGAGCCGCGGCACGAGCAGACGCCCGACGAAGCCGTCCGCTCCGGTTACCAGGATGCGTTCCGTCACGGTCATTTACCGTCGTACGGGGTCACACTGTCGCTGAACCCGTGCTGCCGCAGCCAGTACTCAACCCCCGGCAGCTGCCATTCGTAATCGACATCGCACCCGCCCCACTGCTTGAGCGGGAAGATGCGCTGCCCCATCCATTTCTGCGGCAGCAGTCCCTCCTGCAAATTGGCAAGGCAGCGCGCGCGGACGATTGAAACCCCCATGTCGGCAAACCAGACATCGCCCTGCGAGTCGCGATCGCAGTTGAGCGTTTTCGGGTCGCCGAACGTGGCAAACGGCACGAACGGCTGCAGCAGCCCCTCGGACGTTTCCCGCCGCGCGCGCAGCGGACTCCACATGTTGTAGCGGGATACGCTGACCGCGGAATCGTAATCAGGATGCTCGCGCAGCACCCGCACCCCCTCGTCGACGGTCGCGGCGAGTATGGTGGCGGCGTTGGCGAACAGCAGCACCAGCAGTTCCGGTTCCGCCCCGTGGCGAGCGGTGATTTCGCGGTAGCCGTGCGCGTAGGCGTCCTCCCCGAGCGCGGTCTTTGAGCAGAGTTCCGGCGGGCGGACGATGACTTCGGCTCCGTGCGCGCGCGCCACCGCCATGATTTCTTCGCAATCGGTGGAAACATAGACGCGGTCAACGCTCTGTGCCTTGAGCCCGGCCAGCATCGGGTAAAGCACCAGCGGGCGGCCGAGCAGCGGGTGGAGATTTTTGCCGGGGAAGCCGACGCTCCCCTTGCGGCCCAGCAGCAGCGCAGCAATCATGGTTCATCTCCCTGCAGCCAGCGCGCAGCATCCCGTGCCATCGCGCCGTGAAATTCCGCTGACGGATGCACCGAATCGAGCATCCATTTCCGTTCCTGCATGATCCCCTGCCGCTCCTGCGTAAGCAGCGGCACGCGCAGCACCAGGCGCATTTCCTGTCCGAACCGCTCCGCGTCAAGCAGATTGTCGTGCAGCGCGGCCGGCTCATACTGATAGCCGGACGGCAGGACAAAGGTCAGCAGTTTTGTCCCGGCGGCACGGCAGCGTTCATCCATCTGCCGCACCGCGTCAAGCATGCGGTAAGTCTGCGCCACACGCATCGCGCGCAGCCGCGGCGGCATTTCTCCTGCCGCGGTGTAGGATAGCAGCGGCAGGCGAAGCGGGTCAATGCGCGTCTGCACGAACCCGCGGTACCACAGCGACCAGCCGCGCCACCACGCCACCGGCCGCACCGGCAATATGTTCAGCAACCCGCGCTTCGGGTAAGCCATCTCGATGTAGGTGTACGGAAACCAGCCGATATCGTTGGCGCAGAGCATGACGACGACCGCGCGCGGACGAAGGCCGAGGTCGTCGTACACGTATTGCAACTGCCGCCCGTATTCCTCGTACCCGGTGCTGCTGATGCCGGTGTTGAGCACCGGCGTCGAGTCCCCCAGCGCGCGCTGCAGCTGCGCGGTAAAGGTTCCCTGTTCCGGCACGCCGGCACCGTACATGCACGAGTCGCCGATGCCGATGACAACACGCGTGTCCTCGCGCAACCCCGCCAAATCGGCATCCGGACCGCGGAACCCGAGATTGTTGATACGGTAGGCTATCCCCTCCCCGTCTTTCAGCACGCAGTCAGGCGCGAGGTGCCAGCCGTTGCGGTCAGCGATTCGCCGGCCATGCGCCTCCGTCTGCTCCCGCAGCGCGGGGTTTGCCAGCGTGGTCTGCTCCGCCAGCAGCAGGATGCCGCCTGCCAGTTCCAGCAGCGCATAGGCGGCCAGCAGACCGGTCGCCAGCGCCGCCAGCCGCAGCCGCCAGAGGTGCGGACGTCGCTCAGCCACGGCCGCACTCCTGCAGCAGCACGCGCAGGCGATGACTGTAGGTATGCTCGCGCTGTACCCGAGCGGCACCGGCAGCGGCAACACGTTTCGCTTCGTCAGGATGCGCGAGGTAGTACTGCGCCTTCTCCCGCAGTTCCGCCGGCGCGGCATAGGTGACGACTTCTACGTCAGGAATCATCAGTTGCGACAGGTCGCGCCGCATATCGGTCAGCAGCAGTTTCCCCGTTGCCGGCGCCTCAAAGGTGCGCGCGTTGACACTCCATACCGATTGCGGGTGGTTGTGGTTTATGATGACCTGCGCCTGCGCATAGATATCGTTCGTCTGCTGCGGTGTCGTGGTGCCGCCGCGCACGTTTGCCTCCATGCCGCGCCACCCCTCGCCCCACAGGCCAAGCCCGAGGTCCGCCACCCCCTGCAGCAGTTCGCGCCGCTGCGGGTAGCCGGTGCCGACAAACACCAGCGGGTACGCGGCCGGACGTTCCTGCGCCGTGTACAATTCCGGATCATACGCCAGCGGCAGGGAGCGGTTACTGCCGCCGAAATGACTCTGCAGACGGTCGACGTAATAATCGTCAAACACGAAGCGGTGCGTGTAGTGCGGCAGGGTTGCCAGCAGCTGCTGGCGTGCACGCGGCGGGTCGAGCCACTGCACAAACGGGTCGTCGATCAGCCAGATGGCTACGGGGCAGCCGCGCTGTCGCATTGCCGCGACGGTCTCTGCTGCGATATTCTCCCCGGCAACGACCAGCACCAGGTCGACCGCTGCCGCGGCGGCGACCAGGGCCGCATGGTTGGCGGCCAGCAGCGCCCGCCGCTGCCGCGCGGCGTCGCCCGGCAGCAGTCGCGCCAGCCGCCCCGGCCGCATCCCTGCCGGCGGGTTGGTATACTGGAGCACCACACGAGCCCCCGCCTGCTGCAGCGCCCGCCCCACCGAGTCCGTAATATCGCCGTACCAGTGCGGCCCGGCCAGCAGCACCTGCATCGTCATTGTTCCTCCGTCGCAACCGGACCGGTATTGAACTGCGCCGCCAGAAAGGCGCGACGCTCGGCAAACACCGGCAGGTATGGTTGCGCCAGCGCCTGGCGCAATGCCGCCTCATCGCTGACCGTGCGCTTGAGGGCGGCCGGCAGCACGTCACAGTCGAGCGCAAACGGATTACCCACGCAGATGACGGGGATCCCCGCGTGCAGCGCTTCGAGCCCGACCGTGGAGTCGGCATAGAGCAGCACTGCCGCCCGGTCGAGTGCCGCGGTCAGCGGTTCGTCCGCCGCGCCCGCCACGCACCAGTCGCGCAATTCGCGCCAGCGCGGGAGCTGCTCGAGCGGCACCCCGCAGGCCGGATGGCGCCGCACCTCGCAGCGACTGCTGACCGCATCGCGGCATGCGACCAGCAGGCGCAGCACCTCGTCCGCCAGCGCCGCATCGGCCGGCAGCGCCACCAGCAGCCCGTCTCCGGTCGCTGCTGCCCGCGGCGGCGCGGCGAGATGCCGGTAGCGGCAGGCCGGCGCATTGCGCACCCGGTCGCCGAACCATTCATACAGCCGTGCGGTCGCCGCCGGCGAGGCGCTCAGTATGACATGCGGATAGGCCGCGGGAAAGCGCTCGCTCAGTTCACGCGCATCAAAGAAACTGACAAACAGCGGTGAGAGGACCGCATGCTGGTATCCGCAGCGCCGGGCACCGGGGAACAGTTCTGCCGCGGTGAGGTTCAGCACCTTTTCCCACGGCTGGTTTTCACACGGGTACCAGATCTCGCGCGGGCGCCCGCCGCCCGCCGCGTAGCGGCGCAGTGCCTGCTGCTGCCGCAGGTACCCGCAGAAACGGTTGTTCAGCCAGTCCTCATGCAGGGCGCGCCGGCACAGCCGCGTGATGTCGATACCGGCAAACCGGTACGCAGGCAGCGCGCGCGGCG
This sequence comes from uncultured bacterium, assembly GCA_964637655.1. Classification (GTDB taxonomy): domain Bacteria; phylum DAOPZR01; class DAOPZR01; order DAOPZR01; family DAOPZR01; genus CAZWUZ01. The sequence goes on along the minus strand of CAZWUZ010000002.1, from coordinate 19,033 downwards.
GCAGGAGGGCGCGCACGAAAGCCCGCACCAGGTCGGCCGCCGTCAGCAACTGCTCGTCACACAGCACCCTGCCGCCGCAGCGGGGCAGCAGTTCCCACAGTTTTACTCCGGCGCTGCCCGCCGCAACCCAGTACAGGGCCGCATCACCGGCCGGTGCCACACCATCCAGGTAATTGTCATGATAACTGCCGTCCCGCACTGCACGCCCGTCAAGCCAGGTCCGCACCAGCACCGGCGCGGTCAACGCCGGCAACGGTATCCGCCGTACCCGCCGCCAGGCATGCACTACCCGGCGGGCCTCCCGCCAGCGGCTGCGCAGAAACCGGCGTATCTGTCCCGACACACGCCCGGCCTGTCTTCCCGGCAGCACCTGGCCTTTCCGTCCCGTCGTCCGGGGCAGCCAGTCGGCAAGTGTCTGCGCCAGTGCGGCGTGCGGCGCCAGCAGCCAGACGGTTTCGCCGTCCGGCAGGTCCCGCACCAGTTCAGCCGCAGCGAGCAGGGAGCAGATCTCGTGGTACAGGTTCGGTCCGGCGTAGCGTTTTTCCGCCAGTATTGAAGTGAACCCGGCCAGCCCCGGGTCTTCCGGCAGCCACTGCGCCGCCTGCCGGATATACTCGTCGCGATGCGCGAGTGCGACTGCCTGCAGCTGCGGCAGCGGACAGCAGCGTTCCCGCCAGGCAGGCGGGCATGATGTTCCGAGGTAGTATGTCCGCCCGGGCGGTGCGTCCGGCGGCAGTGTCTCACCGGCGACGACAATCGTGATCATTTGCCGAACTGAAGCCTCTGATATTCCGCGCTCAGCCGGGCAAAGAGCCGGTCATCGTTTTCCGCCCGGCGGATCTCGGGGAAGCGTTCCTCCGGCAGCCGGGTGTAGAGCGCGAACGTGCGTACCAGTCCCTCAATGTCCTGCGGCGGAAACTGCGGCATGCGCAGCACCGTTCCCTTGGTCATGCAGGTAAGCACCGTGTCCTCGCTGATATAGCCCCGCTCAAGACAATAGCGGTGCAGCGGGGTGCCGCGGAAGGGGGTAAATTCGTAGGCGTTGACCGTATCGTACGGTATCTGCCGGTTCAGCCGCACCGTATCCATCGCCAGTTCGCGTGTCTCGTCGGGGAACCCGACGATGTTGTTCGCGGTTGCCGGGATCCCGACCTGCGCGAGGATCTCGAACGCGCGGATGATGGCGGCGTTCGTGATGCGCTTGTCGAGCATGCGGAAACGGAATTCCTCATTGCCGTGCTCGATGCCGACCGACATGCGGTGGCAGCCGATCTCCTTCAGCCGCCGCATGCGCGGTTCGGTCACCATCTCGACGCGATTCTGGCACCAGAACGGCAAGCCGATGCCGGCATACATGCGGCAGAACTCGTCAAACTCGTTGTCCGACATCGCCAGCAGCGTGTCGCTCAGGAAATAGATATATTCGGCACCGTACTTCTCCTTGAGGTCGCGCAGTTCGCGCTCCAGGCGGGCAACCGATTTGCGCCGGAAGAACCCGCGCCCGGTGTCGGCACGGTACATTTCCTCGAGTGAAGGCGAATTGCAGAAGGTGCAGCGGTAGGGGCAGCCGCGGCTGCTTTCCACGGGAAACAGCCGCCAGACCCTGCCCGCCATCGGCCGGTAGAACCGCCGCTCGTCGAACAGGCTGTAGTCGGGGAGCGGCAGGTCATCAAGCACAACCGGCGGGCGCAGCGGGCTGCCGGTGACCGCCCCCGTGGCCCGGTCCTTCACCCGGACATTGGCAATGCCGTTCAGGCCGGTGCCACGCTGCAGCCGCCCGACAATATCGACAAGCGCCCCTTCTCCTTCGCCGCACACCACCGCATCGATTCCCTCGTGTCCGAGCACATACTCCGGCGCGCAGGTGGCCAGCACCCCGCCTGCCACGACCGTGGCGCGCGCCAGTGCCGCATCACCGCGGGCGCGACGCAGCAGCTCCATGCCGGTCGGAAACGTCACCTCGTTGGCCGACAAGGCGATCAGTTCGGGCTGCACCTGCTCCAGGCAGTGGCGGAAATCCTCGTACATATCGGTCGTGTTGAGCGTGATGTTGCGTTCCGTGAAACTGAACGGCCGCACCTGCAGGTGCTGCTCCTTGGTCTTGTCCGACGTCCGCTCCTCGGTGTCGTAAAGTGTCGTGTCAAACAGGTGCAGCGAGACCCCGAGCGGCCGGAGCAGCGCGGTAAAGAGCGCGATGCTCATTGGCGGTGGATTCTGCAGCACCGCGTTGGGAAACACCAGCAGGATATTCATGGTTATTTTCCTCCGGCAGCCAGTAACCGCGCCACCCGCGCCATGTCGCGCCGCGGGCCGAGCGAGATGCGCACGCATTCCGCCAGCAGCGGATGTCCCGAAAATGTTTTCGCCAGCACCCCGTGCCGGCGCAGGCGCTGCAGCACTGCCGGCACACGTTCGCGCCCGACCCGCACATTGAGGAAATTCGCAGCCGACGGCAGCACCGGCAGGCCGGCCTGCTCAAGCTGCCGGCACAGCCATTCCCGCGTTGCCACGGTCTCGCGCACCATGCGCGCCACGGCACGCCGTTCGGCAAGCAGGGCCAGGCCGGCGATGACCGCCAGCCCGTTCACCTCATACATCGGCCGCCATTTTTTCAGGGCGGCGATGAAGCGCGGCGATGCTGCGACACAACCGAGCCGCGCCGCCGCCAGTCCGTACGCCTTGGAAAAGGTGCGCGTCACCAGCAGGTTGGGACAGGCGCGCAGGTGGGGAACCATCGTCTCGGGATGGAACGGATAATAGGCCTCGTCCACCAGTACGGGCACACCGAGACGTCCGGCATACCGCACCAGGCGCAGCAGTTCATGACGCTCCACCGCCGTGCCGGTCGGACTGTTCGGGTTGGCAATAATCACCAGTGCGGTCCGCCGGGTGATGGCACGGCGCACCTCCGCCAGCGGCAGCTGCAGGTGCGCATCGCAGGCGATGGCGGTCACCCGGGCGCGGAAGAGCTGCGCATAGACCCCGTACATCGCGTATGAGGGTGTCGGCAGCACGATCTGCGCGCCGGGACGCACCAGCACCTCGAACACCGCCTTGATTCCCGCATCCGAGCCCGCGGTGAGATACACCTGGTCGGGCGTGAGCCCGAGCGAGCGCGCCAGCGGCGGCAGCAGCAGGTGCGGTTGCGGATAGCAGCCGAGAAAATCGCCGGTCATTGCCCGTCGGATGCGGGCCAGCGCGCGCGGCGGCAGCGGCAGCAGGTTCTCGTTCTTGTCACAGCGCAGGAAGCGGCTGCGGTCGAGCGCCTCATTGTCGATACGCGCCACGCGGTCAAGCCACGCGGGCAGGCGCGGCAGGTTCACAGGTTCTGGCATCGGTTCCCGTCCTTGCTGATTTCACTGTCGCGCAGGTAGCAGCCGTCGCATGCCGGCACCGTGTGCGCCAGGCCGTCACGGTGCTGCTGCCGCACCCGCTGCAGCGCTTCGCCGTGCCACAGTTCACGCAGGGTATGGGTGCCGGCGTTGCCGAGTGCCAGCCGCGCATCATCATCGTGATTGCACGGAACCACCGTGCCGTCCCACCAGACCGCCATGCGCTGCCAGAGCTGCGGACAGGCCCAGTGGCAGGCCAGGCCCCGGCGGCGTTCCTTCATTTCCTTGTAATCGAGGTAGGCGATCTCATCGGCATAGGGCTGCCAGAACGCGGCATAGGCGGCGAGTTCCCCGGCCAGCTCGGGAATCATCACCGACTGGATACGTATGCGCGGATGTGTCACCTGCCGCGCCCGCCGCGCCGCCAGCAGCCCTTCGAGGTTGGCCCGCAGGCGCGTGAAGGTCCCGCCCGGCCGGTAGTGCTCGTACACCGCCGCCGTCGTCCCCTCGATGGAGACGGAGATGCGGTCGAGCCCGGCATCGATCAGCCGCAGGGCGCAATCGTAGTCGAGCAGTTGCGCATTGGTATTGAAGTAGACATCGAGCAGGCCGCGCTGCTTCGCGTAGGCGACAAACGCCGGCAGTTCCGGGTGCAGCAGCGGCTCGCCGCGGATGTTGAACTTGGCGCCGTACAGCCCGTGACCCGCTCCCTCGTCGATGATGCGCCGGTAGAGTTCTCCGGTCATGAACCCGCGGCTGATTTTCGCGCCGCGGTAGGTTGTGGCACAGAACGGGCAGCGCAGGTTGCAGGCGCTGGTCACCTCGATATCAAGAAACAGCGGGTAGGGCGCCACCGTGAAGGTATCGGGGTTTTCCTGCCATTGCCGGCGGTACTCGCGGAAACGCGCGTCCGCGCGCTGCAGCACGTCATCGCCGCCCAGATGGTGAAAGTTGTCGTTGACCCGGGTATTCATACCCCCTCCTTACGCTCACCGCGCAGCAGCCGCCGTACCGCCTGTTTCAGGGCCGGCACGGCCTGCTTGTGCAGGTAATGCCATGCCTGCTTGCCCCGGTAGAGCAGATACAGGTCGGCCAGTCCCGTATACCAGCCGCGGCGCCGTCGCTGCTGGACGCACCATGCCAGCAGCCGGAACAGGTGCCGGTAATAGCGGTACTGCGCCGGCATGGTCATGACGGTCAGAAAGTGCTGCACCGGCATTCGCGCCGCGTCATCCGACGTTCCGAGAATACGCCGGTTGTATTCCTCGAGCGACAGGTCGGCTAGTTCGTCCAGCGACAGCCCTTGCGCCGAGTAGCCGCCGCGTTCCTCCGCCAGACGGGCGAGCGGGGTGCCGGGAAAGGCCCAGTACGGATGGACCGCGGAGACGTGGCAGTTCGGCTTGCGCTGCATCGCCTGCAGCATCAGATCGAGGGTGGCAAACAGGTCGGCGCGCGTTTCCCCGGGCAGTCCGATCATCAGCGAGAACGTGAAGACGATCGGAGAGTCGCTGCCTGTGTCCGCCGCGGCCAGCACCTGTTCCGGGGTGATCTGCTTGCGCAGCAGTTTGAGCATCGCCGGCGAGCCGCTCTCCACGCCCATCGACAGCCGCACACAGCCGACCGCCGCCAGCCGCCGCAGCAGTTCACGGTCGATATAGCCGTCGCGGAAATAATTGACCCGGCACTGCGTCCCCCAGCGCACGGGCAGGCGGGCCGCCTCCAGCAGCTCGATGAAGCGCAGCAGGCGCGCACGATCGATGAAGAAATCCTCGTCGAACAGGGCGAACGCCTCGATCCCGTATCGCTCGTGATAATGCCGCATCCGTTCAACAATCGCCTCCGCCGGCAGCGAGCGGTGCTTGTGTCCGAGCACGGCATTTTCGCAGAACGCGCACTTGTAGGAACAGCCGAGCCCGGTGAGCAGCGGCAGCGCGCGCTGCCACCCGTCGCGCGGCGGCAGGTAGAGCGAAAAATGCGGGGCGTACTCGTCGACGGGAAAGAACCGCTCGTACTGCACGACATTGTCACCGGTGAGCTCGTCAAACCACTCGCGCGGCGTGGTCACCACCTGTCCGCTGTCGGCATAGGCCAGGTTGGGGAGGGAACGCCAGTCGCGCCCGGCTGCGAGGTGCCCGGCCAGGGCAACCGCCACCCGGGCGCCGTCGCCCGTGCAGCAGATGTCGATGAGCGGGCTGCCCGCTGCCGCCGCGGTAAACACCGACGGGAACGGCCCGCCGACCACCACCGGCACTCCCGGCGCCGCCGCGCGCAGGGCGGTCGCCGCCTGCCGGAAATCCTTGAGCTGCAGCAGCGCGAGATAGGCGCCGATGAACACCAGTTCCTCCCGCTGCGCCGCTGCCTGCTGCACCAGGCGCGGCAGATAGTCGAGATCGAAATTGCCGTCAACCAGGGTGACCGCAAACCCCGCGCGTTCCAATTCCTGCGCAACCAGCAGCAGCCCGACGGGCGGCAGGAACAGCCCGCGCGCCCCGCCGGCAGCGAGGTAGTGGCGCATATCGTCGGAAACCGGCGACCAGAGAATGATTCGTCGCATCATGATGCTCCTGCCGTGAGAGTAGCTGCATGCGGACGTGTGAATCTGAACAGGCGCACGTACGGCATCTGCGCCCCGAGCCGTTCGAGCAGCGGCCGCCAGCGCGACGTCCCCTGCAGCCGGTGGCGGCAGAACCAGCTGCGCCACAGCTCCGACCGGTGGTCATGCCGCTGCACGTCCTGCAGCTGCAATCCGGCCGCGGTGAATATCGCGGTCACTTCCCGGTCCGTGTAGCGGTAGCCGAGCACTTCCCGCTGCAGGTGCCAGCCCGGCGCGCGGCGTACATAGCGGTACCAGTACTGGTCAAGCGGCACCACGACCTCATCGAGCAGGCGGGTCAGCAGGCTGTCCGCCGCGCCGCCGACATCGCAGAGCAGTACGCCGCCCGGCGGGAGTGCCGCCGCGATACGCTGTGCCAGCTGCCGCAGCACCGCCGGCGGGAAATGGTAGAACACGCTCAGCGCGACAACCGCATCGCAGGCAGCGACCGGCAGTTCCCGCGTGATGTCCGCCGCACGAAATTCCAGCGCCGGGCACGCGGCCTGCAACGGTGCCAGGCAGGGCGGGTAGGCGAGGTCACAGGCGGTGACCCGGCAGCCGTGCCGGGCCAGCAGCAATTCATTGACGCAGCGCCCGCTGCCGAGGCAGAGCACCCGCATGCCCGGACGCAGATGGCGGATCAGCAGCCGGTGATAGGTCTGCAGCCGCCCGGAAAAATACCGCCGCAGGAACGTGTCCGGCGTGGCGCAGTCGGCATCAGCCCCGTAGCCGCCCATCTGCCGGGCATAGCGCTCGGCCGGGGTCGTGCTCGCGGGAAGCGGCGGTGCCTCCGCCAGGTGGATCTTGGTCCAGCGCCTCACCACAGCGGGTAGATGTCCTGCGGCGGATCGTCAGGGGGCTGCCAGAACGAGCGCAGCCATGCCCACAACGCGCGCAGCCGGCGCCTCACAGGCCCGCCTCGCTGAGCAGCGCCGCCAGGTGCCCGGTACCGTCATCAGTAAGGTGCACACGGTCGGCAAACAGCCATCCCGGCCGGTTGAAGTGCGCGGTGGCATCGATAAACCGCACCCCGCCCGCCCGGGCCGCCTGCTCCACCATCGCGGTATACGTCCCGCGCTGCCGGCGCATGGCCGCCGCATGGTCGCGCAGCGGGTTGTCCGGCAGGGCATCAAGCAACGCAAAAAGCTCCGCTTCCTCGGGTGACAGTTCGCGGTCGAGCCAGAGCGCGAACGGCTGCAGCACGTAGGTGATATCGATGCCGCGCGCCCGCGCAAACGAGCCCAGCACGCCGAGGTTGCGCCGCAGCAGGCGCTGCAGATCGTCGGGTGATCCGGCCGCCCGCGGAGAGCGCGTGCGCCCGCGCAGGAAGTGCGCAGCCTTCCGGCGCAGCCACTGCCAGTTCCGCTCGCGCAGCAGCGCAGACGCCGGCCGTTCGAGCCAAAGCCAGTGCTCGAGCGGCGCGCCGGCCAGCGGACACGACTGCTGATAGTAGAACGCGCCGCCGTCCCCCCCGTATACCGGTGCGCTGTGCAGCAGTTCGAGATCATTGATACCGCTGACAATGATAATCTGCTCGAGACCGTCGATGTCGGCGAACCGCAGCAGGCAGGTGAGCAGCTCCTGGGTGCTGTTGCCGGCGCGCAGCCCCGCGTTGCAGCACAGTAGCCCTCCCGTTTCGTTGAGGCGGCTGGCCAGCGTCAGCCGGTCGCTGCTCACCCCGATGCCGAACGCCGTCGATCCGCCCAGCAGCACGCGTTTCCGGCCGGGCGCCGCCCGGAAACCGGCATAATCAACAGCCGTGTCTCCCGCGTAGGAGAAGCGGAAGCCGAGTGCGTCAGTGGTGCATGCCGCCGAGCGGAACTCCGGCTGGTTGAAAAACATCAGGTAGGGGGTGCCGGTCAGCGTCAGGCGGTCATAGTCGCGCAGCGCCGGCAGCAGGGCATACCGCCGCTGCATCACTGCCTCCCGGTCCTTTGCTGCCGTCATCGGTCACCTTCCTCTGCGCGTATCGCCGCGCGCTGCCGGCGCCAGCGGTGCCAGCGCCGCCGCAGCGCCAGCAGCGGCTGCCAGCGGCTGCGCTTTTCCGCCTGCGTGATGAACTCCGCCAGGTTGCGTTCCGTCTCGTGCATGCCGTGCGCGCGCGCCCGCGCCTGCGCCGCCTGCAGCAGGGGCAGCAGCCGGCGGAAGTCACCGCGCGTGTGCAGGGCGTAGGTGCGGGCAAACCGCGCGTCGCGAAATACGTTATGCGCCAGCTGGAACGTCGCCAGTGCCCCCTCCGCCGCGCAGAAATCGACGAAGGCCGGCAGCTCCCCGCAGTTCCTCCGGTTCATGGTGAAGCCGAAGCATGCCGTCTCGCCGCGGGCACGCGCCCACCCGGCGAGAAAACGCGCGTTGGCCAGCACCGTATCCCAGCGTGCCGGTGGGTGCAGTTCCGCGAACAGCGCCGGATCACACGTATCGAGCGACATGCTGACGATGCCCGGGCGCACCCGCGCCAGCGCACTGCGCCAGGCTTCGCTGAGCACTGCCGCGTTGGTGATCAGCGACAGCCGCACTTCTACTTCCCCCTGCGCCGCGATCTCCTCCACCAGCGCCAGGTTCCGCGGTTCGAGCAGCGGCTCGCCGCCGTAGAGAAAGACCATCTGCAGGGCGGGCAACCAGGCCCGCGCCTGCGCGAAGAAACTGTCGGGCAGCTCCGCCTGCGCGGTGCGGTCCTGCGCCTGAAAACAGTGGTAGCAGCGCAGGTTGCACCGGTAGGAGGCGGCATAGCGCAGCCAGCGCGGCTGCGACACCAGCTGCAGCGCACCGTCCGCCTGCTCCTGCTCGTTGCGTTCCGCATTGCGCCTGACGGGCGACGACATCGGCCGGGTGCGGTACCAGTCCAGCCGCTCGTTCTGTTTCCAGCCGTGCAGCACCGGGCATTCGCCCGGGCAGACACTCAGGATATCCCCGGCAAGGAACCGGCGCCGCATGTCGCGATACCCCTCGCCGTTCCAGATCTCCGTCGCGCTCTGCCGGTTGATATTGCCGAGCACCCGCGTCTGCTGGCAGCAGCAGGTGACGTCACCGTTGGGGTGGTTCACCTCGAAGTGGGTGAACGGATAGTCGCAGGGAAGGTTCATGCGCCGTCTCCCCGCACGGACCGCGCCAGCGTCTGCCGGTCGCAACACAGGCCGTTGAGATAACCGCGCACGAACAGGTCGTCTTCCCCCTCGCGCGGCACGCTGCCGGTGCGGCAGTACGTGTCGAGCAGTGCCGCGAGTTCCGCGTCGCTGCCGGGAAACGCGGCCCGCGTGCGTGCCGCCCGTTCCGCCGCCGGGTCATGCCGTGTCAGGCTGCGCACGATGATGGAACACGGCAGCGGTGCAGCCTGGAAAAACGGGGTGCCGAGCCAGTCGCAGACCAGCAGTCCGGCCTGCGTGAGCAGCCGCTCGAGCGATTCCTCGCTGCTGACCACCGCGACCTGCCCGTCAGTGGTGACGTATCGTTCCCGGAACAGACGCACGACGGCAGGACGTTCCGCGGGGTACAGCTTGATGACCACGCGGCACTCTCCGCGTCCGCGGCATACCTGTTCCGCCAGCGCGGCGGCAAACTGCCAGTAGGTGCGGGCAGAGTAGTTCCAGGCCGGGTCGTCCCACGCGTAGAGCGGATGCTCGTAGCGGAAATCGCGCAGCACGCAGACGATGAGCGGCGCCCGGCCGGGCGCCGCCGGCTGCGGCTGCAGGCGCCCGTGCGTCGGTCCGTACACCGCGATCTGCGTCGCGGCATAAACACGCTGCAGGTTGTCGCGTACCTGCGCCCCCCAGACGAGATGGGTGGTCGCGTATGGCAGTTCAAGGTAGTGGGTCTGGAACGGGCGCGCGTGCACACCGTCAGCGCCATGCTGGGCGGAAACGCAGGGAATGCCGCACTGCCGCGCCGCGTGTGCCGCCAGTGGTCGCGCATCGCCGGCGCCCGCACTGAACGAATCGAGCACCACCGCGCGGATCCGCTCCGCCGTCAGTTGTGCCGCCAGGGCGCGCGCGTAGGCGAGCAGTGCCGGCAGGCGTTGCAGGTACTGACGCAACCCCGGCGCGAGCAGCGGAAACAGATCAGCCTCCCGGGCCAGCCAGGCGCCAATCTCACGGTCACGACGCACCGCTTCCAGCAGTTCCGCCAGGGGCAGCCAGGCGGCGGGCCACGCTGACGGTATCGTCGCCGCCGTGCATTCCGGCAGGTACGTCAGCGCGTAACCGAGTTTCTGCACTGCCGGTCCGAGCCGGCAGTCAGGTGTCGTCATGACCGTTCCCTGCCGCTGCCGGTTGAGCAGATTGCGCAGAGCGCAGCGCAGCGCGGCTTCCGCCTTCCGCCCGCGGCGCCGCAGCTGCCGCCAGCCGGCTTCCCTCCGGGCTGCCGGTAGCGGTCCTGCTGCTGCCGGCGCCGCCGCCACACGCCGCATCGGTATGCCCGCCGGACCGGCAAGTGCCGCGAGAGCCGAACCGTAGGCATCCGGATCGTGATACAGGTGCGGCACTGAGTGCGTTTCCTCCCCCGCCAGGTAGGTTACCTGCTGCGGCTTGAGTGCACGCAGCACACGTTCCAGTTCGAATGTCCGGACGAATAGCGGATCGCACAGCTGCTTGAAGTAGTAGCGGTGCGCGACCGCCGGGGTGAGCGCCGCGCGGTCACGCTCGGGCAGTGCCGCCTCCAGTATCGCGTCGAGGCGCGCGCAGAACCATTCGCTGCGGTCCTGCTCGCGCATGAAACCGTCCAGTTCCGCGTAAGTGAAATACGTTTCCGGCGTCGTGTACGGCTGCCCGTTTGCGTCAGCTGCCGCCATCGCTTCGGGGGTCAGCGCCACGCACACGTCCGCACCGGCATCCGCCGGCATGCTGCCGGCGGCAAGGAGCAGGTGTCCGCTCATCAGTGCTGTCCGCACCGCATCAGCGGGCCCTGCCGATAAACGCCATGTTCGCAGTCATCCCCAGGCGCATCAGCAGCTGCCGGTACGCCGTATCCGTGCGGGCAAGGAACGCGTTCAGCTGCCGGCGAACCGACGCCGACGCGGTGGAACGCAGCGGGAGGCGCGGCGCCGAGAGACCGGCCAGGCAGTCCTGCTGCGGGGTGTCGGTGTCCGCCCAGTGCAGATGGTTGAGCAGGTTGTAATCCTGCGTGTACCGTATGCGGCCGGACCAGCCGGCCGCGCGCATGACCAGGCGCAGGCTGCGCGCCGTAAAATACCAGAGATGCGCCCGGTGGAAATAGAACTGACGGTGGCGCGGCAGGTCGTACAGATGCAGCAGCGCATCGCGCAGGTTGGGCACCTCGACATGCACCAGGCCGCCCGGCCGCACGAACCGGCGGACCATGCGCATAAACGCCACCGGATCCTTGACATGCTCGAGCGTCTGGAAGAGGCAGACGGCATCAAACGGCCCGTCGCGCAGCACCTCATCGTCGGCGCAGTCGGTCAGCACGCGGCAGCGGCATTTGCGTGCCGCGTAGCGGGCCGAGGCCGCATCGTAATCGACCCCGACCGCCTCGCGGACCAGCGGGCGCACATGGTGGAGGAACATGCCGGCGGAACAGCCGATCTCGAGCAGGCGCATGCGCCGCGTCAGATGCGGACGCAGCAGCGCCAGCCGTTCCGCCTGGAACGGCGCGTAGGTGGCAAAGAGCGCCGCCGGGTCGGTCGCCTGCGTCAGCACCGGGGTGAACGTCCGGCGGTACTCGCTGCCGTAATAGGCCCTCAGCTTCCGCTGGTCCTGCTTCTCGGGCAGCATGCCCAGTTCGCATTGCGGGCAGTAATAGACCGGGCGGCGTTCGCCGTGGCGCAGGCGGTCAGTCAGGCGTTGGGTCGCGTGGTGGTTGCACAACGGGCAGCGCATCGTCATTCATCCCTCCGCCGGCGGCAGTTCTTCCACCAGTTCGAGATAGTTTCCTTCGGGGTCGCAGACAAACACCACCCGCGCCGCACCGTCAGGCGCGGTCTGCACCGGTGAGACCGGCGCGAAACCGGCCGCGATCAGGCGGCCGACCAGTCCGGCGAGATCGGCTACCGTGAAAGCCAGATGCGTGATCCCGTTCCGGGTCAGGCTTTTCGCGGCCGCCGGCGACGCTGCCGGTTCGCGGAAGTGCAGCAGTTCAACAAGCGACCCGTCGTCGGCCGCCAGTTTCACCGTGCGGACGCGTCCGCCGGGCAGGCCGAGCAGCTCCGCCAGGTACGGTCCCTGTTCGTCGGCCTCGCGCACCGCGCGCAGCCCGAGCAGGTCCGTATAGAAAGCCCGCATTGCCGGCAGGTCATGCACGACGATGCCGGTATGTCGCACCGCCTTCATCGCGTCCGCCGCGGCCGGGCGGCCGTCAGTTCCGCAAAGCATTCGCCGATAACCGCAATGCCTTCGCGCAGCGCCGCGTCGGGAATGGTCAGCGGCGGGCCGATCTTGATCGATTCCCGCCCGGTATGCACCATGAGCAGCCCCTTACGCATCGCCAGTTCGCAGACGCGCGAGGCGAATTCGCCGTCAGGCCGTCCGCTGCGCGGGTCGCATATGATCAGGGCCGCCACCATCCCCGTTCCCAGCACACAGCAGATGCGTTCCGGGTACTGTCGCTGCAGCCGCTGCAGGCCGGCATGCAGGATCTTCCCCCGGCGTGCGCTTTCGCGCACGAGGTGTTTCCGCTCCATTTCGTCAATGGTCGCCAGTCCGGCGGCACAGCAGAGCGGGTTGGCCGAGTGCGTGCTGCTCATCGAGCCGACTCCCGGCAGGTCGAGAATACGCCGGCGACCGATGACCGCCGACAGCGGCAGTCCGCCGCTCATCGCCTTGCCGGTGCAGACAAGGTCGGGACGTACGCCGTAATGCTCGTAGGCGAAGAGTTTCCCGGTGCGCCCGTAGCCGCTCTGGATCTCATCGAAACAGACCAGCAGGTTGTGCTGCCGCGCGAACCGCACCAGCGCGCGGATATACGCCTTCGGGTACATGATGGCGCCCCAGCCGAGGTACGATTCGATCATGAAGCCGCACAGTTTTTCCACCCGCACCCCGCGCCGCTGCAGCGCCTGCATATCGCGCCGGAACTGCGCGCCCCAGTCGCCGCCGTGTTCGTTCCACGGGAAGGGAAAGGGCAGGTGGTGGAACTGCGGATCGCGATTCACCACCCACGGCGACGTGTCGGGCATTCCCTTGAGCAGCTCCGCCGCCATCGTCCGTCCGTGCATCGCGCCGGTGAACGAGACGATGCCGACTTTGTGTCGCGATGTCTGCTGCCCGTGCAGGCGCATCAGTTTCACCGCGCATTCCGTCGCCTCCGTTCCGCTCGACAGCAGGAACGCCTTTTCCAGCGGGGCCGGGCAGAACGCGATCAGCCGCTCGAGAAATGCCGCGCGGATCCCGCTGGCGAAGGTGTAGGTGTGCACCAGTTTCTGCCGCAGCTGCCGCTGCAGCGCACGCACCAGCGCCGGGTTGGCATGTCCGGTATTGGCAACGAAAATGGTCGAGGTGAAATCGAGCCAGCGGTTGCCGAACCCGTCCGTTACCTGCGCTCCCTCCGCCCGGTCCCACAGCACGGGGAGCTGCCCGTGCATAGCGCGCGCCTCGCAGCGCGACAGCCGGCGCAGCACGCGCAGCGTGCCGAGATTGGGAATGCTGGTGACGATACGGCGGTAGCGGGTGTGTACGCGCGGCACCCGCACCGGCCGCTCACTGATGGCGTGGCCGCTCATGACTGTGCCTCCGGGGCGAAGTTCTGCTGCAGCCAGTCGCGCAGCACGCTGCCGCGCTGCGTGCGCAGGTGCTCGACGTAGGCAAAATCCTCCGGTGTGTCGATCTCGCCGGGATCGGGCACGACGAACCCGAGCATTTTCGTGCCGTGCAGCACGCCCAGCCGGCGCACCGTGTCGGTCTTGAGCACGTCAACGAGCCCGTCCGGCTGGTAGGCCGGCGGGAATACCTGGTTGGGCAGGTTGTAGTATTCCGGGCGCGGATCGTGCGGGAACATGCCCGCGAGGTAGCCGTGCTCGATGACGAACTGCTTGTAGGGCGACTCGCGCAGCGGATGCACCGAGCGCAGCGCCGTCGCCTCCGGGCGCGCCGTCAGGTCGCCGACCGCGCGGTCGATCAGTTCCGGATCGCGCAGCGGGGTCGTCGGGCGCAGGTGCACCAGGTACTCCGGTTCCCCTCCCTCGTGGTCGCGCAGCCAGTCGAGCAGGTGACGCACGAAGTCGATATCCCCCGAACTGTCCGTAGCGAATTCCGCCGGGCGCAGGAACGGCGTCTCCGCCCCGTACCTGCGCGCCAGCGCCGCGATGTCGGGCGCGTCGGTCGACACGATGGTGCGCTCGACCGTGCGTGCCAGGCGTGCCGCCGCGATGGCGTAGGCGAGCAGCGGATAGCCGCCGAACAGCTTCACATTCTTGCCCGGCACCCGCTTCGATCCGCCGCGGGCCGGGATGACCGCAATAACCTTATTCACCGGTGGGCACCCCCCAGTAGCTGCAACGGTCGCCGCAGTAGGGAATCTCCCCCCGCCGTCCCGCGCAGTGCAGTTCCTTCATGTGCATCCGCTTCGGCGACTGCCACAGCTGCGCCAGCGTCTGTTCACGGATGCTGCCCAGCACCAGCTCGCGCTGCGGATCAAAACGCACGCAGACCGACACATCGCCGTGCCGGTCGATGGCCAGGTGGTGCAGGAAGTCAAGGCAGACGCCGATTTCCGGTATGGTCGGATTCCGGCGCCGGTACTCGACGCTCCCCTTCGCCGCATGCAGCAGGCGCCGGATCGGCAGCGCCGGCAGCGCCGCGTAGCGGTTCTCGTTCACCTGCCCGATAAAGCGCAGCATGGTGAACGGTTTCCGCGTTTCCTTGCGCCGCAGAAACTCCTCGATCACCGGGAACTGCGCGTCCGCCTCTTCGTCGTTCTCGAACACCGAGATGGCCAGCGTGTCGAGCACCCCGACAATTTCGTCCGCCTTCTCCACCAGCAGCTTACCGTTGCTGACCGTGTTCACCAGGCAGCCGCGCGCCGCAAACAACCGCGCCGCCTCCCCGAAACGCGGATACAGCAGCGGCTCGCCGTTGTTGTGCAGCTGTACCACCATGCCCGGCTCCACCTGCGCGGCGATGCGCTCGACCAGCGCAAATTCCATGTCGCCGTAGGCGAGGTCGCCGCGCTCGCGGTCGCGTTCGCGCCGGCCGCACATCCAGCATGCCTTGTTGCAGCGCGAGGTCAGTTCGACGTTGATCGTGGTCAGTCCGGTACAGTGCATCGTCTACTCCTCGTGCGGCGCGAAGTAACGCAGCTTGGCCGCCACCGCCCGCTCCTTCTCCGACACCTGCTTTACCCCGTCGCCGATGATTGCCGGCACGTCGCGGCTGTAGCCGATGACCAGCTGGATCCCCTTCTTCTCCAGTGACGCCGCCTGGTCGCTCCCGTACATCGTCCGGTCGAGGGTGATGTGCCGCTCGATAATCGTCGCCCCGAACACCACGGCGAGGATGGAGGGGAGGATGCCGCGCTCATGCCCGCTGTAGCCCACTTCGCAGCCGTAGCGTTCGCGCAGCGTCGCCACCGTGCGCACGTTGCATTCCGCGTCGTCCGACGGATAGGTCGATACGCAGTGCAGCAGTGCAAACGGGCAGTTTTTCCGCCGGAAGACCTCCACCACCCCGTCAATCACTGCATAGTCGCTCATCCCGGTCGAAATGAAGGTTTTCTTCCCCTCAGCCGCGATCATGTTCACCATTTCACCGTGGGTAAGCATCGCCGAGGCGAGCTTGTTGTACGGCAGGTCGTAGCGGCGCAGGAATTCCTGGCTGGCCGGATCCCAGGCCGAGGCGAACCACGGCAGGCCGATACTCCGGCAGTAGCGGTCGATCTCGTCGTATTCCGCCGTCCCGAATTCAAGCCCCTCCTTCTGGTGGCGCTGCGTTGTCCCCCACGGGCTCTCGCGCGGACTGGCCAGCAGTTCCGGCGTGTAGACGGCATCGATCGTCCGCTTCTGGAACTTGACCGCGTCGCAGCCGCATTCCCTGGCCATGTCGATCATCCGCTTCGCAATCTGCAGGTCGCCGTTGTGATTGATGCCGATTTCCGCGATAAAGAAAACACTCATGTTCTTCCTCCGTCATGCCGGATAGGGTCCGCCAGAAGTTGCCGTGCCAGACGGCGCAGTTCCGCAGCGACCGCGCCGCCGGCCTCGCCGCCGTAGAATTCCTGCCGCAGTGCCGCCAGCGCCGCCGGTGCAGGCCAGTCACCTGCCTGCCAGCGGGTCAGCAGGTCCTGCAGTTCTGCATCGCTGTGGGCGACGATGCCGGCTGCGGCAAAGGCATCCTGTTCCGCCGGCGGGTAGGCAAACGGATTGTACAGCACTGCCGGCTTGCCGCAGGCCAGCGCTTCCTCCGCCAGCGAGGTGTGGCAGGCAATAACCAGGTCCGCCTGCGCCATCATCGTCGCCGGGCGATACGCCCGCAGCTGCGACTCGATGGAAAAATTGGGCAGCGCGGTCAGTGACGCCAGCAGCTCGCGATAGTAGTCCTGCCGCACAAAATCGGTATTCTTCCCCTTGACGACGAAATGGCAGCCGGGGAATGCCCGCGCCAGGCGCAGCAGCGCCGTGTAGAAAGCGCGATTATTGCGGCTGATCGACGGATAGCCGGCACTCCCCATGTCATACGGGGTGCTCGACGAGTGCCAGTCAAGCGCAACCACCAGGCGCCGCTGCCGGCGTATCAGTTCGTACTTCGGGCAGGGACGCGCGGCTGTCGCGAGGATGGCGTCACTGCGCGGGATACCGAGGTGATGATAGGCGCCGATGCTGCAGCCGCCCTGCTCGCGGGCGAAAAGCTCCTGCGCTCTGCCCCAGACCGCGTAATGGTCGAACGCGAACAGCTGCGGCTGGCGCAGGAAGACAATATGCCCGCGTTCCTGCGCCGCCAGCGTGATGATCCCGCGCGCCGCCAGGGCCGCATTCACCGCCGGCGCAAGCACCAGGTCGTAGTCGACCAGGGCCAGCCGGGCGGCGGGAAACATCGCCAGCACGCCGGCGGTCAGCTGCACCTGCTGCTGGAGTTTCAACAGAGTCAGCAGCAACGAGGCCGGCTGCCCCGCCCGCCAGTCGCGCCAGCCGAGGCACAGCATGCGCGCGGTCTCCCGTTCCGCCTGCTGCTGCTCCACCGGTGGCCGCGGGGCACGGCGCAGCCGGTCAAGCCGCGCGTGCGGGATGCCCTGCATGCGGCAATAGCGCTCACTCAACCGGTCGGGCGGCTCGACAAACAGATGGAAGAGCCGCCGCGGATGCAGCGGACTTTCCGCCTGCTCGTCGTAGTACAGGTTCTTGGTGAACAGCCGCCCGTAATGGATGTCCTTGTGTACGAGGAACAGCGCCTCTGCATCTGCCGCCGCAGCCGGCACGGCCGGCGACGTTTCCTGCCGCGCCAGCAGCCGGCGCAGGCGCGGGCGCCACACGTCATGCCAGGCAATGCGC
>CAZWUZ010000002.1:0-1580 GCA_964637655.1 uncultured bacterium | reverse complement strand
CGCACGCGTGCCAGCAGAAGCGCCGTCCGCGACAGGCCGGCCGCCGCCGGTGCCGCCAGCCATGCCGGCCAGTCCCACGGCACCAGGGTCAGCGATGCCGACGGGTAGTGTGCGCGCAGCAGGGTGCCGCCCGTCAGCAGGCGCGCGGGACGCGTCAGGCGGTCATACAGCAGCCGCGCCAGTCCCGCCTCCATCTTCTCCGCAAAGCGCCCGTCCCCGCGTCGCTGCTCCAGGCAGTGGTTCCGCAATGCCCCGTCCGCGAACCATGCCGGCCGGCACCCGGCAAACAGCCGGCGCTGCACAGTCACCTCGTCGAAAAACAGGGTATCCGGCGCGGTATGGTAGCTCAACCAGCGCAGTCCGCGCCGCTGCAGTTCCGCCAACTGCTGCGGCTGCTGCCATGCCGCACGCGTGTACAGGAACCAGACGGTGCCGCCCGCCAGGCGGCAGGCATGCGCCAGCGGCAGCGTCAGCAGGTTGAGTTCCTCGAACAGCACCGCCCGGCGCACCTGCGCCGCCGGCGGGAGGAGCGGCTCTTCCGTCATGCGCCCGGTTCGCGCTTCGCTGCCGCGATGAACGCCTCGAGCTCCGCCAGCGGCACCGTATTGCCGGCAGCGTCGAGCACCACCGGCAGCCCTCCCGTCTCCAGCACCCGGTAGCGCGGTGCTGCCTGCAACGCGGCAGCGTAGGCGTTGACCCCCTTGGTCGCGACTCCGCGATTGCAGGCTGCCACCCCCGGATTGTCGTCCAGCCAGGCGTAGACCTCCGCCAGCCGCAGCGGCGTGCCGCGATACAGGGCGGTGTAGATCGCGCTGAGCAGGCGGTAATCGTCCTCCTCGTCCAGCGTCAGCCGGTACTCAGGGCGCAGCAGGCGTTCCTCCTGCGCGACCGTCACGATGCGGTACGCCTCCGGATGCTCGCGGATGGGCAGGGAGATGGCCGGGCCGCGATACGCCGCATGCACCCGGCGCAGCGCGTCCGCGGCGATCAGTTCGGAGAGCGTGCCGTGCAGCATCGGCAGGTTGCCGCAGCAGACAAGGTCGCACGGGGTTTCCCGGTAGGCGACAAGGAAGCGCGTGGTGATCTCCGGGTCGAACAGCGGGCAGTCGCCGGTGACGCGCACGACCGCGTCCGCCCCTTCACGCTCGCACAGGGCGAGATGTCGTTCGACGATATCTTCCGCCGCGCCCGCATACCAGCCGCAGCCGAGGCGTTCCGCCTCGGCAATGAGCGGCTCGTTTTCCTTCTCGCGCGACGTGGCGAGGAACACGCCGTCGAGTCCCTGCACCTGCCGCAGGCGCGCGACATGGTGGGCGAACACCGACTCGCCACCCAGCGGCATGAGCACCTTGCCCGGCAGCCGGGTGGAATTCATTCTGGCCTGAACCACCGCTACTGTCTTGTTGTATTTTGAGTCCAGCATGTTGAGAGCGCGGCCAGCACTATGACGTCGTGGTACTTTCCCCCGCGGTACAGGTGCCGCCGCAAGATCGCCTCCTTTTCGAATCCCGCCCGCGCGTATGATTTCAGCGCCGCGGTATTATATGAAAAGACCGTCACGAACACTCGCCGCAGTCCCA
>CAZWUZ010000001.1:0-66893 GCA_964637655.1 uncultured bacterium | reverse complement strand
GGAGTTGCCCGCTACTTCGAGCGATGGTGGCTGCCGCCGGGATGCATGGTCCTTGCCTTTCTGTCGTATCTGCTGCTGCCGCCGCTGCTGGGCTGGATTATGTCGGTGATCAGCGCTCGTACCGGCGCTGTGTGGTCCATCAATCCCTACGTGACGGACGCTGCTTTCCGACTACTGCTCATCGCAGTTATTGTGTTGTTGGCCGGTTGGGGCATCAGTATCCTGCTCTGGCTCTATCGGCGACAGTGGTGGCGGGCAACAATTCATGCTGTGCTGATCGTACCGGCTACCGGTCTGCTGGCACTGGCTGGAGTGGTCAGCATAATGGCCACTATGGAGTACTGGCCGTTGAGCCCGCTGGCCGGGGTGTATTCTCCGCGCCACAGCAGGCATTACATGGTTGCGCAGCCAGCCGCGAATTTCCAATTGCAGGACCCGGATAACCCGCATCAGATCATCTCGGCACCGCGGCTGTGGTGGCCGGTCTGGAAACGGGAATATGCTGACGGCCTCGACCCTCAATATGTGGCGGACGGCCTGCAGGAGTCGTTCACACTTATCCTGAGCCGGGACGAACGCATGCTGGTCATTCAGCGCAACCAGCACAAGACCGCCGCAATCGACCTGGACAATCACCGGATCATCGAGTCGACAGTACCCGGGGGCATGTTCTTATGCCACTATCCCGCGCCCGAACGGGCCAGACTGCTGGCCGAGCGGACGGCGCGGATTGACCGCCTCCTGGTATCGGCCGGGGAGCAGGCAGATGCTCAGAGGAACTGATACTGCGGATTCGCTGCGGCAGCGCTGGGGAAACAGGGGCAGAGGGAGGCGCATGCGGAACTGTCTCGGTATCCTGATACTTTGCCTGCTGTTGGGCTGCGGCAAGGCGCAGCCGGTGGGCAATTACACCATCGTGGTGACGGACCGGAACCAACGGCCGATTGCCGACGCGCTGGTTGAGGTCTGGGTCGAGGTGGAGGAAGGAACGTCGGTCAAGACCTGTGCGCTAACCGATTCGACCGGCCTGGCATATGTGCCGACGGTCACGGTGCCGTCCGCTAAGCGCACTTTCACTGCTTCGGCACTGCATCCGCGCTATCTGGACAACCGCGGTGCCATCAGGTATCAAGCGGGCGAGAATGTCGAGGGTGATACCCTCACCCTGGTGCTTGACTCGATCAGTGACATCCAGGCGTATCGTGACGACAATCCGCTCCGCAATACACCGGATAATGCCTGGGTGAAGTTCATGCGGCATCTTGACCGCGTACTCCATTATCAAACGTTCCGCCCACTGCCGGACCGTGCGGCACTCGCGCAGGAATACCGCACGGCATGTGTGGCATTGCAGAAGGCGTATCCTCTGAATATCAACAACAGATCGATGAGACAGATCCGTGCAGTGATCGATTCGATCGATGGGAGAATAGAAAGTATTGCCGCAGCCATGGCACAGGACAGCGCATTCGTTCAAGCAGGACTGTCACCGCAGGATGCATATGCAATATGTCTGCAGATGCTGCAACCGGCACCATCCGATGATAATCGCATTCTGTTTCCTGAACGGCTTACTGATACACGGATTGTCCATGTTGAGGTTGGACCGGGAGGGGATACCATGCGTGTTATGACGGGCGAAGTTATCGGCCCTCTCAATGGCAGCGGGGAGTCTGCCACTCTGGAGCGGCATGGCGGACAATGGCGGATTGTTTCGTTCGGCATGTGGAGTTCGTGATTCTGAAGGGTGTGGGGCAAGGGAGGTAATGACGTGGAATTGCGCGGACTGAATGTTCTTTCACGGGTCTATTTCGTGCTGGCGGTCATGACCTTCCTGCACATGCCGATGCTGATTATCGGCGGCGTCGCTGTGGGCATGACGGTGGTGCGACCGGTGTTCAGCGGTGGTGTTGAGGTGAAAACGCTGATGTTCGGCATTATGTCGCTGATGATCATTGCTGCGCTGGCGGGCGCGGTGCTTGCCTATCTGCAGCTACGGACTGGACGGTTGCTCGCTGCCCGTCAGAACCTGCGCTTCTGCCGGCGCACGGCATGGGTCTCCCTGCTGGCTCTTCCGTTTGGCACAGCCGTGGGCATCTATACCTTGCGCTATCTGCAGCGGCCGGAGGTGCAGGCAGCGTTTGACGCGGCACCACCGGTGCCGGCAACCTCCCTGTCACCGTTCCGCATGGACACCGGCACCACGCATTTCGTGTCAATCATTGCGCTGGTGATGTCGGCCGTCTCCCTGCTGTTCGGCCTTGGCGCCGGCGTCCACACACTGCTGTTTCTCAACAAGGCAGTCACCGCCACGGGCACAATCACCCGCATGGATGAGCATCAGGGGAATAAGGCGCAGCGGCTCTACACGCCGGTGTTCACGTATATCGATCCGCAGGGAGAAGAACACGAGGTGATTTCGTCCCATTCGAGCAGCCCGCCGGCTTACGCGGTCGGCGACCGCGTTCCGGTGCTTTACGACCCGCGCGATCCGGAGAATGCAAAGATCGACTCGTTCATCAGTGTTTGGGGGCTGGCGTTCATGCCCGCCCTTTTCGGCATAATCAACGCGGTGGTCTTCGGCATCGTCTTCTGGAAGACCCGCAAGCCGGCACTCGTGGCATGAGTGCGCATCGGCAAGGCCACGGGTGAAGGGAGGAGAACATGCTCTTTGCTTTTGCCGGCATGATACTTTTCTGGCTGCTGATTGTGGTGTCACTGTTTGTGGCGGGCGCGGTGATCTGCTGGGAAATCTGGCGCCTGTGCGAACCGTCAACCCGCTGGGAGGGGCTGTTGGTACTGCCGCTGGCGACGCTGGCAGGCCTGCTGCTTATGCTCGTCGCGTACCTGCTGGAGGCCGAAACCGCGTACCACTACGGCATCTGCTTCGGCATCGGGTTCGGCTGGAGCGGACTGCTGCTGATTATCGGTATCTACGTGGTCAGGCAATTGCGCAAGCCCGCGATGGCCGGGGCGCGATGATGCGAACCCCGGTCAATCTCATACGGCATGGCTGCAGATGCCGCTGTCTGGCTTGTGTAAGCAAGGAGGACAACTATGCGTAGATGGTTGCCGGAGGTGGCTGTAATACAGGGACTGCTGGGGTGCTACAGCATTTTCATGTTCGTCATCTACGATGCTGTGCCGGGGTTTATGCTTTGGACGATTGCCGTGGGTATCATGTACATCGTCGCGGCTGCCGGCCTGGAACTTGACCGGAGTTGGGGGTGGCGGTCGAGCATGACGCTTCATGCCTATACGATAGGTGAAAAACTGTTCATGCTGAATAGCAACGGAGTGGCAGGACACCTGCCAAAGCTTTTTATGCTGGCCTCGTTGGTGACTGCCGTCCTGTTTCTGGCATTCCTGTCACGGTGCAGAAATGATGAAAACCGGGTCGGGTTCCTGCCCATGTCACCGTGGCTGGCATGGCCGCTGGTGGCAGTGGCCATCGTCGCGAGCGTTGCGGGCAGCCTCCGGATATATGATGCGCTCAGTGCCTCCAAGGCCGGAGCGGCGCACAGCGATATCATGGCCTGTCGGGACGCGCTGCAACTGTATTACGCTGATGTGTCGCCCCACCGCTATCCGTCGACGCTGACGCAACTGCTGCGTGATAACGCGGCCGGCTGGAGCGGGCCGTATATGGCGACCATCACCAGCGATCCGTGGAACAACGAATACCAGTATCAGACGGATGGTACTACCTACACGCTGATGTCGGTTCACGACCATTTCGGGGCCGACGTGCGCGAGACCATCCGCTACGTTTCGACCGACAGCGAGGCGGTGTGGCTGCCATGACCAGCACCGTCGTGCCGACAGTGCGGCAAGGACCCGCGGGCGATGCAACGCGGCAATAGCGCAAGGGTAATTACTTCCGCATTAGGATATGGTATAATCACAGCATGGTAAACGGCAAGGACAAACCTGATACTGCCATGTCGTTTCAATTTAGCGGCCATGCAGTGCAACGTATGTTTTCTCGTGGGATCTCGGAGACAGAAGTAATTCAGGTGATTTGCAAGGGCGATACTATTGCGAAATATCCTGACGATACACCGTTTCCAAGTTATCTGGTGTTGGGAACCGTCGGGACAACGGCAATTCACGTTGTGTATGCACTTGACTGGACGGTGATGCAGTGCCATGTGATCACAGCGTATGTACCGGATCCACTGATTTGGATGAGCGATTATCGTACGAGGAGGCCGAAATGAAATGCTCAATTTGCCGCACCGGGGAAACCGCTGTCGGGAAGGTCACGGTTACGCTGCAACGCGGCGAAACAACCGTGGTTATCAAGGATGTGCCGGCGGAAGTGTGTGACAATTGCGGGGAGTATTTCCTTTCGGAAGCCATTACCCATGCAGTGCTGGCGCAGGCGGAAGTTGCGGCCAGTAAGGGAGCGGAAGTCGAAATCCTGCGCTACGCGGCCTGACCGGACTCCGGCTGACCGGCATCCTCTCCGAACATCGTCACCACTGAACATGAGGACATTCTTCAGGTAATCCCCCCCCGCTGCGGCACCCGGTGTGCCACCTCACTGTTGACGAGCATAGCAACACTATGTAATAATCCTGCATAGGTTGCAGTGGAGGGGGGCGCGGGGATGCTGGATGCCGTACTGATATTCATGATGCTGGTGGTGCCGGTCCTGCTGCTTGCCCTGGGCTTCGTGCTGCCGGTATGGTTCATCGTGTTTCTGCTGCACCGCCGGGAGAAACGGCTCGCCGCCCTGCAACCAACACGTTCTGCCGGCCCGCTACTGCCGTACGAGAATGCCACGCTGCAACTGATGCTCTGCAGCGTCGCCGCCGGGCTGATGCTGCTCAACTGCCTCAACGTCCGGCGGCCGCCGGAAACGTTTGCCGCGTACTTCTCTGCTGAACTGTGGATTATCGCGGCCTGCGTGCTGGCATGGACCGGCATCTATCAGGTTACCCGCCGGCGCCGGCCATGGCCGGAGGCATTCGATGACGCGACGCGACGCCGCAACAACCGCGCAGTAATGGTGTGGTTCATGTTGCTGCTGTCAGTGTGCGGCGCCCTTTACAGTGCCTCGCTCCTGCTGCCCGGCGAATGGGGGCAGTTGATGGCCGCGGCGGCAACCTGTCTTGGTGCCGTCATGGCACTCAATCTTGCCGCCAACTGGCGTCAGGCAGCCGAAACGATACGCAAGCGTGCAACTCAAGCCCCATCGGCGGATGAGGCGGAAGCCGTCAGACGCCGCGGGGAACGCATCACCCTGTTGCGCCGGCTGACGCTGTGGATGCTGGCCAACGCGGTGCTGAATGGAATTGCCCTTGTCCTGCTGATCAGCCGGCATGCGGGCGTACTTGCCCGGGCAATGGCGGCAGGCGAAGGAGTACGGGTGTTCGTTGTGGAGGCGCCGGCGTACCTCGCCACCCTGTACATCCTGTTTTTTACGTCACAGTATGTCTATTACAGGCGCATGCTGCCCGTTCCCCGCTGGCAAACGGTGTCGCTCTGGATTGCGCTGGCTGTTGCTGTGTTGCTGTTTGGCTACGGATTTACGCACTCATCGTTCATCATGTCACTCGCGGCGGTAATGCTCATCGCGGTCTGGCTCCTGCTCCTGATGCAGTTGTGGTGGCTTGCGCCGCTGCTGGTCGATGCGACCGTGGCCATGAGCAAGCCGGCCGCACCGGAAAGCGCCCCGGCTGCCGGCGAGAGCGTGCTGCCAGAAGTGGAGAGTGCTCCGGCGGCGCCCCCGGCAAAGGCAGTGCCCACTTGGCGTATCTGGGTGCATATGGTTCTCCTGCTGGTGTTTCTCGCTCTTGTCGGGGCAACATGCTTTGCGCCGCGGCGCAGCGATGCTGACGCCGATAATCACCGTTTCATGGCGCCGGGAACGGTGCTGGTGGAGGTAGGAATGGCAGGGCATGAAGGCACACTCACGCCGGTGCCAGATGCTGTCTATGCCGGCAGGTTCTACCCGGGGCAGGGAGATAATCCGACAGGGATGATCGTGACCGCAACCGATTCGGTTTCCGGCACCGGGCTGCTGATAACCGGCAGCAGCGGGCGGCAGGAACGGGGGCGTTATCTGCTGCAGGGGGAGGACAGTTCCGTGGACATACAATTTCCTGCACAGGGTGATTACCGTGTCAGCGTCACCGGTGGCGACCGGGAGCGGGTATTCAAACTGTATGGCATGGGCATATCGCTCACGCCCGTAGACTGCGGTGCAGTCGAATGACGATCATGCGACGTATGCCATGCCTGACCTTGGCCGTCGGACTAGCCTGCTTCGCCCTGCTCGTCGCCTGCGGCAGGTCGGATTATACTGATGGGCCGTACCCGTCGCCATCAGGCACGTATGGCGTGTTCGCGTCGGTCAATGCCACCGATACCAGTCGCGCCGACTACGCGCATGTTGTGCTGCATCTGACCGATACCACCGGGCAGGAGTGCGCCACCCTGCTGACGCGCGCGGGCGACGCGAACAAGTGGGCGCTGGGCTGGATGCAGAGCGGCGACACCATCGTGCTGCAAAGCTCCGATGTCGGCGACATGGCCTTCGTGCCGTCGCCGACCGCCATCACCGAAGTTGCAGCCGACACTGCGGTGCGCATGCGCGCGCAGGAACTATACCGGGCAAAATACCAGTAAGATGCGCAACGGCGGCGGAGATAAACTCACTATGCAACGTGGATTGATGCGGGTGATAGAACAGTGAAAGACCGACAGATACTGTGGCGAAGGCTGCAGCTGCTCGGCTGGAGTGCGGCATGCGCGATACTGCTGTTCCTGCTGTTGTTCGGCACGGTGAAACCGGTACGCCATTGGGCGTGGTTGCTGTGCGGGACGCATTTCAGCGTTCTGCTCTACCTGTGTGCGCCGCTGGCACTCATTGCGCTGGTCATCGCAGCGCGTTTTGCCTGGCATGGCGGGGACAAAGGGCGTGCTGTCCGCCTTACGGCCTACACCGTCCTGCTGGCGCTGGTCTGGTGCAGAGTTGCCGGGTTCCACCTGGAAGACGCGATCGATGTGTCGAAACGTCAAGGCGCAACCGGCGACATCGAGAAAGCATTCAACCCGGCGCTGGCTCTGTACCGCGAGGATGTGCGCGACCAACGCTTTCCGCTGACCTCGCTGCATCAACTTTACAGCGACGGCGTGGCCGGCTGGAGCGGCCCGTACCTGGCAACCATCACCACTGATCCATGGGATAACCGATACGCCTACACCTGCGATGGCAGCAACTACACGATTCAGAGCGTGCATGCGACCTGGTACGGTGTTGCCGAAACCATCAGGTATGTGTTCAGCAACGGCAAGACGGAGCAGATTCCGTGAATCAGGACCGTGCCGGTGCTGAGGCGGCGATGAAGTGTCCGAATTGCGGAATGCTGAATCCGGATACGGCACGGCGCTGTGATTGCGGTTATGACTTTCCGTCGAAATCGATGAAGCAATCCTACGTCCCCCCGCCGACCATAGGACAAAGTGTCACGCGACAATCCGGGAACGAATCACGCAGGTATTGTGGGACATACTGTGCGAATCCCGTCATCCCGGCTGCCTGCATGTTCCTCGCACTGATACCATTTGATGTGTACAAGGTCGTGGCATATCTGGTGCTCTGGGGAAGCGACACGAGATTTGGCGACCCGCCTCATGTCTATGTATTCTATGCTTCGCTGGGAATTATGTTCATCGGTTCAGTGATTGCTGCTGCAAGGCAAGTGCAGAACGGACTATGGATGTACGCATTCTGCACAGTAGTATTGTCCGTTATTGCCGTTCCATGTGTCTTGATTGTAGCAGTAGTGACGTACCACCTGGCAACAGGGCTGGCCTACAATATCGGATGCATAATTGGCATGCACTGATATGAAACGGTCGGGCAAAATACCAATGACACAGAAGACCGGGGGGCTGCGATGACGGGTTGGCGGGCGGGCCTGACGCTGCTGGGCGGGACAGCCGCGCTGTTGCTGCTGCCGACGGCTGCTGCAGCGAATGCCGGAACGCCGCTGATTTGGGCGGGAGCGTTCCACCTGTTTTTCGGCAACCTGCTCGTCGCCTGGTTTGAGGGGGGGGCTCCTTGCCCGCTATTGCGGCCGGCGGAAAAACCTGGCCATCGGAGTGATGGTACTTGCCAATCTGGTATCGGCCTGGCTTGGAGTGTTGTTCGTTACAGGTCTCGAAGTGGTTGACGCAGATGTCATGACGGTGCGGCCGCTGTTTCTGCTTCTGGTGGTGTTGGCCTATGCCATAACGCAGCTCGTTGAATTCCCGTTTGTGGCGTTCCTGTTTCGCGGGGAGGCACAGTGGCTGCGTCGGTCCTGGCGCGCGTCACTGATGGTGCAGAGTGCTTCATATCTGCTGCTGGCCGGCTGGTTCTGGCTGGTCAGCGGCACATCGCTGCTGACCGGACCGGCAATTGTTCCCGCCGCTGCCCTGCCGCTTCCTGACGGAGTGACAGTCTACTATATTGCGGAAAACGGCTATGTCTATACGCTTGACCGGCATATGACCGCCCGACGTATCTACGATTTGAACAATGCCAGACAAAGCAGCAGTCTGGCGTTGTCCGCTTCTGACAGCACCGGATGCTCGCTGCTGGCAACGCGCCTCGAAGACAATCAGATTTTGCAAACCGATACGGTGCGGGATACATTCGCGACGCGGGCGGTGCCGGTACGCAACAACGGCGGCACGCAACGCGTGTACGGGGACGATCTTGCTACGCTTCGCTGGTGGGGCCGCTTCGGTCCGGCAGCGAAACTGGGAACGGCGGAGCAAAGTAGATGGGAGGTTTCGTCCGGTTTTTGGGGTGCGGGACTGACTGGCCGGCAGGACGGAAACCGGCAGACATTCGAGATAACGATGGAAACGCCGCTGGGTTTCTGGCGGGTGCGTAATGTGACACATCTTCCGGAAGACAAGGTGCTGTTCCAACTGGGAGAACTGCAGGTATGTTTGTATGACATACCGTCGAACCGGCTGACGCTGCTCGCACATGGCTATAGCCCGGTGGCAGTGATGGAGATAACGCCGGTCGTGGAGAATACGGGCACGCAAGCGGCGGCACGCAGGCAATGAGGTACATAATCCGGATGAACGGGAGGCAACCATGACGGGTTGGCGGGCGGGCCTGACGCTGCTGGGCGGAACTGCCGCATTGATGCTGCTGACGGCCTGCGGGGTGCTCGGGCCGGACTATCCGAAAACAACTCCGCCCGCGGCGCGTTTCGCGGTCGGCAACCCGTTGTTCGCCGGGCTCACAACCGCACAGCGCGCCCGGCTCGAACAGTATCTCGCGCAGACGCCGCGCTGGGTTATCCAGTCGGAAGGCGGAAAGACCTTCGCCATACGGCTGGAGGTCAGCAACGGGGAGCCGGGCGAGCCGCCGGCGGGGCAGTTCCGCATTCCGTCCAACGGCTTTTTCAGCGATTTCAGCGCGCCCAATATCACGCAAACGCGCGTGCTGGTCGGGCTGGGGAGCGAATACGGGTTCGGACATGAGCGCGGGCAGATCACGCGCGCTGCGGCCGGTCCGGGCGAGACGCAACTGGTGCTGGAGAAGTACATGGACCAGCCGGGCCTGCAGTCGTACCTGATCGTGCAGGGGGGGAGCGACGTCACGCTGGAAATCTTCGAGCAGGCACGTGACGAATCGCGGGTCTTTACGCGGCAGGCGCTGCGGGAATGCTACGACGAATTCGCGCGGGCGGTGCGCGAATGAGCCGGACTGCCAGATTTGTACTCGGTGGCCTGGCGTTTTTCGCCGGTCTTATCGGATTCTCGATGTACACGATGGTGACGGGGCTGTTCATGGCACACGTGTCCCAGGCGAGCGGGGCGGAAGCAGCCGACGACCTGAAACACATCGTGCTGATCGACAACTTCCGCACTCTGGAGGGGGTCGAGTCGTACAGGGTATTCCAGTTTCAGGACGGGGTGGAGTGGTACAGGTTCAACTGTGCGCGCAACGATTTCGCGGCGATTGTCACCGTGCTGCAACTTTCTGATACGGCGAACGTATCATTGGTAAACGGTCAGCCGGTCACCTACGGCTATCAGACAGTGTTCAACGGGGTGCCGCAGAACTGGGGAATTACCGATACACTGTCGATGGAATTCGGCGGACATGTACCGCCCTGGTGGCGCCCGGAAGAACTCGAGGGGGCGATATTGTACCGGACGTCATCCTGCAACCTGCTTTGGCTGCCGGCTAAAAACCAGTGCTGGCTGGAGTCGGTGAACACATGAAGAATAATGCACGGCGAATCTGTCTCTATCTGCTGGCAATGGCGGTTCTGGGCGCCGGCAGCCAGTATCTGCTGCAGAAATACGCAACAGGCCGGGCGCAAAGGCATGCGGAATACCTCAGTGCGAAGGAAGGGCCTGCTGCGTACGGCAGGTTGCGCGAATTCGGAGAATTCCGGGACTATACGTCGATTCGCGATGTGCAGAGCGTGACGGTATCAGGCAGAAGGACCTCGGAATGGTTCTCATTCACGGCAGACAGCGAGGATATTGCCGGCCTGGTGGCGGCCAGACGTGCGGCCGGACCGTATCGTGTCATGGCGCATGGCGGACGCATGGTGATAGCGGTGTACCGGGCAGACGACTGGCAATATGTCGTACCGTTGCCGGGGAGCAGCGGACGCGTGCCGGGCTGGTGGCAACCGGCGACGCTGGCTGGCGCCGATGCCTATATTGCCAAAACGGATAACAACATGAAGACCTATATCATGTATCAAGCCGCGACCAGACGCGGCTATCTGATCGTCTGCTGGTAAGGAGCCATACAGCAATGTGCCGATTGCACCCGGGGATACGTTGCGGCTGTGCAAGCGGATGGCAGGAGGAGAAGGAGTGGACATAATACAAAATGTTGGCGTATGGCTGTGCATGATAGCATTTCCATTATTGCTGGCAGCCATTGCGTATCGGGAGATCGCTGGCGTGGTTGTTCGTATACGGTGCAAAGATTGGCCGTGGCTCAAGCGTTTTATGTTTCGTCTGGGCATCGCTTTGCTGGTACTGTACGGCATCGGCATGGTCTTTGTGGATCAACTAGTCAAGACGCAAGAAGCGCGGCGATGCGATGCCGCCCGCGGCACCCTGGCTGCGCATGCTGAGGCATTGAATCTGTACCGAACCGATGTTACGGACAGCAGGTATCCCGCTACGCTGCAGCAGCTTGTTGCCGACAATGTGCCCGGCTGGTCCGGCCCCTACACAGCCGTCATTACCACCGACCCGTGGGACAATCAGTACAGTTATCAATCAGACGGCAGTTCGTTCACTATCAGTACGGTCCATCGCACGCCCAGGCAATATTGGCGGACACAGACGACTGAGGTTATCACCCGCCACAGCAGTGACACTACGACCTGGCAGGAATACGATGATTGAAAGTGGCCATCGGCCTTATCGACTTGCGGCTTGGCAACTGCCTGATCGTCCGCTGGTAAGGAGAAGATAGTGCGCGACGGCAAAGCATACGGCATATGGCTATGGCTCGCGGCAGTGGCTGTGACGCTGGCGGTCTGCACAACTTCGTACGGAATCCAGCAAGCCATTCCGGTGCAATTGCGCCACATCTGGTTTCTGGGCGCCATGGGACTGCCACCCCTCATGTTCGTGCTGTTGCTGACCACGGGATATTCGGCATGGCGCGAACGGCAGAAAAGAAGGGGTGTGCTGTTTGCCGCGCTGGCAGTTGTGGTGGCATGGTACGGGCTGGCATTCTTTTTCCAACAGTTGTTCATCACCATCGACAGTATGAAATGTATTGGCGCGGAGGCTGACCTGACCAACTACGCAAAAGAACTGCAACAGTACCGCACCGATGTTTCGACAGGCACGTATCCAGCCACGCTGCTGCAACTCTATTCCGACAATGCCCCCGGCTGGTCCGGCCCCTATCTGGCCACCATTACTCCCGATCCGTGGGACAATCAGTACACGTACACGACTGATGGTGCTGCCTACACACTGCAAACGGTGCATGGCCGTGGTAAACTCTACCGCGACTACACGCCGGGGACCATTCGCCTGGTGTCAGGCAGCGACACGCCGGAGCGCATCCCGTGAGTCGCAGACAACACTATGCTACTGTCGAAAATGACCACCGTGAGGCCAGGCAATGAAGAAGGGAATGAAAAAAATCGGCATAGGGCTGCTGCTGATGGCGGCAACAGTAGTGCTGCCCATCGCGGTAATTACTCCAGTACTTATGCCGGAACTGACGGGGGAAAACGAAATTGTCATGCGCGCGCCGGGCGAAGCCTCGCTCGTTGCGAGCGAGGCAGGCCGGTATTTCCTCTGGTACAACTATCGCACGGTGCATGACGGGCGCGTCTACGCGCTTGGCAGCGAACTGCCGCACGGACTGGAATTCACGCTGACCGGGCAGGACACGAACAGCAGCGTTCCGCTGGTCGGGAAAACCGGCACGACATTCTCCATCAACGGTCGGGACAAGACTAGTGTCGGCTACTTTGAGGTGATTCAGCCGGGCACGTACACGCTGCGTGTGCAGGGTGATATGGAAGCACGGATCTTCTCGCTCGACACAGCGCCGGAGCACTCAGTATTCGGACGTGGCTTCCTGTACTTTTGTGGAACCGTTATCGGCGGCCTGCTTGCTCTGGCGTGTGGCATTGCGGGGTTTGTGCTGGTCATCAGCGGTGTGGTTGAAGCATTTGCTGCGACGCGTACCGATTCCGCTGGCAGCAAGCCGGCCGGCAGGTTGCAGCGGGCGGTGCCGCCTGAACAGCAACTTCCCTGCGAGCATACCACGTTGCACCTGATGCTCTGCAGCGTAGCGGCTGGCGCCATGATGCTCAACTGCCTCAGGGCCATGCAGCCGACGACTTCCTTCCTTGCGTATGCTGGCGAAGAACTGTGGCTCATCGGGGCATGGCTGCTGACCCTGGGCGGCACCTGGGCATATCGGAACATGCAGCGCCGGCTGCAGCCGCACGCAGCGCAGCGGCACAGCAAAGGGCGCCTGCTGGACGCGTGGTGCGCGGCGTTCATTGCGATAAGCGGCATGCTGTTTCTTGCCGGGGTGTTGCTGGCGACGGACGCAGCATCGCTCATGTTGCAGGCGGCGGTCTATTGTGCGGTCATCAGCCAGATATCCGCCATCGGTCATTGGCGTGCCGCGGCAGAACGCATACGGCAGCGCGAAAAGGAAGAGCCGACGGACGGACGTGAGTCGGCCGCGCGGCGCAACGAGCGCATTGCCCTGCTGCGCCGGCTGACGTTGTGGGCGGCTGGTTCTCTGGTGGTGCACGGCGCAATCCTTGTCGCGCTGTTGCACAGGCACTACGAAACTGTGGGCAGGGCGGCTGAGCAGGGAACGGGCCTGCGAAACGTTACTGTTGATGCGGCGGTATTTCTCGCCGCCGCCTTTGTGTTGCTGCTGACCGCGCAGTATCGGCACGGGCGGCGGGCATTGCCGGTGCCCGACTGGCACCGTGCTCCGCTGTGGCTTGGCATTGCCGGTACGGTATTGCTTTTTGGCTTCGGCTATCCGCAGTCACTGTTGTTTATGTCGCTGGCGGTAGTGATACTCATCGCGCTTTGGCTTCTGTGCCTTGTGCAATTGTGGAGCATCTCCCCGGTGCTGGTGGATACGGTGATGGCCATGCGCGCGCCGGCAGTACCGGAGAGCGCGCCCCCGGCAGCGGAGAGTGCCCCTGCCGCTGCGGCTGTTGATTCCGCCCGGCAACAGTGGCGGAGATTTGCGCTCACGCTGGCGGTGATTGTTGTGCTTGGCGGATTCGCGTTCGGGAACAGTCCCGCTGAGTCGGACAGCAATGAATTCATGGTTCCCGGTGCGGTCATCGTAAGCAAAACTATCGCCGGCGGGGATGGCACGCTGACGCCGGTGGCGGATGCCGTTTACGCGGGGAAAGTTTACTCGGGACAGGGGGACTTTCCCGCGGGAATGGTCGTGACCGCGACCGAAAGGTATGTCGGGACCGGATTGGCGATAACCGGCAGCAGCGGCCGGCAGGAACGGGGGCGTTATGTGTTGCGGGGTGATGACGAATTTGTGCGGATACACTTTCCGAAAGAAGGCGAGTATCAAGTCAGCGTCGCGGGTGGCGCCCGGCAACGTGTCCTGGCTCTGCGCGGTGCGGGCATCTCGTTTGCCGCAGAGAGTGACAGCAGCAATCCTTTTGCATTACAGTTCAGCTACTCGTCCGCGCCCATCCGTTTCGGTTCGAGCAGCGACACGCCGGAGCGCATTCCGTGAGCGAGGCCGGCGGTGTGCGCGGCAGGTTGCACATGGTGAACAGGATACTGAGCACTATCAACATACTCGCCATGGGGGGCGGACTGGCATGGACGCTTTACATTGTGCTGCCGATGCAGGCGCTCCACGAAAAGGCAGGTGGCGAACTCACGTATTTTGGACGAGTGGCGTATGCCTCGCCCTGGCTGTTCTGGGTGATTATGGCGGCACTCACCATGTTCCTGATTGTGGCCAAGGACCGCAGGTGCAGTGCGCGCGTTGCGCTCGTGCTGAACCTCGTAGCGCTGCCCGGAATTGCGCTGGGAATACTGCTGCTTACTATCGTTCTATTCACTGAGAGTTTCTATATTGGTGCGGGCACCTGGGATGATGACCCGCGCAACTGGTATCGTGCATTCCAGGAGGAACAGCCGCCGGAGATAACGGTATGCCATTCGCGCTACTGGGGGTCAGCGCACTGGACGGAAGAGCATATATATCATTTTGAAATTCAGGCGCCGCCGGAATGGACCGCACAATTTCTGTCGGACAACCGCGCTGAAACCACAACATCGAACTGGCGGTTTGAAAATAACACATCGCTGCCATGGTTTTTGCCCGGGCCAGCGGAGGATTATAACGTGTGGTGCTGCACTGTTCGCGAATCGCGAGGAGTTCGCGTATACGTCAACAAGCGGACAGGCCGCATCTACCTGTATCACTATATCGTCTGATGATGGGAGGCGGCGGGAATGACCTGCGCAGGAAGATGGGCATGCTAACCGGGGCAAAACAGCATATGGTGAAGCATTGGCGCGAGTATGCGGATGCAGCGTCGATGCTGGCGGTCATAGGTGTCTTTCTGCTGGCGTTCGCGCTGGTTGAAGACCGGCAGGTGCTGCTCTGGATTGTGTTCACCGGGATACTCACTATGAGCGTGATCGATCGGGTGCTGCCGCGACTATGGAACAGCCGCAGGCAGATCATACCGCCCGGGGGACTGTTTATATTCTATATGCCGGGTATGCTGATTACCATGCTTGACCTGATGGCGGGCTCGTACTGGACTGCCGGTGTGACGGTTGCCGCGGGCATCATCACGGTTCCGCTCTACCTGCGCCATCGGGCAGCATGGTTTGCGAAAAGCGGGCCGCGCGCTCGTGTGTTCAACGCGCTGTTCTACGGATGCACGGTCAGCATGATTCCGGTTGGCATCGTTGGCTTCGGCTGGTGGGCATATCAGGCGCTTGGCCCGCAGCCGCAGCCCGAGGGGTTGTTCCGCACGATCGCTCCGCCGACAGTCGAGGCGCAGGCACGCACCAGTGAACTGCACGCGCGTCTTGCGGATATCGGGTATCAGGTGCGCAACGATACCGTGTTCAAGGAATGCGAAGCAGAGAGCATTCCGCTGGCGGTACTGCGCGCCCGTCATGCCGACTGGCAGGATACGTACGCTGACATCATGCAACGGATGACGGTGCCGGGATACGTACTGCCCGAGTGGGGCGCCCGCCGGTCGGAATGGTACGGTTTCAATTATGTGCGCCACCTGCTGACGACGAAAGCGCGTGTGCTGATCGCGGACGGCCGCAACGTTGCGGCGTACGAACAGGCGATGCAGTGTTTCGCGCTGGCAGATGCCATGCGTGTCGGGGCTGACAAATACAATCAGATGCTTTACGCTCATTCAATCGATGAGTTGGGGATGGAAGCAGCGCGCCGCTGGCTGGCGGCGGCACGGCATGGCGATCAGACGCGCCTGCGTGAGGTGCTGGAACGGTTGATGGCGAAAAGCGACAGCGTTGCCGATCATGCGGCACTCTTGCATGACCGTGATGACTATTTCCAATACGCATACCTTACCGACAGTTCGGCGGAATGGGCAGAAGAAGGGGCGCTGGACATAAGCGCGAAGGCCACGCAGTTGCTGCTCTTTGACCCGGTACGTGTGGAAATCGAGCATGAGCGGCAGTTGCATGCCATCCGCAGGTTGCTGGCGCTCCCCTTCCCGGAAGCGGTTGCCGAGTACCAGCGGCTGGAACGCCAGGAGGAGGAGCGCGGAGACAGGGTGTTCACGGCCGGGTTCTGGGATATGCCGACAAACATGCTGTTCAACCTGATGCGCACACACAGGATAAGGTATTCCTTTCTCCCGGTGCGTGCGCGTGAACTGCTGCGGGGGAAGGCGCGGGCGCTGCTGTTGGCCCTCGCCCTGCGCGATGGCGCGCCCGCGACGCTGGCCGGGCAACCGGAATACCGCAATCCGCTGACCGGCACGCCGCTTACGGTCGATATGGCGCGTCGCGAAGTGCAACTCGCCTATCCCGATATGCCCAAACTGTTCCCACCGCGCTGCTATGCCGAGCCGTGGCGCGTCACCTGGTGAATAATACCTTGACATACATAGGAAAACGTGGTATATTCAACGTAGTGGATGGCAGCGGGCGGGAACGCGGGTGATTGCAGTCCGCGGGTCGGCAGGCGCGGCATCCGCGGCCAACGGGTCAGCGGAACTGAACTGAAGGAACAGGCGGGGGAGACGCCGGTGCGAACGAGGGCATGGCCGGGCATGTTGCCGCAGGTCAGGAGCGTCGTGCGGCTGGGCCTTGTCCTGTCGCTGGTGCTGATACCCACGCTCCTGCAGGCGCAGGTCTGGTACGTCAACGACGCCGCGACGGCGGGTGACGTCTGGTGCACGGCAATCGGCAGCAGCGCCAACAATGGCATTACCCCCGCCACCCCGAAACGCACGCTGCTGAGCGTTGTCCCGCTGCTCAATCCGGGCGACACGCTGTACGTCGATGCCGGCACGTATACCGAAACCAGCACTATCACGATTACCGACAACAATGTCTGGCTGATCGGCGCCGACTCCGCCACCACAATCATCGATTTCGTGAGCAAGTTCAATTTCACCGGATTACCGGTGTGGACCCCGGGTATTGCCGCGAGCAACCGGAGCGGGCTCACCGTGCGCAACCTCACGGTGCGGAACATCTGGCGTGGCCTGTTCATGGAGATGGTGAGCAACTGCCTGTTCGACAATGTGCGCGTGCAGCAGAGTTACTGGGGGATGATGCTCAGCACGGCGGACAGCGTGACGGTCCGGGCCTGTGATTTCAGCGGCAACGTGTTCGGCCTGTATCTCCTGTCAGCGACGCATTGCCTGGTCGAACGGACGTGCGCGAACGGGAACCTGTATTACGGGATCAATCTCAGTTCCTCGGCGGACAACGTTGTCAGCAACTGTCAGTGCAACAGCAACCTGGACGGTCTCGGTACAGGCGACGGCATCTACTTGTGGGATGCACGGCGCAACCGGATTGAGGGGAATGACTGTTCCGGCCAGTATACCGGCATACGGGTCGAGCAGGATGGCGGCGAGAACCGCCTGCAGCGCAACCGGCTTGCCGGCAACACGGTTTTCGGATTCAAACTGCTGACCGCAGGCAATCTGCTGACGGCGAACGAAGTGCAGATGAGCCAGGGAACGGCATTCAGTGCCGACTCGGTTGCCTCCTGCACCTTCGCCAAAAACAATATCGCGGTCAGCGGGGCGGCGACCGCAGTCGCGGTGACCGGACTGACCGATACCGCCCTGCTGTCGTTGCAGCGCAACTGGTGGGGGACGACGGACTCAGGCAGCATCGCCGCCATGGGCGCGGGCGCTGACAGTCGCGTGCCTGTCCTGCCGTTCCGCCTCGGTCCCGTCGACACGTCCGCCGGCGCGGATACGATAGCGCCTGCGGTTCCGGACGGCATCACGGTGCGGCAGCAGGATGATACGTATGTCATCAACTGGCTTGCAACTGCCACCGACGAGGAAGGCGGTGGCGCGCTCACCGGGCTTGCCGGCTACCGGCTCTATTGCGCGTCGACGGCTGATACGGATTACTGGGGTGAGCCGATAGCGACGCCCGGGTCGGGCGAAACATCGTATCTCGACGTTCGGCCCGGCGGCAACTGGTACTACCGGGTGACGGCAGTCGATGCGCATGCGCCATGGCCGAACGAGTCGTGGTATTCGGTCGTGGCCGGGGCGGCACTGACCGTGACCGCAGTCAGTCCGGCTGACGGCATGCGTTCGAGCGATCTGACCCCGGCGTTCCGCTGGACAACCAACGGCGACAGCAGCCGGCTGGAAGTCAGCACGACGCCATCGTTCGCGCTGCTGACGGACAGCGTGCAGACCGCCGCCATGACATACACGCCGGTCGCGAACTACGCGTCCGGCACCTGCTACTGGCGCGTCATCAGCACCCGGGGCAATGCAGTCGAGACGACACCGGTGCAGACGCTGACGCTCGATACGACGCTGACGCTGACGCTCGTGTATCCGGCGGCGGAAATGACCATTGCCCCGTCGCAGCCGGTCTATCGCTGGAACGGGCAGGGTGACACGTACACCCTGCAGGTGAGCGAGGCAGCGTCCTTCGCGCTCCTGCTCGACAGCCGCACGGTGACGGCGCAGCAGGCGACGGCGGCATCGACGCTGCTCCCCGGCACATACTACTGGCGGGTCATCGCGGAAAACCTGCAGGGCGATACGCTGACCGCGGCGGCGCGCAGATTCTCGGTGGCGGTATTTGCGGATACCGGCGCGATGACGGTCTATGTCAGCGACCGCGGCGACAGCAGCGTGCCGGGCGGTGGTGATCCGCTGACGGCGTTCGGGTCGCCCGCCGCGGCCATTGCAGCGCTGAACCCGGGCAACGGCTACGACACGGTGATCGTCTACAGCCGGAGTGACGGTGGCGCGTATGCCGGCGGGATCACGCTTGCTACCGGCATGACGCTGCGTTCGTACCGGGCGCAGGCCGGTGCCGACACCGGTGGCGGGCCGGACACGTGGGCGGCGCTGGCGTCAGGTTCCGGCACGGTGCTCGGCCTTGCCGGCGGGGTGACCGTGCACGGCATCGCGGTGCGCGGGGCCGGGAACAGCGAGGGCATCACCGCGACCGATCTTGACGGCATCTGTCTGCGCGAGGTGCAGGTTGACGGCTGCGTGACAGGGGTGCGTTTTACGCGCGTACGCAACAGCCGTATCGAGAGCGCCCGGCTCACAGGAAACACGCTCTGGGGCGCGCGCCTGACTGCCGCCTGCGGCAACAGCATCGACAGCACGCTGTTCAGCAACAACCAGTCGGCACTGTATCTCGAAGCGGGGTCGGACAGCAACCTGCTGCGCGGCAACGAGGTGCGGCAGAACACGATGCTGGCGATCTGCTTCCACAATTCGCACGGCAACACGGCGGAACGCAATTACTGCTGGCAGAACGGCGAAGGCGGCTTCTACCTGAGCGGGGCCTGTGACAATATCCTGCGCGACAACATCAGTTGCTCGCATACGCTCAATGCCGGGAGTTTTGCGCTGTACGAAGGATCGCATCGCAACCTGCTCACCGGCAACGCCAGTTATGCCACCAACCGTTCGGGGTATGTGCTGAGCAGTGCAGAGGATAATGTGCTGCGCGGCAATTATGCCGCGGACAATCAGGAGTGCGGCATCTGGGTTGGGGCGTATGCCCACCGGAGCGAGATCAGTGACAACCGGCTGGTGGACAACGGGCAGGCAGGAATACGGTGCGAATATGCGACTGGCTGCAACCTTGCCGACAACCGCATCAATGGCAACGACAGCACCGGCATCGAAATCAGGACCAATGCGCACGATGCCCGCATCACGCGCAACCTGGTCCGCGGCAGCAGCGGTGACGGCATTTCGGTTTCCGGGTCGAACAACGCGGTCATCACCGGCAACGACGTCGATGCATGCGCCGGCTACGCCCTGCGGCTGCTGTCGCCGGCGACAGTGCGCCGTAATAATCTCCGCCCGGGCACGCTGCATCCCGATTCCGGTGCCTGGGTGGCACTGCAGCCGCAACTCGATATCAGCCGGAATTACTGGGGTACCGATCATGCCGGTGCTATCGCCGCGCTGATCCATGGCCCGGGCAGCGAAAGTTACCGGCTGGTGCCGTTCCGCGGCGCAACGGTCGATACCGCGGCTGCGGCCGACAGCATCGCGCCCGCGGCACCTGCCGGCCTGGCGGTTGTCGTCTCTGACTCGAGTTGCACTATTTCCTGGGCGGCAGTCACCACGGACGAAGAGGCGGGCGGGACGTTCAGTCGTGCCACCTACCGGGTGTACCGCACGGGCATCAGCGACGATACCGGCTGGCACCAGCATCAGGTGCTGACGACCGATGGCACGACCTATGTGGATACCGGGATCAACCGGCTGACGACGTACTATTACCGGGTGACAGCGTTCGACACGCACAGTGCTGACGGGCGCGTCTGGGAAAACGAGTCGTGGCTGAGCGAAACGCTCTGTGTCAACGGTTACAACCGCTACGATGGCTACGCGCGCACAGACCTGATCGTGGCAGCAGTGACGGCAACACCCGCACTGCTGGCCTTCGGCATGGACGCGACGTTTACCGCGACGCTCCGCAATGTCGGCAGCCAGCCGTTCACTGGACCGGTGACAGTCACCTTCTCGCTCTCTGCTGACACGCAGCCGGATGCCGGTGATACGGTGATTACGACCGTCATGCAGCCGGTGCTGGCAGTGGCGGCGGAAGGCGAGGTTGCCCTGAGCGCAACGGTCAGCGTGCCGCACACCTGGGCTTTTGGCGTTCCCTATCGCATACTGGCGGTGTTGACGGCGGCGGACTCGGTCCCGGGCAACAATGTGGGTGTTTCCGCGGAGATGGTAACAACTGCGTATGCGCACGGATTCACGCCTCCCGTTGACGGCTGGGCATTCGCCAACTACAGCGGCGGCGTGGTCGACTGGACGGTTTACCGCATGGCGTTCGGTGCCGACCAGGTGGAATATCCGGACGGGCGGCACCGGCCGTCCGCCGATGCGTTCTATGGCGCGCTGCCGCACAGTTTTGCCGGCTCGTGTTTCGGCTTCTCGCTGAGCGCGCTGCGCCTGTTCAACGGCGATACGCCCGTGCCGGGAGGCGCAGCATTCACCGGGGCGGCGGGCCGCACCACCGCGTCGCTCAACCTCATCAACGCATTCCATCTCTTCCAGTACGGGACGAGCGAATTCGTCGCCTACCGCTATGCGCACTGGGCGTCGCCGCCGCCGCTGCGCACGACCTTCACGCGTTTGTGCGCGGCGCTGAGCGGCACGGACAGCAGTGCCTATCCGGAACTCGAGTTCTTCAGCGGGGTCAACCATTCCGTGGTGCCGTACAAGGTCTGTCGCGCGGCGGATACCGCGGCGGAAAACTACCTCGTTTATGTCTACGAGAACAACCTGCCGGGCGACGAGGCGCGGGTTTTCAATTTCAATCTGACCGGCGGCACGTGGAGTTACCTCAACAGTCCGTGGGGGACGCTGTCAGGCGGCAGCAGTTCGCTGCTCCTGCCGCCCATCCGGCTGGCCGACACGCGACCGCGCATCCCGACCGCCTACCTCGATGCCTGGCCCGACGTCGATTATGTGCAGTTCACGAATGTGGCGTCCTTCACGCTGCTGCTCGACGGGCAGGTGGCGGCCACCTACGCCGATTCGCGGCTGCAGACGGCATCCGACAGCGTGTTTCCGCTGTATGTGCCGTCAGCACCTGGCGATACCGTGCTGGCGGGGATGCTGGTCTTCGGGCGGCAGCCGTTCAGTATCAGTGGAACGACGCGGCTCGAGGCGACGCAGCCGGCGACCTGGCGGGTGTTCAGGCAGGACCGGTTTATCGTGCTGTCGGCGACCAGCAGCGGGGGCGCCGACACGCTGGTCTTCGCGGAAACCGAGTGTCGCTTCCGCCCGGAACGTGTCAGCGTTGTGCGCTGGCAGATCGGGCAGGTGCTTGGCGACGAGGAACAGGTGTTCCGTCTGACCGATCCGGCCGCGCCGGCGGGGTCGGAACTGGCGGTCGGCTTCGGCGATTCGTCCGCGCTGGCGCTGGCCAGTACCGGCGAGACGCACACGCTGACGCTCGAACTGGAACGCAGCACGCCGGCCGGGAGCGTGGTGCGGCGGCTCGACCCGCTGCTGCTCCCGGCGCAAGCGGCGGTGACGTTGTCGGGGATCGGCTGGCAGGCACTGCCGACTGTCGACCTGCAGGTCGCCACCGACCTGGCCGGGGACGGCACGGTGGACGAAACCGCGCCCATCGACGCGCCGCAGGTAGTTGCCGATACGCTTGTCGTGCTGGCGCGCACAACCCGCGACGATACGGCAACGTTTCTGCTGGTCACCGATTCGGGGGGGAGCATGGCGGTTGATATCCCGGTCTACAGCCAGTTGGCGGGCGATTACGGCGACACGTTGCGCCTGCAGATCGAACTCGCCGGCGCTGACACGGGGCAGCGTATCGGTATCCGGCGCGTCGATCCGGACTCGTTCACACGGCGCGGCCTGCGTGAGTATGCCGCGTACCTCAGCACGGTGTTTGGCCTGGAAGTGAGCGACAGCGCGGGACGCGATTTGGGGAGCAGGCCCGCGAGTTTCCGCACGCTCACGCTGACCTACACCTTTGCCCCGGGCCGCCTGACGCGCGCGCAGGCGGAACAACTGCGCTTTTATACCTATGACGAGACGAGCGTCTCGTGGCAGGAAGCGGGAACGACAACGTTCGACTGGGACGCACGCACGCTGATCGTGCAATTGCCGCACCTGTCGATCTACGGGCTTTTCCCGGGCGCGGGCTTCGCTGCGCCGGCAGCCGACCTGCGCAATGCCGTGGTCTATCCGAACCCGTACGTGCCTCACGACGGCGATCCCGGCAATGGCATACCGTACGGCAGTCCCGGGGACGGGTCGGGGATTTATCTCAACGGCCTGGTGCCCGGCACGCAGGTTGACATCTACGATGTGCGCGGCCGCCTGATCGACAGGATCAGCGTGCCTGAGGGGACCGGTGCGGTGCAGTGGGATGTGCGCAACACGGCAGGCGAGGACGTCGCGAGCGGCGTCTACATCATCCTCCTGCGCAGCGGGTCGGAAACCGCGACGCGGAAAGTGATCGTGGTGCGCTGATGCGCCGCCTCCTGCTTTGCGGCCTGCTGCTGCTGGCGGCGCTCCCCGCGCGCGCGGACGAGGCGGGAAGCAGCGCCGCACCGTTCCTGCTCATTGCTCCGGGGGCGCGTGGCGCGGCACTGGGTGGAGCGTACACTGCTTTGGCGCGCGATGCCGGCGCGCTGCACTGGAATCCTGCGGGCCTGGGCCGGCTGCGGCAGGGTGAGGCGCTCTTTGTGCACGCCCCGTGGTTTGATGACATTACCTACAACCACCTGGCCTATGTGCATGACGGGCAGGTGTATGGCGGTCGTGCCGGCGCGGCAGTCACCATGCTCGATTACGGCGACATGGATATCACGCGGATCAACGGGCAGGCGCCGGTGACCGGATTGGGACGGACGGAGGCGGGCGATCTCGCAGTGACGGTCGGCTACGGGCGGGA
Source organism: uncultured bacterium (assembly GCA_964637655.1). Taxonomy (GTDB): domain Bacteria; phylum DAOPZR01; class DAOPZR01; order DAOPZR01; family DAOPZR01; genus CAZWUZ01. Next base: position 43,241 of record CAZWUZ010000001.1, on the reverse strand, counting down.
GGAGGAGTTCGGCGCCTGGGGCGTCAACCTCAAGTACATCCGCGAGGAACTGGCGGCGTACGAGGCCGACGCGTTTGCCGTCGATCTCGGCTGGCAGGCGACAGACGTCGCCGTGCCCGGACTGGCGCTCGGCGTGTCATTGCTCAATCTCGGGACGCGGCTGCAGGCGGGGACGCGCCGTGAAAATCTGCCGCTGACCCTGCTGGCCGGCGGCGCCTATCGCCTGCCGGAACTGCCGCTGCTGCTGACAACCGATCTGGTGGTGCCGCGCGACGACCGTGTCTTCCTCAATGCCGGCATGGAATGGCAGATCGTGCGCATGCTGGCGCTGCGGGTCGGCTATACGGGCGAGAACGATGCGGGGAGCGGACTGACCTGCGGTTTCGGGGTCAATCTCGACGATGAATTCCATGTGGATTATGCCTTCGTGCCGTATGGCGACCTGGGTGATGCGCATCGCCTCTCGCTGCGCTATTGTTTCGGGCAGGCACGGCCGGCGGCGTCAACCGCGGTTGCGACACCGGCCGTGATGGTACCGGCGACAGCGCCGCTGCCGACTCCGGTTGCAGCATCTGTGCCTGCACCTGTGCCGGCGGCCGGCAAGTCGGACGCTTCGACACCGGATGCGGCGCTGACAGCGACAGCAGCACCGGCGCCCTGGGAAGCGCTCACCCCGGTGGTTGCCCCGACCACGACCATGCTGACCCTGCCGCCGCCGGCAGCGGATACGAAAATGGCGGAATCGCCGGTACCGGCAACCGCACCCCCGCCAGCGACGCCGACCGTGGAACTGCTGCGTTCCGCCTATGCGTTTTTCCAGGCCGGGCAGTCGCGTCTGGCTGCACGCGCCTACGAAGAGGCCTTGCAGCGCGAACCGGAGCATGCGGTGGCGCTGTTCAATCTCGCCGCCTGCTATTACCAGACCGACGAACTTGATCGGGCAGCCGCGATGTTCGCCCGGCTCACGCGCGTGACGCCGCATGATGCTGAGGCCTTTGCCTGGTACGGGGTCTGTCTCTATCACATGGGACAGCGGCAGAAGGCCATGGCGGCATTCCGGACCGCACGCGAACTCGACCCGGCCAACGACCTCGCCCGCTCCTACCTGACCCGCTGAACGGCAGCGGCCGATAGTATGTGCCTGCGGGGGCTGACTGTTCCGCGGCAAACATCGCCGATTGACATACATAGCGACACATAGTATACATGTGCGGTAGAGGCGTGAGGCATGCATCCAGCGCGGATATGGCGGTGAAGATGGCACAGATGGCGCGTGAACGGATGGCGGAAGCGGTCGCAGTTATGCTGCTGGCGCTGTGTGCACTGGCGTTGCTGACCGCCTGCGGCGGCTTTCCGGCGAGTGATTACCCGCTGGCGGGCAGGCTCGAACTGAGCGCCGCCGATGATGTTCGCCAACTCTCGATTGGCCGCCGTGAGAGTGAAAACATGGTGGGGATACTCGTCAGCAGCACGATATATGCTGCCGGATGCGATAGTACCTGGGTCATCGCCAAACGTCATCCGTCGGACGGCGGCAGCAATATCAACTATGCGGTGACGGAATACAACCTCGTGAACGTGGCAGACGAAAGGGTGCACGGGCCGTTCACCCAGGCGCAGTTTACCCGTGAGCGCCGGCGGCTCGGTGTGGACCCGGCGCTCGCTTTCACGCTCTATTACAGCGAAAATGATACTCCCGCGACGTCGCCAATGCCGGCGGCCGGGAATGGGGAGCACGGAACGACAACAGGGGCACAGCCCCGGCAGGGTGGAGGCAATAATGGAACTGAATGACTGGATGGCGCAGATACAGCGGAACATCGTGCGCGTGAAGGAGAACAGGGAATAAGATGCGCTCGTCCTGGTGCAGAACGTATCAGCGCTATGCGCTGTGCGCGGTGTTGGCGGTGCTGCGTGTCGGATCCTTGGCGTGATATCGCGTTCCTAAAGTGCGGAAAGAAGGTCTGGTGAAAATCGCAGACCGAGAAGACAATCCCGATATACGCCGGCTGTGCGGCTTGCGGCAAAGGATATGCGTCGATTGAACAATACCTCGAAGCCTGGCAGTATCTCCTGCAGCGAGCCTGACCGGATGCCGCCCGCCATTGCTGTGCCGACCCGGCGCAGCGCGCTGCCTGACGCCCCCGGAGAACTAGCCCGCCGCGCCGACGCGGCGGAACAGCAACTCGCCGCCTGCACGTTGTGCCGCCATGCCTGCGGTTGCAACCGGCTGACAGGCGAAAGCGGCAGATGCGCCACCGGCGCGGTGGCACGCCAGTTTTATGCCGGGCTCAACTACGCGGTCGAGGAGCCCTATGCTCCGCAATTCTCTCTGTTTTTTACCGGTTGTGGTTTGCGTTGTGCAATCTGCTGGGCTCGCGACCATGTGCTCGTCCCTGAGCGTGGCGACCTATGCGACGCCGTTGACTTGAACAGACGCACGGCTGCCGCTGCGGCTGCGGGCGCCCGCAGCATCGGCCTGCTTGGCGGCTCGCCGACCGTAAATCTGGCCGCCGCGCTTGCCTACCTCGCCGCCGTCCCGACGACGCTGCCGCTGGTCTGGAACACCGAAGGGCAAGAGCATGCTGCCGCACGGACGCTGCTGACGGGACTGGTGGATGCTTACGTGGTCTCAGTGAAGTTCGGGAATGACAATTGCGCCTTGCGTCACGCGGGCGCACCCGACTATCTGACCACGCTCATGACGAATGTGCGCTGGATGGCCGGGCAGGCGCCGGTTATCGCCTGTCTGCTTATCATGCCGGGTCATGAAGACTGCTGCGGCAGTCCGGCGCGTGCCCTGTTCGCGGGGCTGCCGGGCGTCGCCATGCGCGAGGAACCGCCGCTATTGCAGCCGCCAGCGGCCAACCCGCCGCCATGGAGGAGCGGCGAACTCATGCTGCAGATCGGGGCCGACGGCAGCATTGTCTGTCCGATCATTAGCGGTGAGATGATGTCGGCGGCGGCGGAATTTGCTATACTCAAGCCCATGGCGGAGGCGAGGCGATGAACACGATCGGCGACATCGAGCGCGAACTCGACATCCTGCTACGGGCGCGCTACCCCATTATCTACGCGGTGTCGTGGGAGGAGGAGCGGGTTATTGCCTTGCTGCAGCGCATTGCGTCGGCGCGCGGCAAGAAATGTCTTCTGTGGTCGGTGACCCGCGGCATCGTTGCCGCGGACGCCCCGGTGCAAGCGCGCGGCGGCAGCGGGAATACCCGCGATCCGCTGGCAGCACTCGACGCGGTGCTTGACCACAAGGAACCGGCCATCTTCGCGTTCCTCGATTTCCATCCTTACCTGCGCGACCCGGGTATCGTGCGCAAATTGCGCGAGACGGCGGCGCACCTCAAAGCCTCGTACAAATCACTGGTGCTGGTCTCACCGGTTCTGGAAATCCCCTGCGAGCTTGACAAGGACATCACCATTGTCGAATTCGGGCTGCCGCGCGCGGAAGAACTGGCCGCACTGCTCGACCGCATCATCGCGGAAGTGGGCGGGAGCGGCGAGGTGACGGTGTCACTCGATGCCGCCGCCCGTGAAAAACTGGTTAATGCCGCGCTCGGCCTGTCACTCAAGGAGGCGGAGAATGTCTTCGCCAAGACGCTGGTGCGCGACCATCGCCTGGGCGCGGACAGCGTCGGGCTGATCATCGCAGAAAAGGAACAGGTAATCCGTAAATCGGGCCTGCTCGAATACGTGTGCCCTGATGCCGGTATCGACGGGGTGGGTGGCCTCGACGAGTTGAAACACTGGCTGGGCAAGCGCACGGCCGCACATTCAGCGCAGGCGCGAGAATTCGGGCTGCCCGCCCCGCGCGGCATCCTGCTGCTGGGCGTGCAGGGCTGCGGCAAGTCGCTGTGCGCCAAGGCCATTGCCGGCTATTGGCAGATGCCGCTGCTGCGCTGGGATATGGGCAAGATGTTCTCGTCGCTGGTTGGTTCTACGGAACTTAATATTCGCCGTGCTATCGCGGTGGCAGAATCGGTGGCGCCGGCGGTGTTGTGGGTGGACGAAATTGAAAAGGCATTCGCCGGATCGCAATCGTCGTCGTTTTCTGATGCCGGCACCACGGCGCGCGTCCTGGGTGCGTTCCTCACCTGGTTGCAGGAAAAAAGCGCGCCGGTCTTTGTGGTGGCGACCGCGAACAGTGTCACCACCCTGCCGCCCGAGCTGTTGCGCAAGGGCCGGCTCGATGAAATTTTCTTCATCGACCTGCCGGGCAGTGCGGAGCGGCAGGATATTTTCGCCATTCATCTCGCGAAACGTCGGCGGGACCCGGGAAGATTCGACCTCGCCCGCCTTGCCGCGGCGGCAGAAGGCTATTCCGGTTCGGAAATAGAACAGGCCATTGTCGCGGCGCTGTATGACGTATACGACCAGAATACCGACCTGCACACCGAAGCGCTGCTTGCTGCGCTGCACAAGACGGTGCCGCTGTCGAAGACCATGGCCGAGGACATCAACGGCATCCGGCAATGGGCGTCCGGCCGGGCGCGTCCGGCCTCGACCGGAGAGACCCAGACCGCCGGCGCGGGTGGACGGAGGCTGGAATTATGAGCGTCATCATTGCCATCACCCCGATTCTCATCAGTGCGGCCTGGCCGCTGGTTGCCGCGGCGGCGGCGGCTGCACTCAGTGAATACGGCTATCGCGAGACGGAAAGTGCGCCACTGGCTGAAACGACATGCGTTGAAGTGGCGCTTGAGAAGAATGCCGAGCTGGCGGCTGCGGTCGGCCGCGGCGAGAGTAAAACCTTCGTCAATGGCGATATGACTGTGGCGCTGCGGCGCGACGGGCGCGGCAACCTGTCATTGCGCATCGATGGTAAGGGCAAGTCGGCGCGCGAACTCGAGGCGCTGGGCCGCGAGATGGTTGGCCGCATCGTGCAGCAGTATGCCTACCAGCGCATTACCGCGGAAATGGGCAACAAGGGCTACGGCACGGTCAATGAGGAAAAGGCGGCGGACGGCACTATCCGCCTGACCTTGCGGCGCTGGTCGTAAGTGGGCCGCTTCAACTGGCTGGAACTTGATGCAGGCAAGGAACCGACTGTCTCTTCGCCTGTCGAAACTGTGCTGTTTGACGCTGATCATTACCTGCGCCAGGCGCGCGGGCAATTGTATCGGGGCGATTTCACCGGAGCGCTGAAATTGTATGCGCGGGCGCTGGCCCAGGACCGGTCCAGGGTCGAGGCTTGGGCCGGGCAATTGTGGATCCTCTTCCTGGAAAACGAGGCGGAAGAGGCGCTGCTGTGGTCGGACAAGGCCCTGTTGGCGGTGCCAGAGAACCCGGTCCTGCTGGCTGCCCGTTCGCTGGCGCTGGCTCGTGCCGGGCGCGTACCCGAGGCGCGCGAGTTTGCCGACGGCGCGCTGGCAGGTACGGAGCCGCCGCCGCTCGCCTGGCTGGCACGCGGCTACGCGCTGCTGCTCGGCAAATCGTCCAACGCCGACTATGCGCTGGTCAAGTATCTCGAGGCCGGCCTCCCGCCGCATGAGGCGTTGTGCGATCTTGGCCTGCTCTACCGGACAGCGGGCAACCCGGAGAAGGCGCTGCTGCATTTTGCGCGCGCCGCGACGCTGGCCGCCGACAGCCCGTACCTTCTGGTATGCGAGGGCGAGGCGCGTGCAGCGACCGGCGACCGGCGCGGCGCGGCGGCGGCGTTCCGGCGTGCGCTCCGTCTCGATCCGCAGAACGACCGGGCGCACGACGCCCTGCAGAGCCTGGACGCGCCTGCACGGTCGCTATTCGACTGGCTTAGGGAGGTGCTGGGATGGCGCAACGCGAGGAGCTGATGGTGACTATCAAGCCCGACGGTTCGGTTGTGGTCGACGTTGTCGGGGCAAAGGGCAGCGCCTGCCGCAAGCTGGTTGAACCGCTGCAGGCGGTGCTGGGTGTCGTGACCAGCGAGGACAAAAAGCCGGAATACTATCAGCCGGTATCCACCGATGCCGGCGTCACCACGCGCCGGCAATAGGCATAGTCCTGCTCTCGGCATGAGCAACGCACCGCGTCCGGACGAATTTCTGCCGCCGCGCCGGAAGGGTGGAGTTCCGTGGTTGCGCCGCTGGTGGCAGCGTTGCCGCAGTCAGGTGCCCGCGGTGCCGTATTGGTCGCCCGATTGGGACCTGCTTATGGCCATTGTGCTGCCGGGGAGCGTGCCATGGCGGGCGGGACAGCGTGGTCGCGCCGTGCGCCTCTTTGCCGTCTGGTTGCTGTTGGCATTATGCGGCTGGTGGCTGTGCGGGACGCCTCTGGAATTTGTGTTCATGACGGGCGCGATACTGGTGCATCTTGTTGCAGCACGCCGGGTGCTGTTTCCACCCGGCAGCGCGCGCCTGACACATGCAGTGGTTGCCGCCATGTTGCTGACACTGTATGCGGTCGGGTGGAACTATATCAGCGCGCCGGTGTATGAGGTGCGCTATGCCATGCGCAACCTGCTGCCCGCCCCGCTGATCAAAATTGACGACCGGGTTATGCTCGCGGGTGGCGATTGCCCGATCGGGGCGCTGGTTATGTTCAGTCCGGGCAGATCATTGGAACTGGAGCGCGGACATCTGGTGTTTTACGGGCAGACTTTCGGGAGGGTAGTGGCGTCTCCCGGGTCGGCCGATGCTGCTGCTGTGGTTGCGGCTCTGGCGCCCTACCGGCTGCCGGCGGCGGCGCCGCTCCTGGTTACGGACGCGCAGGTGCGGGAAATTACCGGGCGGCTGCCGGTGCCCGGCGACCGCATGCTGGTGTTGGCCTGGGTAGGCAGCGGCGGGCAGGAAAATAACTTGCGCACCACGCGCACGATACTGAGCGTACCCATCACCGCGGTTGACGGCCGGGTTGCGCGTATCGTTTGGCCATGGTCGCGCCGGAGGGTTGTATGAGCTCGGTACACGATATTCTTGCGCGCGCGGTGGCGGCGAAGGCGTCTGACATCCATCTGGTCTGCGGACTGGCACCCGTCCTGCGCATCAATGGCGAACTGATTCTCACTGACTGCGACGCATTACCGGAGGAGGACTGCAATGCCCTGGTGGGTGAGCTGGTGGGTGAGCAGCGCGCGCAGCGCCTGGCCAGTGAGGGCGCGCTGGGCATCACCGTCGACCTGCCCGAACTTGGCCGCTTCCGCGTCACCGCCTACCTTGAACGTGGCATCCGCGGTGCCGCCATCCGTATCATCCCGCCGCTGATGCGCAGTTTTGCCGAACTGGGCCTGCCCGCGGTGCTGGAAGAAGCCATCATGAAACCCGACGGGCTCATTCTCATCGCCGGGCAGACGGGTGCGGGAAAGACTACAACGCTGAACGCCTGCGTGCATCGCATCAACCAGGAGCAGCGCTGTAAAATCATTCTCGTCGAGGACCCCATCGAGTATGTGCATGCGCATATCCGTTCGCTGGTGATCCATCAGGAAGTGGGGTCGGACACCCCGTCGTTTTCCGCGGCCCTGCGGCATATCCTCCGCCAGGACCCCGATATCATCGGGATCGGTGAGATGCGCGACCTGGAGACCATCAGCACCGCGCTCATCGCCGCGGAAACCGGACATCTCGTCATTGGCACGCTGCATACCAATGACACCGTGGCAGCGCTCGAACGTATCGTCGCGAGCTACCCCGCGCATCAGCAGCCCGCCGTGCAGGCGCAGCTGGCGTCGGTGCTCAGCCTGATCATCTGCCAGACGCTGCTGCCGCGTGCGGATGGCAGCGGGTTGGTGCTGGCCACTGAGGTGCTGGTCAACACCCCTGCTATCCGCAAGCAGATCCGCGAAGGGGCCACCCACAATATCGTCAATGACATTATTTCCGGGCGTCGGCATGGCATGTGGACGCTCGATCATGCGCTGAAGGAATTATACGAAAAGGGCGAAATCACCTACGATACTGCCATGCTGCATGCGCATGACAGCGAGTTTGTCGGGGGGCGCAAGGCATGAGGGGCATGCCGGAGTGCACAGGGAATTCAATCGCATCCTCGCGCCGCTACGGGCGCAAACAACAGAATCCCGGGGCGCTTATTGTTGAACGGAGTAAGTGAATATGGGGATCATACCCGGTATGAAAGACCGTCTGCAATTCATCCTGCTTGGTCCCCGTGACCTGCTGCTCTATCTGGTCTGCAAAACCTATCGCACGTTTCTCTGGGGGTTCCAGCGGCTGCCGCCGCGCTATCTTGACTGGGCAAGCAGGACCCGCGCCCGCCGCCCCTGCAGAAGAACAGCATTGTCAAGAATACCGGCCCGGACCTCCCCAAAATTCTCAACACGCTTGTCTTTTTCGGCCCACGGTATCGCTATCTGATAGTCAGGTATCCCCCTTTCCTCAAGCACATAATGGACGCGGCGCGAGAGCAGGGGTTCCCTTGGCACGAATACCGGCTGGATGCGTTGGCTGGCGGGGAGGGAATGTCGGAAGGGCTGCGCGACTACCTTCTCGGCGGCTACCGCAGTGTCTACCGCGGGGACGGGGCATCCGACCTGGAAATCGGCATTGCGGGCGAGACGCCGCTTGCGGTCGCACTCCGGCGTCTGGCTCGCGATAACGAAGTTGTGCGCACCAGCCTGTTCGGCGACGATTCGCGCCTCCCAATGCTCTTTCAGTACAACCCCCGGATGCATCATATCGAGGCCAACGACAATCGGGAAGTCGTGTTTACGATTACGCGTGCCTCGTTGTTGTCCCCCCGGATCCGTTACAACGTGCACGATGAAGGGGGGATTGCCCGCTACGATGAAATCGAGGCCCGGCTGGCTGCGGCCGGGCATGCCCTATCCGCATTGGCGGCGGGCCACCCGGTGCTGCGCCTGCCGTTCCTATGGATCTACGGGCGGAGGGATTTTACGATCAGTGTCATGGGCGCCAATATCTATCCTGAGGATCTGGAACACTGCGTCTACGCCGACCCGGAGACGGCGCGGCTGACCGTCTCATTCTGCCAGTCCCTGGCGGAATCACCGGACGGGACGGTGCGGCCGTGTTTCCACTTTGCGATCAGTGAGAAGCCAGACGAAGCGATACGCCAGCATTTCGCCGATGCCATTCTCAAACATCTGGTTGAGATCAACGCCGACTTCCGTGAAGCGTGGCACGAACATTTGCAGGCGCTGATCCCGGAGATCTGCCTGTACCGTCCCGGTGAGGGACCGTTCAAGTCGGATTCCGGCCGTATCAAGCAGACGCGCAAGGCGTAACCCGGGCGGGGCGTGCCTTGCTCCTCCTGCCGGGATGAAGGGCGTGTCTGATGCATACCACGCCGGTTCGGCACTTGCGTATTGATAGAAGAGATGCTATGCTATGTATATGTAAATGCAATGACAGCAGTGGATGAGGTAATAGCCTGAATGGATACGCGAATACGGCTTGCCGTGCTGTCCATGCTGCTGCTGCTGACAGTGGTGTTTGCCGCAACTCTCTCGTACCTTGAGTCCCCATGCGGCCCAACGCCGGAGCCACCGCCACAGATTACGGTCGTCCGCGACTGTATCCCGCCGGACACAGATATCGGGCAACTGTATCTGTACAGCTGTTCACTATCGGACACTGACTATACTGCCAAGTCGGCGCGTTTTATCCTCGACGCCACTACGGATCTCGAACTCAATACAGGGCAATTGCCTGACGGTTGGCGAGTGGAAATCGACAGGGATTATAAGACACGCCTGGCCAATGGCGGACAGGTATTTACCTTTAGCATGTGCGAGCCGGATACCCGGGTCGTGCCCCTGTTGCTGAGCCGGTTGGTTGTTCAGGAGACCCAGGGCCGGGCATACAGTTGCATACTTGCCATGGGAGAAATTGTGCGTCCGTTCCTTGAACAGGCGGGAGCGGGATCGCCGCCGGTGCCGGCGCACAATCCCGGTTCGTCGTTTCTGGAAATCCCTCGCGATATCGGCAGCGCGTGCCAGATGATGCTGTCGGAATTGGATGTGCGCCGTCAAAGAAGCCACCATGATGCTGCGAACGGTGATCCCGGTGAGCGCTGACGCGGGTAACTCCGGCATGACAAAGTGCAGGAGGAATCGATGGGAGCGCTGGGGTGTTGCGGTCATTCTCATCGGGATATTTGCTGCAATTGCCCTGCCGAAGATCCCCTGTTCCGTTGAAAGATCAAAGAACGGCGCTGCCAGTGGCGATATTGGCGCATTCAATTCCGCACTGGCGTTGTACCGGGTTGACGTGTCCGACGCGCTTTTTCCCGGCACGCTCGGCCAGCTGCTGACTGATACGGCGCCCGGGTGGAGCGGGCCGTACGTCGCGACGATCACCCGCGATCCTTGGGGCAATGACTATGCTTATACCAGCAACGGGAGCGATTATACCATTTGCTCAGTCCATGATGCGCAGAACGATCAGGCGGAAACCATCCGCTACATAGCATCGCTCGGCGCAATGGAATATATCCCGCCGGTACGCAGGTATGAGCGGTACAATATCGTGGCCATCGCCGTTGCCGTGGTGCTGCTGCTCCTGGGTGCCCTGACCGCATGGAAACTCAGGAATGCGGAAGGTATGCGCCATTACTTCTGGGCTGCGACGGCGGCTGTCGTGCTGCTGCTCCTGATGCTTCTGGTGTTTGTCCTTGTCCCAGTGATGCTGGTTGCAGTCTGATGCCCATGACGATGCAATTGCAATATGGCAACTTCGGGGCGGCTGGATGAGGCGAAGATGATGAACGGTAAGGACATGTTGTTCATGCCAGTAGTTGAAGGCCGTCGTGCAATGCGATATTGACATACATAGCGACACAAGGTAATATCGCTGCATACTCTCTGTCGAACGTAACGGCGGTTGCGCTGCCCGTAAAACAACCAAACGAGAAGGAGGCAACAATGGAACTGAATGACTGGATGGCGCAGATACGGAAGGGGACGCTGGACATGCTGGTGCTCTCCGTGCTGCGGGACGGGGAGAAGTACGGCCTCGAGCTGATCAACCTGCTCAAGGAAGCGTACGGCATCGAACTGGCGGAAGGGACGCTCTACCCGCTGCTCAACCGGCTGCGCACGGACGGCGCGGTGATTGCCAAGTGGGATCATAACGCCGGCACGGGGCATCCGCGCAAGTACTACTCGCTGACGAAGCAGGGGCGGGAACTGGTGGCGGGGATGCACAAACACTGGCGTGATTATGTGTCGACGATCGATGCGGTGATCAGCGAACGCGGGGCGAAGGGCGCCCGGGCGAATGCCAGACAGGCATAGCGAAATAATCACCGGGTACCTCGCGGCGTTCCGCGCGCAACTGCGCGGGATGTCGGAGAACGAGAAGAACGACCTCGTTCTCGAACTCGAGGACCATATCCTGACGCGGCTCGCGGAAGACGGGGTGCCGACGGGCGAGGTGCTGGCGGCCTCGGCGGCGGCGCATGCCGCAACCTCGGCGGCGCGGGCGGCGCAGTCGGCGGCGCAGGCCGATGCGGCGGCCAAGGTGACTGACCTGGCGGCGGTGCGCGCGCAGCGCGCGGCGCTGGCGGCGGAAAGCGCGGTGGCGGCACCAGCCGCCCGCACGGCTGCCGCGGTGCAGGCGGTGCTGGCCGCGTTGGGCACGCCGGAGGAGCTGGCGCGCCGCTATGACGAGGCACCGGAAGAGAGCGCACCGCCTGAAGAAGAGCAGCACTGGCAACTGCCGCCGCGTATGGCGCGCGTGCTCACCGTGCTCATGTGTGCCGGGTTGCTGGCCGTGGCGCTGGCGGCGCGATCGACGCAGGAATGGCGCGCGCTGCAGCAGGGTATCAGCGTGACGGAAGACGCAGAACGGCAGAAACTGCTCGACCGGCTTGCTGCGGTTTGTGGTGCCTACCGGCAGCGCAGCCCGTACTACGGAATACTCCACGGGCAGTCGCGGATCTTCGGGCGTGAATGCCGGCAGTACTACCGGGTGCTGCATGCCGACGGCATCACGCGTCTTGTGCCGCTGCTCTATGCCGATGCGGTCAGCGTCAGGTACACCGACACGCAGACCGTGGTCTGGCAGCCGGTGCTGCGCGAGTACGCGGTTCTGCCACCGCGCGATATCGAGGGGAGCACCTACGGCCCGAGTTTGCTCCTCGGCCTGCTCACCGGGAAGATCAGCGAGGACCAGTGCCGGGTCTTTGACCGCGATGTGCGGAAGATCGTGCGCCGTCATGACAGCGTCACCTACACGTTCACCGGCGCCTACTTCGGCTGCGGCGACGGCGAGTACGAGGTGGTGCTCGACGCGGAGCAGCCGCGCCTCCGTTCGTTCACCGTCCGCCGGCTTGACGAGCCGGGCTATACCCGCAGCCATCTCGCCTGCGAACATATCAGCGGGGAACGCACCGACCTGCCGCTGACCGCGGAGGCACTGGCGCTGCCGCTTCCGCCTGACGCGCGCCTGCACCGCGGGCAGGACGGGTACAACCTGCACCAGCCGTCGGGCTGGAAGGGGCAGGCCCTGGTTGGCAGGCCGATGGTGCCGTTCAGTGCGCCCGAGGTGCGCACCGGCATACTTCATACGTCTGCCGACCTGCGCGGCCGCCCGGCGCTGGTGGCCGTGCTGGCCACCTGGATACCGTGGGACCGACTCTATCTTGCCGCCTTTGCGGCGCTGCAGGAGCGCTACGCGGCGACCGGCCTGCGCATCGTGGTGCTCGCCCCGGAGGTGGAACGGCGCATTACCGACGCGTTCCTCGCGAAGCATCCGCTCCCCTACCCGCTGCTTTCCGATTTCACGGGCTGGCAGGCGCCGCACTTTGCCGCCGGGCGGTTCTACGCGCCATGCGACATGGACCCGGTATTTCTCGCGGTAGCGGCTGACGGACGGGTGGCCGCGGCGGGGAGCCGCTACTATTCGCCCATCAGTGACAGCGTCAATGACCTGGCGGCACTGCTGGTACCCGTGCTCGGCGAGGCGACCGTGCAGCGCATCGAGCGGGAGCGGGCACAATCGCTGGCGTCGCTGCCGGAGGCGGAACTGCTGGCGCGGGCGGAGGCCTGCTTCGCGCGCGAGGACGACTTCACCGGCAAGGAATACCTGCAGGCGGCCATCGACAGCCACCGGTCGCTGGCGGCGAAACTGCGGCTCTGCCGGCTCTATACCGAGTACCGCAACGAGGAGGGGAAGGCGCTGGCGGAGGAGTGCCTCGCGGAGACGACGACCTCGCCCTACCCCCACCTGATGCTGGGCGATTTCTACCGTACGGACAAGCGCAACCACGGGCGCGCCATGCGCGAGTACGCGCGGGCACTCGAACTCGATCCGCGCTGCTGGCAGGCGTACCTCAAGCAGGGGCAGAGTTATGCCGCCCGCAGCCGGTATACCGAAGCGGTGGAAGCATACCGCCAGGCGCTGCAGATAGTGCCGGAGAACAGTTTCGTCTGGCAGCAGCTGTCCGTGTCGCTGCGCGATCTCAGGCGCGAGGCGGAACTGCAGGAGGCGCTGCGGCAGGTGACGTTGTTCCGGGGGCTGCGCGGGGCGTCGGACGCGCTGCTACAGGTGGAGGGCTACGGCGAGGAAGTCGACCGGTACGACCGTCTCGGTGATTATGAGCGCGCGCTGGAGCGGAACCGCCTGTCGCTCCGCTACGATCCGGGCAATCGCGGCAAATTGCGCGGGCTTGCCCGCACGCTGCTCTACCAGGTGCGGCGTCCGGCCGAGGCGCTGCCGGTGCTCGAGCAGTTGCTGCGCTATGATTACAACGATATCGACCTGTATCACTATGCATGGGCATTGGCAGCGCTCGGGCGCACGGATGAGGCGATGGCGAAATTCGACGAGGTGCTGCGTCTCGATCCGGGCAACCACACGGCGCAGGTTGCCATCGGGCTGCTGCACGCCCGCCGCGGCGACCACGTCGCTGCCCGCAATGCCTGGCAGACAGCGCGCGCGCGCTTCCCGGAGTTCTGGGGCGGCGCGACGGACGAAGAAATTGGCGCGTTGTCCGGGGCGTTGACCAGTACGTCTGGAATGCAATGATGACGGACAAGAGCATCATCGAAATCATCACTGCCATAGTTGTCGGGATTCTGGCATTACCTCTCCTTGTCTTTACCCATGGTTGGCTCGAACGATGTTACGTGGCGTATGCCATGAGATATTGCCGGAAACATGGGTATGTGGTTTCACGGTGCCGGGTTGGACCGCTGTTCGATGAAGATGGGATCAAGACGGAATACTCGCTCGTCGTGATTGACTGTCTCGACCAGAATCAGCGACATATGCTGCTGCAATTGAAGGTATGGGCATTTGGTGTGAGCCAGGTATTGAGTGCAGATGACTTTCCGACCGAACACTCAGGGGAAGAACCGAAGGTTGTATTGAAGAGAATTCCTTCCACAAAGCCGCATCGACCGCGCAATGCCAGAGAGGTGATGTATGCAGCGTTTGGCTGCCTGTTAGTGCCCGGTGGAATACTATTGCTTATTGCGTTGCTGAAGTATCTACACAAGGTCAGGTAAATGGAGCACACAATGGCCAGCATCGCACCGCTGCGGGCGCGAATAGTTGCGCCCGCAGGGCGATAATCATTCGGTGCAATTAGATGGTGATGACAAAGGAGCGACAATGAATTCAATGCTGAAAAGCCGTAGTTGGCTCAAACGAGTTATCGAGGTTCCTACCGCGAACGGACCGGTGCTGGTAACTTACAATGGTCGCGGTCGTGGCACAGAAACAGTTGCTGTTGAAAATGACAAGATTGTCACACGCTCTAGACTGTGGTTCGTCCCTCGGTTCGAATTAGTCCACAATAATGACAAATTCGTGATTCAGGTCAGGGTGTGGCCATGGCTTACAATACGGTCTCTAACGGTACAGCATAACGACGAGTTGATATATTCGGAAGGATCACCCCCGTATCTGGTCACTCGAAAAACAGAAGTCTATCAGGCAATTTGCTGTTGCCTGATTGTTGCAGTAATATTACTTAATTATTTGCTCGCTTGGTGTCAAAGCGGGTGAAAATTAGCAGTGGTGTCAGGATGAAAATCCGATGAAAACCAGCCGCGCTACTGCGCATCGCTGCCAGTGCGGCTCAACGAAGAACGCTCATCGGTGGCATAAAGGTGATGGCATGAATACGCGTGACCAAACCGGAATTGCATCTCTGACATTCATACGCCATTATGGGCGGGATGAATCATGACAAACTCGACGAAACGTGTATATGTTTATGGTTGCGTTGCAGTATTCGCTACCACAATATTGCTGATGGTAGCTTATGGCGGATTGTCGGTGGCGCTATCACCATCGTACATTGATGTCCATGTTCCGCTGTCGCATGAATTAGCCTGGTGGGATATCAGCCATACGACACTTACAGCGGAAGATGAGTCTGGCTGCTATTATGTATTGCGAAAATGTGCAACTGCAGACACGGCAGTCGATGGATGGCGTGATTGTGATGAGATTGTCAGTCATATCGAAAAAGCCATAAACGCTGCGGGGTACACTTCCCGTCGCGCGAGTACCTGTACGGAATTTCTGCCAGAAAGTTATTTTCTCACCGGGAACTGCTATGAATATCGAAACCTGAATGACCTCGATGACCGGTCGAGTGTGATGCTGGCAGTCTGGCCGTATGACGAACAGAATAAGTATTTCAGAATAGTACTGGTGACGGTAAAACCGTCATATTGGAATGACTTTGGGCACGCAGTCGACTAAATAGCTGGACTGCACATTTGGATCAATACCACGAGATACGGTGGCCAACGTCGCGCCGCCGCGGCGCGTAGAACAGTGCCGACAGGGGGGGGCGTTGACAACAATATACAATAATTGTATATTGTTCGCAGGCGAGGTGGAACATGCGCACGGTTACCGTGAATATCGCGTTTCAGGACGGATTGCTCAAAGACATCGACCGGGTGGCACGGAGCGAGGCGCGCAGCCGCTCGGAGTTCCTGCGCGAAGCGGCGCGGGCTTACCTGCAGCGACGTGAACGCTGGTCCGACCTGTTCGCCCTGGGGCAGGATATCGCCCAGCGCGGGAAATTGCAGCCGATCGATGTAGACCGGGAAATCACGGCGCACCGCAGGCGCAAGGCCGCGCGCTGATGCGCGCGCGGCGTGTCGTGCTCGATGCGAATGTCATTATTTCCGCATTGCTGTTTGGCGGCGAGCCGCGGCGTGTGCTCGAACGGGTGATTGACGGATCCGTTCAGGGATTTATCTCGTTGCAAATACTTGACGAAATCCGCGACGTGCTGCAGCGGCCGAAGTTCAAGTTGTCCGCGCGGCAGGCGCAGATGTTTGTCCGGGAATTGCATGATGTGTTCACCGTGGTCAACGCGACACAGTGCGTCAAAGCAATCGACGCCGATCCGGATGACAATAAGATACTTGAATGTGCTGGCGCGGCCGATGCCGATTGCATAGTATCCGGTGATGCGCATCTGCTGGAACTGGTGGCGTGGCGGGGCATACGCATCGTCACGCCCGCCATATTCACGCAGGCAACCGGGCAGCATGGACAGCCGGCGCGTATGCCCCGGCGCCGCCGGGCGCGAGTGCTACGCTGTCGAAAGAAGCGACAATAATCACAGAGTCAAATGCGGACCCTACCGGGATTACCAAAAGATACTGTAATCGCGTATAGCAATACCAAATGACAATCAATCAACGAGCCCAATAACGCCCTCAGCGGCGGAACACGTCGTATTGACATACATAGTGTCACAATGTACTATGACATAACGATACACAGCGGGACGGCAGGGCGGGCATGACGGCGCCGGGACAAAGGGGAGGGGCATGAGCAGCGCACTGGGCATGGACGCGATGCGTGATGCCGGATGCAGGGCCGCGGGAGCGGGGCAATGAGCGGCTGCTGCGGCACCATACGGAAGCGCGGCTTTCTCTATGTATGGTCGCTGACCAACTTTGCCGCTGTGGGGTGCATGGCCGTACTGACGGCGGCCTATTTGTCGTGGCATACGCTGGTATTTTATCCGGGCGATAATCTGCACCCCTTCCTATTCGCGATACTCACGGCATGTATCTCGTTCATTCCGTCGTTTATTGTTTCGGCCTGGCTGACCGCGGCAATCAGGCGCGGGCTTGCTTGCGACTGGCCGAAATGGCGCTTCTATGCGGCTGGTGGGATGCTCGCAGCACTGCTGCTGGTTGCCTTCATGGCGTTGCTCGGTACGATATTCGCCAAGCCGCTGCCGGACACAATAATGCGTTTCAATCCGGTCGGTCCCGATATTCAACGCCCCCTGCTTGCCCTGAATGAACTCCCGCTGTTGCTGGCTGCGGGACTCTCGGGGCTGGCAGCAGCGCATATCGGCATCGCCGCCTGGCGCTATGCCAGTGAACTCTCGGTGGATGCTGACGGAGAGCGAGTACCGTAAACAATCTTCTGTTGCCATAGGCAATGAAGCGTAATAGTCGCAGGATTTAGGCAGAAACGACAGACTGCACCGTGCACATGATGAAAAACACGCGAAGGAGGCGACGATGGAACTGAATGACTGGATGGCGCAGATACGGAAGGGGACGCTGGACATGCTGGTGCTCTCCGTGCTGCGGGACGGGGAGAAGTACGGCCTCGAGCTGATCAACCTGCTCAAGGAAGCGTACGGCATCGAACTGGCGGAAGGGACGCTCTACCCGCTGCTCAACCGGCTGCGCACGGACGGCGCGGTGATTGCCAAGTGGGATCATAACGCCGGCACGGGGCATCCGCGCAAGTACTACTCGCTGACGAAGCAGGGGCGGGAACTGGTGGCGGGGATGCACAAGCACTGGCGCGACTATGCGTCGACCATCGACACGGTGATCAGCGAGCGCGGGGCGAAGGGCTCCCGGGCGAATGCCAAGCAGGCATAATCCACTCGTTCGCGAGTACCTCGCGGCATTCCGGGCGCAACTGCACGGGCTGAGCGAGACGGAACGGGACGACCTCGTCCTCGAACTCGAGGACCACATCCTCGCGCGGCTGGCCGAGGGGATGGCGCCGAGCGGGGAACTCCTTGCGGCATCTGCGGCGGCGCATGCCGCAACGTCAGCGGCGCGGGCGGCGCAGTCGGCGGCACGAGCCGATGCAGCGGCGAAGGTGACCGATTTGGCCGCAGTGCGCGCGGCGAAGGCGGCGGCACGGGCGGCGGAGAGCGCGCTGCCGCTCCCGGCGGAGCGCGAGTACCCGCCGGAACTGATCGCGGCGGTGCTGACGGCGCTCGGCACGCCGGAGGAACTGGCGCGGCGCTATGTCGGGCCGCCGCCGCGGCGCGGGCGGCTGCAGCCGCGCCTCGCGCGCCTGCTGGCGCTGATCATGGGGATCGGCCTGCTTGTCGTGGCGCTGGCCGGGCGCTACGCGCTGGAGCGGCGCGTGCCGTCCGACCGCAACACCATCACCGATGCGGAGCAGCAGCAGCACTGCCTCGACCGGCTGGCTGCGGTCTGCGCGGCTTACCGCACGCCGCCGCAATTCTTTGGCAAACTCCTGTACGAGTCGCGCATCTTTGAGAGTGACTGCCAGAACCGTCATCGTGTTTTCCATTATAACGGCGTGACGCACCTGGTGCCCTATTTCTCCGACGGGCTCAGCGTGCGCTTCAGCGACACGCAGACGCTCGTCTGGTCGGCGCCGCTGCGCTGGTATGAATCGCTGCCGCCGCGCTCGGTCGAGGGGGGGACCTACGGGCCGAGTTTAGTGCTCGGGCTGCTTACCGGCAAAATCAGCGATGACCAGTGCCGGGTGCGTCGTGCCGACCTGCAGCGCATTACGGTGGGTGACAGCACGATCGTCTTCCGTTTCACCGGCGCCTATTTCGGGTATGGTGATGGCGAGTATACGGTGACCACTGACCGCGCCCTGACGCAGTTGCGGCGATTTACCGTGCGGCGGCTCGACACCTACGCGCCTGACCGGAGCCGGTACTACACGGAGCATCTGGAGAACCAGCGCACCGACCTGCCGCTGACCGAAGAGGCGACGGCCATGCCGCTCGCGCCGGACGCGGAAACGTACAACGGGCTGGTCGGCTATGACGTGCGGCTGGCGTGGGGGTGGAAGGGGCATCATCTCGTGGGCGGCCCGATGCCGGAATTCCGTATGCGTGACCCGCGCAGCGGGCGCACATACAGCACGGATGAATTCCACGGGGCGCCGACGCTGCTCGTCATGGCCTCGACCTGGATCGCGTGGGACCGCATGTATCTCGGCGCGCTGGCGGAACTGCAGCGCCGCTATGCCGACGCGGGACTGCGGGTGGTGGTCATGGCACCGGAAGTCGACCGGCGCATCACGGAAGAGTACCTCGGGCAGAATCCGCTTCCCTACCCGTTCCTCACCGATTATACCGGTTGGGAACCGGAGTTCTACCGGAAGTACCGCCTCTATTCGCCGAGCGCCACGACGCCATGCTATTTGGCCATCGGTCGCGACGGCAGGGTGATGTCAACGATGAGCGTCTACCATACGCCGATGCAGGACACGGCTGGCGTGTTTGTCGAAATGATCGCGTCGCTGGTCGGGCGCGAAACGGTGGCGCGGGTGGAGGCAGAGCGCGCGGCGGCGTTGGCGGCGCTGCCCGAGTCCGAACTGCTCGCGCGCGCCGATGCCTGCATTGCCCGCGACGATGACTTCACCGCCCGCGAGTACCTGGACGCCGCCATCGGTGCGCACGGCTCGCTGGCGGCGAAACTGCGCCTCTGCCGGCTCTACGCGGAACATCGCACGGGCGAGCGGAAGCAACTGGCCGAGGAATGCCTGGCGGAAACGACCGCCTCGCCCTATCCCTACGTCATGCTCGGCGACTATTACAGCACCGTCAAGCACAACTACGAACGGGCGGAGAACGAGTATGCCAAGGCGCTGGCAGTCGATAGCGGCTGCTGGCTGGCGCATTTCGGGCTCGGACTGGCCGCCAAGGAGCGCGGCCGCCATCGGGCGTCGCTCACGCATTACCGGCACGCGCTGGTGGTCAATCCCGACGTCGCGCTGGTGCATGCCTACCGGGCGCTGGCGCATGCCAGACTCAAAGAACGCCGCGAAACGCGCGAGGCGGTGCGCGCGGCCCTGCAGTTCCGCCAGGTGCGCGGAGCGTATCCCGGCTTCATGCTCTGGATGCACGGACTGCGCCGCGAAGCGGAGGAATTGTCGGGCGATGACGAGGCGGCGCTGGCGACCAGCAGCCGCGCGCTGCTCTATGACCCTGACGATATCGTCGCCCTGCGCGACTACACCCGCCTGCTCATCTACAACGTCGGGCGACCGGCCGAGGCGCTGCCGGTGCTCGACCGCATGCTGCTGATGGACCGCAACGGGCGTGACTACAACTATTACGGGAGCGCGCTCGACACGCTCGGGCGGCATGCGGAGGCACTGGCGATGTTCGACCTGGCCTGGCGCTACGACCCGAGCATCGTCTACACGTGGATGAATATCGGGCTGACCTACGAGCATATGGGTGACAGCACGAATGCCCGCGCCGCCTACGTGCGCGGCAGCAAACTCTTTCCGGGCACCTGGCGCCATCCCGCGGCGCGACTCAGCCCGGCACTGACGGAGGGGCTGTGACCATGCGACGGCTGGCGGCCTGGCTTGGCGGCGGTGCGGCATTTGTCATCGAGATCGGCAACCTGGCGGCGTTTGTTGCGGCCTGTGCCCTGTTGCTGGCAGTGCAGGAAAACCCGGTTGTGCCGGGGGATATCCTGACGGCTTTGCACATCGGGTTGCGCGGCCCGTATCTTGCGCTGGTTGCTGCTGCCGCGTATCCGCAGGACCTGCCGGCGCTCTCGCCGCAACTCGCGCTGGCGGCTGTAGTGCTGATGCTCTGCTACTCGCTGCTACCGGTACTCTATTTCGTTGTCAGGGTGTGGCGGGCCGGTAGCGGCAATGACCGCTGGTACTTTACCGGTCACCTGCTGCTGGTGTGGCTGACGGCGGGGCTGTACAACCACATGCTGCAGGCATTCATACGAGCGGGAGGAAACTGACATGACCATGCACAAGCCGGTGATACTGCTGGCGCTCGCGTCGCTGCTGGCGCTGACCGCCTGCACCTGCTCCGTCAACACCGCGCCCGTGGCCTCGACAACCACCATGGGGACGCATGCTGTGTCGGTGACGCCCGGCAACGCGATGACGAGCAGTGCGCAGACAACCAGCAACGGCAGGAAGACGTTCGAGTATACCTGCGGCACGATCAGCGTGCGCATTGCCGACGACAAACTGACGGTGAACAACAAGTCGTACGGCACGCTCGCGCCGAATGCGGCCATCAGCATCGACAGCGGCGTGGTCTCGGTTGACGGGCAGGTACGCCGCGGGCGCGCCCTGTCGCGCAGCGAGCAGCGGCGGCAGCCGGACTACGAGACGACAGCGACGCTCGAAAGGCGGAACGTGACGGTACGCCCCGGCTCGGCCATGAAGATGACCACGCATATCATGGGTTGCCATACCCTGACGATAGGAACGACCGAAGTGAGCATTGAGAATGGCGCGCTGACCGTCAACGGTACTGCCTACGGCATGGTCGGCGCGACGGACAAGATTCTGGTCGACAACGGCACGGTGAAGGTCAACAACCGCGTGCGTCGTGCAACAGGAACGGCAGATAATGAGTGAGCAAGTGAGTATCCCGCCGGATGACGGCAGCGGGCGGTGTCTTGTGGAAAGCGCGCCGGCTGACATGGTGACGGGCGGACTGCGCAACGGATTGGCAGCGGCCGTGGTGATTGGCGGGATTATGCTGGGCGCCATCGCTCTGGTTTCACTTGCGCCGCTCTTTTCAGCACAAATCAAGCCGGCAATCCCGCCCGTGCGGAGCGGCTATGCCGATGATTTGTACCGTACGCAGCCTGATAATCCCTGGGCCTTTCGCGCGCCGGATTGGTGGTACGACACGCGCAGCGAGGAACAGCGCCATGCCGATGCTGTGCGCGTCCGCCTGCCCGACCATCCGGATACAGACGATTACCGGAAGTACATCACGGCGATGAACTACTGCGTCATGCCGCAGAGTGGTTGCATGCGCTTTGGTCGAGGCGATGAACTGATCATATTGCTTCTGGAACGTATCGGGCGTGAACGTGTGGGATTACTGGGGGGAGTGAAAAACGGGCGGCGGTATGTGCTCTCGAGCGAAGCGGGAGAAGCGGCGGATGAAATGACCGGGGAAGTGTTTCTCAAATGGTACAACAGCGATACAACGCTCTACCCTGATGCTTCCCGCCCGCTGCCGAGAGCCTATGGCCTGCCGGAAACACCGTCGCGTGATGACTATCGCCGGTATGTTGCCCGCATCGCAGCCAGTCACAAGGGAGATGGCGAAAATGAATTCGGTGTGAGCCAGCAGCATGCTATTGAACTGCTGTATGCTGTCGGGCCAGTCCATGTTGACCTGTTGTTGGCGCAACTGACAAAACTGCCTGTGAGGCCAGACAATGAAAGGAACTCATGGAAACGGTATGTACTTACTCAGGCGGTTGCGGCGCTGGCGTGCGAGCAGAATTGCGAGCGGATAGCAGCAGCCCTGCCGCGTGCACCAGAATTGCTTGATGTGATACTCGGTCACCATTGGGAACGTGATGCCACACCGCAAATCATCGCCATGCTGCGCCGCAACGATCCGGAACTCGACCCGAAGTGGTTATATGCCGGAGCGGCACTGCAGGACAGCACGGTATATCCGCTGCTCAAGATCTGCCTGCAACAGCGGTATCGCTCACTACCATGTAATCATCGGACAGGCATATACGAAATCACCATATTCGAGTATGACCCCAGCCGGAAAGATGACAATATGCTGCACGCAGCCCTGCAATTGCTGCCGCATGATGTACGCAATGACATGCTTGCTGCAGTCATGCAGCAGACGCACGAGGACAGGTGCAACGCAGAAGAACTGCAACTGCTGACATTGCGCAACGGGATGATTGCGGCGCTGGGAGAATGTATTGCCTCGTGGTGTAAAGAGGGGGATGCAGCGAGCGTATCGATAAACGGGCACGGCACAGCGGTGCCACTGCTGGTACGTGCATTTGTTGATATCGAGGGCGACAGTGTCGCCATGGCGGCATGGTATCAGAATAATCGCGAACGGCTCGTCTTCAACCCGGTTATTGGGCGCTTCGTTGTGTCGCAGGGGAGCGACAATTAGGATGAAAATCCAGGGCAGTATCCCGAGCATGTGTTGTTCCACGCGACACACCGCACGCAACAGGGACAGTGCATTGAGCATAGCAGCTGCCGTGGTGGTGGCAGCGCTGCTGCTGGCCTGCGGGGCGTCATCGGGATTGACGACACCGGAACCGTCGCGCACGCCGGTGCAACCGGCTGATCTGTTGGGCACATGGCAACAGCAGCGTGCGGAGTACACGGTGACAATCGAGTTTACGGCTGACGGCCGCTTCCGGCAGATTGTCACACTGCCCGGAACGAATGTACCCCAGACACAGACCGGAAACTGGAATTTGTCCGGGTCCACGGTCCAACTTGATACGGTGCTGATGTGCGACATCGGGAATAACTGGCGTACACGCAACGTCGACTGGTTCATGGCTGACCTCCCTGCCTCCGGACAGCGCTACCTGTATGGCGGCCTGCTTGGTGACCCGGATTACTGGAACGGGTTCACCCGCATACAGAGCGCGGCCACCTCCGGAGCAGCAGCAGATACGAACAACTCGCGTCGCGACATTCCAGCCGCAATGACGGCAGCACTCCCGGCAGCGGATTCGTCCTCGCTCTACTTTATGGATAATGACGGATTCATATGTACCTATCACGTATTTGCCGCCGACGGCCGCTACGTGCGCATCGAACACGCGGACATCCCCCCTCCCCGGGTGACCGTTCAGGGAACCTGGTCCCGGTTGGATGATGGTGGCATGGCGGTAAACTCAGAAGCCGATTTCAGCATGACGTTGAGCAGCGGGAACGTCTACCTTGTCTTCGACCGGACGACCTATCCGCATCTGGCGCAGATGCGCAGTGCCTTGCGCAACTGGCTTGAGCGCAACACCGAGACGGATATTCCGGTGGCGCAACTGGGACAATTCACGCTTACTGCGGCGGCGGGGGAACGCCCGCGCTGGGAAATCAGGCTTGCCAGCAGTGCTTTTGCCAGTCCGTCAGGAGTGATTGACACATCCAGCGTGTCACGCGCTGACCTTGCCGGCATGGTGCAGGAAATTGACCGCTATCTGGCTTCGCCCTATGCCGGCATGCAGTGGTACCGCCGTGGTACCTATCGTGGTGTCACTTACTTGTACGAGGACCGCGGGCTCGCCCGGGATGATGCTGTACGTGCTGCACTACGCACCAATGGATTGCGCCCCAGTTATGTCATTATCAAGATCACACCGGATGAATACGCCTCATCCCTGCGAGTGAGCCAACCGTGAATACGCGTAGGGCGCATACAGTGCGGCGGGATTGGAAAAGAGAGATCCTGCTGCTGCCGGTGGTTGCGGTGCTGATTCTGGCAGTGTATCAGTATGCGGATTATCAGGCGAGAGAAGAATTCAACCGGCAGTTGTCGGGTCCGGCTCCGTGTCCGGGCTATCCAGCGGCGGCAGAACTGCGATTGCCGGCCAATCCATCACCCGCAGCATATCGCGAGTATATCGATGCCGTGCTTGCGTGTTATCTGCCTGTACAGGGATTCCTCGCGTATGACAGGAGTTCAATCAGTTTCGTACTGGCTCGGGTTGGCCGGGAGAACGTATCACTACTCGAAGATGCCAGAAAGCGCTATCCGGAATTCGCGATGGAAGTTGATGCGGCCATCGACGAACTGACCGGGAGCGAAAGAATACGGTCGATATTCTCGCAGAGGCATGTATATGCTGCGACAGTTGCCGAGGATAGCTCGGCGGGTATCTCGCTGCCGCCTGCTCCGACCACAGCAGAGTATCGTCGCTATATCAGGCACATTACCGAACGCGGCCGCAAACGCAGTCACTATTCCAGCGATGACCCGGAAATCGGCTGGCTCGTAGCGGTGGGACATGAGCGCCTCGGACTGCTGCTGGAAGCGCTGGTCACCACTTATGCTCAGGAAAACACGCATCTGCTCCTGGCCATTGATTCGCTGGCGACGGACAGCGACCAGCAGCAGATCATTGCCGCCTTGCCCCGCTGTTTCCAGCTCATCGACCTGATTCGTGCCCGGCATTGGGAACGGGCAGCGGCGCCAGTAGTGCTCCGGGTGTTTCGCAGCCGCATGAATGATGTGTCGCCGGAATGGGCGCTGGCTGTCGCCACGCTGCAGGATACGTCAACCTTCCCCCTGCTGCAGCGGTATCTGATTGCGGAGTATGAGATAGCAGACGAAGGTCGTTCGGTAGGATACAGTAACCGTTTGACGACTGCGTATCGCGCCATGCGTCGTGCCGGATGCCCGACTGAGAATGCTGTGTCAGCGGCCTGGCGCCTGGCTCGCGCAAAATGGCAGGCGCAGCCAGAAGACGCCATTCTCTATCAGGATATTGCCCTGCTGGCGATTCAGGAAGGAAATGTCGATGCAATCGAATACTATCTTAGCAGCATGGACGAAAACACTGAAATAATCAACCACGTGGGTGTTCGTTTGAAGGGGCGCGATATCCTGAAGCTGTTTCTCGATTACCGTGGTGACGATGCACAACTGCGGGAGTGGTACACCGCGCATCGGGCAACGCTGCGGTATGACCGGCAGTTGCAGCGCTATGTGGCGCGGTAGTGTCGCCGGAAAGGATGCGGCAATCATGGTAAAGCGGGCCACGGTTAGCAGCATGTACATGCTACACGCTGCTGCACACTTGCCGCTGTGCCTGGTCAGACGTTACCCGAAATTGTCGCTGTGCGTAGTGGCGCTCTATGTGCTTACCGGGATTGGCGGATGGCAGACCTATGTGCGGTATATGCAGGCACAATCAGAAGAGGGTTATGCGCACTATCTGCAATGGGTGCAGAGGTGCAATGAGAAGCGCGCAGAGACGGACATCGCCCCGGAGGTGCCACAACCGCGCAGTGACGGACCGCATCCTTTTGTGCGGTGGTGCGTCCCGATACTGCCGGGCGTACTGGTGGCGAAATCAGGATTCACGGGAACGGGTCGTGAGTCTGACGGCGTGAGAACGTTTTACGAAAATGGCGGCATGCGAATTGTACTGTACTGGGGTGTCGGGACCAGCGAGGTACTGTACCTTTCGCAGTATTTCGCCGATGGCGTAGTACTGTCAGAGGCCGCACATGAGTGATGGAACGTATCAGTTCAGCCGGTTCCATGTTTTCCTTTCCTGACGGGAGAGGAAGCCGCGGAGCGGCAGGTGAGGGCGGACACGGCGGACATATCCCCTCACCCGACGCTGCGCGTCGCCCTCTCCCAAAGGAGAGGGGACTGATTGGCTGAATAGTTACGATAGAACAAGGAACACAGAGAACTGGCAGCGACGAGACCACGGAGGAGCAACGACCATGTGCCTGAGGATTATCGTAGTGGTATGCGCCATGCTTGCGGGTGCGCCAGCGTTGGCGGCGGCGGACGAACTGCTGCCGGTGAGCGCGATACTGGCGGAACTTGCCGACACGACGGCAGCGGATACCGCAGAGGCGACCGACAGCGATCCGCAGGAACTCTTCATGCAGCGCGTCGAGCAGTATGAACAGGAGCAGCCGCAACTGCCGGCAGCAGAGTCAGGCAGGCGCTGGGGCGTATTGTTCCGTGAATTTATGCAGCAGAAGTACGCGTATCGCATGCGGCCGGGGCGGGCGATCATGCCGCCAGATCTCGATCTGCTGTGGAACGTGTTGCCGGGTCCCGATGCGTGGCCGCTGCTGGCTGCGGATACGGATGCGTCGCTGCGCCTGACAGGCGCGGTGCTGACCAATGACCGGGAAACCTTCTGGCGCGAATTGCAGACCGCGGCCACGACACTACCGGACGAAGAGCGCGGCTACAATGCGGAGGGCGCGATGCGCGCGGTCGGCGGCATGCTCGACGCGTATATCGCCACCTGTGACAATCCCGACTCGCTGGCGGCGGCATTCGAACTGCAGCTGCAGGTGCTGGAAGAGTACCTGCGCACGCACGAGGAAATCAGACGGTACGGCAGGAGCGGACTGAACGTCCCTGACCTGGTGACGGCCATCGGACCGGCGCGGGCGGCAGTGCTGCTCAAGCGCGCACTGCGCCTGCCGGTGCAATTCAGCATGGAGAAGGAAAACGCCACGCGCCGCCTGGCGCGGGAACTAGCGTTGGCTGTCGACACGCCCGCCCTCGGGGCCGCACAGTGGCAACTGACCGAATCGCCCGACGGCTTCGCGCTGTACGAGCGCTGCCTGCAGCAGTTCCGCAAGCCGGAGAACGACTGGCAGTTCCGCGAGGCCCAGGCGTATTATTGTCTCGGGCTGGTAGTGCGCGGACGGATCGACGAAGCGATGGCGATGCTGGAACGCGAGGACCGGATGTATTCCCTGCATGGCGTGATCACACAGATGGCACGGCGCGGCCATGGCCCGGCGATGCGTCAGTTCCTGCGTACGGTGCTGCTCCGCAAGCCGCAGTCGGGCCTGTGGGCTGTCTATGCCAGCCGCATGCTTGAAGAGGGGAAACCGGACGAACTGCGCCTGCTGGCGCAGCAAACACTGGCAGATTCACCGGCATTGCCCAATCGCGTCATGATCGCCCGACATCTGCTGCAGGCGCTGCTGGCAGAGGATCGCATTGTCGAGGCTGCAGCACTGGTACGGCAGGTGGCGGCCTGGCCAATGCCGGCCGACAGCGGAGTGGCCAGACCCGACCCGTATTCCGGTGATAATGCCATGAGCGGATTCGGCCAAATGGCGCTGAAAGCAGGAGAGTTGCTGCAGGGCGGAACAGCGCAGGAGGCGGAACTGGGGAAGACGATGGCGGATGACGGGCTGCGGCTCATGCAGCCGGGAAATGTCCAACATCAACTGCATTATTACTGGTATCGCCAGATTATCGAACCGCTGTTGAATAACGGACATCTTGCTGAGGCGCAGCGTGTCATCATGACTGCGATGCGGGAAAAAGCGAAAGCGGAGCGTGACCCGTCAACGGCACTGACCTACGAAGATGAGGCGCGCCAACTCGTCCAAATCTATCACCGTGCCGGGCAGTGGCAGCAGGTGCTCGCACTGTTCGAACAGGCAGCCATCTGGCCGGACACCGACCTTGCGGCGGTGCTGACCAATGAATACGAAAGGGAAGCAACGCTCTACTACCTCGCCGACTCGCTCCGTCAGGCGGGACGTCGTGACGAGGCACTGCAACTTACGCGCTATCTGCTGCAGCAGAATCAGGGGTCGGACTCGGCGCACGTGCTGCTGCAGCAACTCAATCCGCCCGACCTGCTGGCGTATTACGATGAACTGATGACACGCGACCGCTTCGAGGAACGCCCGCTGATCTGGAAGGCAGTGGCACTGATGCAGCGGGGCGAATTGGCAGCGGCCGAGGCGGCAGTGCGCGAAGCGATCGCCATTGATCCGACGGATGGCGATCAGCAGCCGGGGAACCGCGTGCGGGCGTACGAAGTGCTGCGCGATATACTGCGACTGCGTGGTGATTCCACGGCCACGGTCTATGCGTCGCTGGTCGATGGCGTGCGCACGGCTGAACTGGCAGACCGCTACGCGGGTGCCATGCTGCTCAAGCGGGCGCTGCCGTTGTACCAGAAGGGACTCGACCAGTTTGCCGATGCGTACTGCATCCAGGCGCGACTGGCCATCCAACTTGCGCGCGCGGGGAGGCATGACGAGGCGGCAGTGCATTTCACCAAGGCCTTCGAACTGCTCCCCGGACAGGTGGGGCGCATGGAAGATTTGTGCTTCGGCTGCGGCTATTCGTTTGGCGGCGAAACGGCACTTGGTTATGCGGATACGGTATTCACACGTCTGCGGCGCGAGCAACCGCAGAATCCGCGAGTCGCGTACCTGCTGGGCAACCTGCGGATCGAGCAGCAACGGCCCGTCGAGGCGGCTGAACTGTTCCGTGCTGCCGTGGCGCTGGATCCTGACTACCTGCATGCCTGGGAACGGATACATGAACTGGGCGAGGCGGCATGGTTGCCGGCACGCGAACGGCAGGAAGCACTGTTGCAACTTATGCGCTTGAATCCGACCGGCAGCCACATCCGCGCGACCAGGAACCGGATGACGGGCGATCCGCGCCGCATCTGGGAGATGGCGGAAGCGGCCGGCAAGTTTGCCGGTGATACCTTCAGTTTCCAGGTGCGCCAAGCCCCGAAGCCGGAACCGGACGAGACGGAGAATGAGTCGGTACGTATGCTGCGCGCGCGGATGACCATGCGTACGGTCAGTTCAGGGCTGGCAGTACAGCCGCGTATGGCGGTCATCAGCCTTCCGACCATGCAGGCGCTCAAGTCATGGCTGGAGTACGTACGGCAGCGGAACGCGGTCGGTAGCATGTCCGGCATGTTCCACACGGTGATATTCTGATGACGATAACGGAGAAAACCGATGAACCGCGATAACCGGATCTCGCTTATGCTGCTGGGCGGGGCTGTTCTGTTTCTCTGCCTGCTGCTGCTCCCGTTCATGCCATGGACCTGCACGCAGTCGGGTGAAGATGCGCTGGAGTCATTGCGGTATGACATGGGGGTGACTGCCTGGTGCCGTTTTGGCGGTGCGAAGAGTGCAATTGAACAATTCACGCTGCCGGGCGGCATACGTGATGTTGCGGCGACGCGGACCTCGGTCGGCCCGAATGGTATCCACTGGTACCGGTTTGCGGCTGAGCAGGCGGACATTGCTATGCTCGTGCCTGCGCTCGGGGTGACGAAGCATGGAAAAATTGCAGTGTACGCGGGTGGAGAATACATCGATGCTACTCCGGGTGATCTGGTGCTGCAGGCGACGACGCAGGAGGGGAACGATACCCTGCCGCGCCCGCATGCTGTCTTTGCCCTGACGGAATACGAGTCACAACCCGACTGGTGGACGCATGAGGCGCTGCGTGGTGCTGATGGCTACCTGATCATGACCGGCGAAGCGACCGGCGGCTGTGCGCTGCTGCTGTATCAGCCGGCAGCACGGACGGGCTATTATCTGCGGACTACCGGGTAGATGCTGTGAACCGCGAAGGGCATTGGCGCAAAGGAGAAGCGCATGGACATGGTTGAGCATCCCTTCCTGCTGACGATGCTGGTGATACTGAATGTGCCGTGCTATCTGTATCTGCTGCGCGGCATGTTTGGGGACAGCGAGGGGATCAAGGAGTCGCTGATGTACATGCTGACCCCTGACTTCATCTCGGCGTTGCGCGGCAGGTTCTGGGATGACAAGTGGGCGGAGATGAAACTCTTCGCCTTTGTGCTCGCCTGCGCGCTGGTGGTGGGCGGCGAATACGCGCTGATTGTGAACGTGGTGTATGGCACTTGATCTGCGTGTGTCTGAACGGAAAGGGCGCGCATGAACGCGGCTGAATACATGCGGCAGACTGTCGTGTATGGTCTGGCGCTGTGTGTTGTGCTGACAGCGACCGTGTTCTCCCTGTCCACGGAGGACACCGGCATAATCAAGACGGTGATTGGACAGGTAATGGTTGCAGGGATGACCTGTCTTTGGTTCGCGCGACTGCTGCTTGCGGGCAACATCCGCTTCCGTTTTATGCCGGCTGCGCTGCCGCTGCTCTGCCTGCTGCTCGGTTGCGTTGCTTCGCTGGTATTTTCACCGACCGCACCGTCGCTGGCCGCTACCGCCTACTATGCGACCGGAATCCTGTTCATCTGGCTGGTCTACGAACATGTCAGGACGCGGCGGGAATTGCTGCTGCTGATCGGCGCGCTGCTGGCGGCGGCCGTCTACAACATTGTTTACGCG
Organism: uncultured bacterium; assembly: GCA_964637655.1. Lineage (GTDB taxonomy): Bacteria > DAOPZR01 > DAOPZR01 > DAOPZR01 > DAOPZR01 > CAZWUZ01. Next base: position 12,483 of record CAZWUZ010000001.1, on the reverse strand, counting down.
CTGCTGCAGCATACGGGCTACGATGTGATCGAATGGGGCATGCCGGTGATGCTGGCGGGCTTGTGCTGCCCATGCCAACTGGTGCTGTTCATTGCCAGCGTGCTACCGCTGATGCTGGCAATGCTGCTCGCCTGCCGGCACTGGCTTCTCAGGGTGCTGCTCTGCCTGTGCAGTATTGGCGCTGCGTGGTGCATCTATGAGATCAGTAATCCCGACGTGAATACAGCGCTGCTGCTGGCGTTGTTCGTGTTTGTCGCCCTGCAGGCACTGACCGGCGCGGCTCGTACGGGATACAAAAATGCATTGGTTGCCGCAGCAGCCGGCGCGGTGCTGCTGATCGCCAGTACGAGCGGGCTGATCAGCAGACATACCAGTGAATTCGCCACCACGGTACGGCAGGTGATTTGGAGCGGGACGGCGCGGATGTGGGCGGATAGCCCGGTCTTCGGGCAGGGGATTGGTATGTTCGCGACGCACTTCCCGCGCTTCCGTACGCCGCAGTATCACCGACTCGGGGTAAGTCATACCATGCAGTCGCCCGGCAGCGAATATGCAACCATTGCCGCGGAGCAGGGCATGGTCGGACTGGTGCTCGCCGTATGGTGTATTGGCGCGGTGCTTCATCTCGGCCTGCGCGCACTGCACAATGAACGCAACGGGTTCCGCCGGCACCTGCTTATCGGCCTGCTCAGCAGCGCCGCGCTGCTGGCAACCATGGCTTTTGACCTGCCGCACGGCCGACGTCCCCCGATGGAAATTGTCGCAGGCACGGTCATTGGCCTTGTTCTTATCCTTGCGGGCGGTGCGAGGGAAGAGGAAGAAACAACCACGGCAACTCCGGTCAAGGCGCGGCAGTACCTTGCCATGGCCAGTCTGGCAGGAATCTTTGTTGTGGTCGGCTTGCTGGAGTGGCGAATGTTTTCTGCGCACATGCTGGCCAAACGCGGTGAGGCGCTACTGCAGAATGCCGGGGGGGCGGTAACCGAGGACAACCGGCCGGTATGGCTGGAAGCACATACCATGCTTACCGCAGCACTGACAGACAACCGCAACGATCCGGGCGCATGGTACAAACGTGCCTATATCAATCTGCAATTGGGCAGGGTGGAAGAAGCGGCAGACAACTACCGGCAGTTGATGCGGGTTGCTCCGCATTATGCGCAGGTACATTACAACGCGGGCCTGACCGCCTACCTGCGCGGCGACACCCTGGCGGCAACTGAACAATTCCTGCTGGCGGCGCGTTTGGAGGATAATCCGCACAACCGGCAACTGTGCGGAGCGTTGCTGCTGGAGCGCGGTGACCGGAGGTCCGCCGAACAGTACCGGCGTTATGCGGCGTTGGCGCTGGAGGACTGGATGCAGTCGTTGTCCCGCCGCGCGCAGCGAGCCGGTGAACGCAGTCCCGGTGTGAACGACGCAGACATTCGCCGCAGTGAGGAATTGCGTTCGGCGTTCGTGCAGAGTTTCGCCGGCGCCGCACAGGCCGCGGCGCTGTATGGCGACATGCGCCGCAGCGGGTACTACCGCAGTCGTGCGGAGGCATGGGCGGTGAGCGCCACCAGCGAAATCGCGCAACATACTGCCGGACAGATGCTGTCACGGGTGGGGAGTTGACCATGCGGCGAACAACGACGCTGCCCTGCGCGGTATGCGAGACCCCCATTGCGCCGGACGACATGACCTGTCCGCAATGCGGGGCGGTATTTGCCTGGAGTCCGCCGCCAACGCCCGAGACGTATCTCGAGACGGTAGCCATCGCGGAGTACAATATACAGCCGGAAGCGGAACTGGCGCGCGGACTGTTGGCGGAGGCGGGCATCGAGAGCATACTGACCGACACGCCGGATAATGCGCTCAATTATGCCTGGGGCGGGCGCAACAAAATCCTGCGCGTGCGCGAGGATCGCGCTGAGAGCGCAGTCGCATTGCTCAAGGTAGCGCCGGAAGACGTGCAACTGGCAGCGGCTGCGGAATCGGCGTCACCCTCAGATATCATGCCGCGAACGGTCAAGGGCTACTCCGGCGCCGGGATGAAAACGATTATTCTTGCCGGGCTGACCTACCTCATTCTCTCGCTGTGGCAGTGGATAGTTTGCATCTATGCTGTACTGGGCATCAGGAAACTCTTCAGTCGGCGTAGCAATGATGCACCATGAGGACACATACGGTGGTTTGCAGAACGGGTGCTGGTGTGAGGACGGCCAAAACCGCATGGCATGTGCTGGTTGCCGGATGCCTTGTCATCATGCTGCTGGCCGGTTGCGGGACACCGCAGGCAGGGAGTGAACTGTCGACGGATGAACGCGCGTTCCTGCAGGGGCAGGGGTTGCTGGGCGATAACGAGCAGGTCATCCTGATAGCCAATAATGCGAGTTTCGAAGTCGGCGGCACCTTTTTCACCGACCAGCGACTTGCCACCTACTGGCGCGGCGAGCGTGACCCGGAAAAATGGTACGCCTCCTATCCGGCGATCTACGCGCTTGATTTCGTCCCGGCCGCCGAGATGAGTGAGGCGCATCAGATACGTGTCAGGTGCGCATTGAGTGTTACGAAAGTGGTCTATATCGGCGGCACGGAGGGTGCTGCGCGTCAGTTCTATCAGCAACTCCGGAAGGAATGGGAGCGGCAGCGGCGCAAACCGTCAGTGATTGACCCGCCGACCCTGACGGAGACGATTCCGGCAGCAGAATCAGAAATCACGCGGCCGTGGCCGGCATGGAAACGGTATTCCCTGTTCGCTGTTGCCGGCCTCATCGCACTGGCAGGACTGGTGCTGCTCATCAGGATTATCCGGTCGCTCTGCTCCGGATGTTTTTCGGGAGCATTCATCCTGTATCTTGCTGGTGGCTGGATTGTGGCGAATATCATTTTCATTGGCGGCATCGCAATTGTTGCTTTTGTAGTCGGATTCTTCATTATGGGCGCAGGATTGACAGGATTTATCTCACTGCTGATGACCGGATTGCTCGGCTGTGTTGGCCTGGTGGTACTGAATGTTGTGGCGCTTGGCGTACTTGATTTCTGGCTGACCCGCAAGGTTCGCCGTTTTCGGGCCGGACAACTGGCCGGGCAGGTAGTCCCGTGAAGCAGGAGGCATATCAATGAAACTGCTCTGCCCGGCATGCCGGGAACCGATCACGGCGGACAACGTGAACGTGGCGACCGACCTGGCGAAATGCACGCGCTGCAATGAACTGCACCGCGCGAGCGCGCTGGTCGCGGCAGCCGAGCCGGTCGGGACCACGCCGCCGGCGGGGAGCACCTTGCGCTTTGCGCCGGAAGGCGTGAGCGGCGGCGTCATCACCGTGCCGCGGCAGGGCATGGGCTGGGGTGACACCTTTCTGATTCTGTTCGCCACGACGTGGACGGTCTTTATCGCCTTCTGGACCTTCATGGCAGCACATGCGAGTATCCTGTTTGCCTCATTCTCAACCATCTTCTGGTTTGTCGGCATTGGCATGTGGTACGGCATACTGACGAAGGCAACGGAGCGGCAGGAACTTCGCATCGAACGCGACTGTTTGCGCCTCACCCGGCGGAGTATAGTGCGGCGCCGGCATCTGGAGATTCCCGTAGCGGAGATCAGCGCCATCAAACTGCAGCAGGTTGCCCGACAGACGGGAAATGCCGGCTATGCCGGTGACGGCGTGGTGACTATCTGTTATGGAGCGAAAACGGCAACGATGGCGGAGTACGTGTCAGAGGCCGAGGCGCAATGGCTCGTCGGGCTGCTCAAGTCGCTGCTCTTTGCGCGGACTGGGAAAATGGTATGAACAGGGCCGGCCAGTTCATCCGGCGCTACTGGCCGCAACTGCTGCTGCTCTGTCTGCTGGCAGCGGGCATGCTGGCGGTGGGGTTGGCGCTTCCGTGGAATACCATCGCCGTGGGGAGCGAATACCGCACGCGTTTCAGCAATGAGCCCGAAGCAAACATGGATGAGGCGAACTACGACGAGGCGATAGATCGCTTTGTCATCACCATGACTGATGGCACGATACAGGTATTTGCGCGCGGCGAGGAGAATGTGACCTATACCAAAGCCCGCCGCCTGCGAGAGTGCGCACCGGGGAACCGGATAGAAACGCAATCCATGCTGCATAACGATTATCTTGTGGCTATTGGCCGCGAGTACGGATGGGTGAACAGCGTTCATTCCGAGACGGGCTTTCTTGCGGTGTACGACCTGGCTAACGATTCACTCGTGCTCTCCCTGCCGTTGGCGTGCAAAGGGCTTGGGTATGCGTCACTGGCGGTATGGTCGGGGGATACGCTCTGCTATGCCTATGGCACTGCAATCTATCAACTTCAGCTGACACGACCGTGGCGGCAGGCAATGCCGCAACTGCTGGTGCAGGAAAGCGGCAGGATTGATGAACTCTGCCCAGTAGCGGGTACGGAACGGTTTGTGTATCAGGTGACGCAGGAAACAGTGTCGCACCGGGTGACGATTGGCGAGTACCGCGGTGCTGCCGGTATGGATGTACTGCTGACGCAGGTGCCGGACAGCGGCGACTGGCGTATTCCTGACTGGCGCATTATCACCGCGACACACACACATCTGGTCATGCGCAATGCGGGTGCGGATATGAGCGAGCGGGCGGATCTTGTGTTTCACCGGGCTGACGCAACGTTCGACACGATTGCCGACCGGGTGCATATGGCGGAGCCGTGCGGAAACCGGTTCATTGCGAGCATGGGCATACTCGGCGATGCGTATGTCAGCGGTTTCCCGGCGCTGGGCCTGGTTGATGCCCGCACTGGTAAAGTGGCTGGCTACCAGTTGCAGAGTGACCGACCGGACCGGATGTTCCCGCTGCGGGATGGACGCGTGCTCCTGCTGTATCGCGACTCGGAGCAGCATGGCGAGGGGTGCGCGTCGAAGCACACGATGCTGCTGCGCTCGAACATCGTGCGGGCACGCTCGGAAAGTTACCTGGCAGCGACCCGGCTGAGCATGAAACTGCTCTACCCGCTGCATCTGCTGTTGCGCGCGGTCTGCCTGACGGTACTGACGTTCGTGGAACCCGATGCGGTGATATTCTGAAAGCCATGGCCATGCACATGACGATACGGCGTAGCATACGCTACATCCCGGCGCTGCTGGCGATGCTCCTGCTGCTGGCAGTTCCGGCACAGGCAACAGACCAGATTCCGGACCGACTCATCTATCAGGGCAAGGAGTGTGCCATCGGGACCGACTGGTACTCGCAGGCGGTGCTGCAACTCTATTTCCGCCTCAACCCTGCTGTGCCGCGGCCGCAGTATGATGGGAATATTACCTGGAGCACTGCGTGCTATCGCGGGCATGTTGCCACCTGGGTAGTGGATAATGGTGAACTGTATCTGGTGAAACTGGCGGTGCCTGATTACGACAGCGACAACCCATGGCAGGACCAGAAAGAAATCGACTGCCCGGAAGTGCTGCGGGATAAGATGCAGAATGGCCGGATATTCGCCGATTGGTTCAGCGGCGTATTGTCGGTGTTTGTTACTGATACGGACATTGTGCTTATGCGGTTTGTTCGCGGCGTGCTGATGGAGCAGGCGCACTACACGAGCGCGCAGATAGAGGCACTCAACAGCCAGCGATACGGGAACTACAACTGGTCCAACCATGAACCGGGGAAGGACACCCCGGTCGAACGTCCGACAGACGATGTGCTTTTCAACCGCCTCATGACCTACGCGAAACTGAGCAATGAAGCCGCTGACGGCAGAATGGACGAAGCAGGGCTGGCGGCAGCAATGAGCACGCCGACAGATACGCCGCTGCGGCTGAGCACGGATACTTCCGGGGCACGGATGGGCATGGCGAGCCATGTGCCTGCCGGGAATGCGCAAAGCGAGACGATGAACCCCGCTTTCATCGCGGGGCTGGTTTTCGGAATGCTTGCTGTTGTTATCATAATCCGCGGGCTGAGACGCCAGCGTACGCGGCACTAAGGAGTTGTCCATGACACGTGAACTGCTGTTTCATATCGGGGTGCGATTGCTGGCGCTCTATTCACTGCTCTCCGGGGGGGCGCGACTGCTTGCCAGTGGCATCGTATGGCTGCATCCCGCCTGCGATTCGGTGGGCGCCCAGAGCAGCACGGTGAGCATCATGCTGGCGCAGGCGCTGGCAGAATTGCTGGTTGGCGGACTGCTACTCTGGCAGGTGAAGACCATCGTCCGCTGGTGCGGGGTGCATGAACCGCTGCAGGGGAATGCCGACACGCTTACTGCCTGGAGCGAGGCGGCGCTGAAACTGCTCGGCATTGTCATGTGGGCGCGCATGCTGCTGCTGGCGCCTGCGGCATACGAGCACTGGCAGAAGATGGCGGAAGAAGGGCGCCTCAACGGCAGCGGGACAACGATTGTGAATGCGGTTGTGGTGTCACAACCGGAAATCCTTGTCTATGCGGTGCTGGGCCTGCTGCTGCTGGCAGGCGCGCGCTACCTGGCGGAGAACGTCATCCGCCGCACGGCAGCCGTATGAGCGTGCGGGTGCCGGTGGTGGTGCTCGGGGGGCGGTTTCTTGTCCTCACGATGCTGATACTCTCACTGCCGCCGCTCGCAGTCCCGCTGGGCTGCGGCGCCACGTGGGATGTATACGCTACCATGTTCGGCATGGTGGGAATTCTTGTTGTCTATGCGCTGGTGCTGCTGGTGCTGACGCGCTTCCTCGGGCGGTTTGCCCCGCCGGCAACGATGCCGCCCGCCGCGGCGTTGCGCGAGAATATGCAGCGCCTGCTGGGCGTGGCGCTGCTGATCGTCTTTCTTCCTTCGCTTATCAGCACACCATGGACCTACATCCTGATGGCTGACCAGTATGCACCGCTGGCAATGCAGGCACAGTATTTCTCGCCGGGAATCCAGCGTATCTGGTGGATGGCGTACGGGCAGGGATGGCAAGGCATCTTCATGGCTTTGGCAGGACTTGCCCTGCTCGTACTGCCGTGGCGGCGCACCCCACCCGAAATGATCGACGCACCGGTGGCGATACAGGTAGCGGAATCCGCGATTACGACGAACGAATATGAATGTGATGCCTGCGGCGCGACAGTAGCAGCAGAGGCCATTGCCTGTCAGCAGTGCGGCGCTGACCTGACGGAGACAACAGAGGCGCCTGCAGTAACACGCATGCCGCGAGTGATCATCATCATAGCCGTCGCGGTTCCGCTGCTGGGCGCATACTGGCTGATGCGGCAGGCGCCAATGTCGCAGAGTAGCGGACCGCGAGTCGAGATACCGTACCACCCGCAGGCAATCTATCTTGGCAGGCAAGTCGATAGTGTTGTTACTATCGGCACTGAAATGGAAACTATCGGTACGCAGGATACGGATGGCAAGATTATTGAGCGGCAGCGCCTGTGCACTACCATGCTGGTCAATGACGAAGTGCATATCCGGGTATATGACGGTATCAATGAGGATACCGTGGCGATGATATGCGGGATGCTCTGGCGTCGCCAGGATATCGATCATCGCATCCTTTCGCTTGAAAGGGAACCTGCCAGAGAGGCAGCGCATTCAGTCGGCCATACGAGATACTTCCTGCCAGATGACAATGAAGGCATATTCACCTTCTCGGTAGTGGACAATTGGTTGGAATACGAACAATCGTTTCACGTAATGACTGGAGAAATCAGAGGGCCGCTCAACGGCAACGGAGATGTTATTCAGGTTTGGTACAGCAACGGCACGTGGCATCTCGAGAAGAGCGGCATATGGCTGTCATGACGGTCGGCAGGCAAGGGGAAAGATGAACAGCATACCGGAACGCCCGGACAAGGCGGAAGTAAAGCGGCAGAGGCTGGTCCTGCTCAAATGGATGGCAATCGGCTTTGTCGTGCTGCAGGCAGGCATGATGCTGCTGTTTGTTGCCTTTGTTGTCTGGCCGGAAGCGGTTTTCTGCGGGCTCTATTACGGGGTTCCGGCAGTAATGATCTCGGCTATCGTGCTGTCATTGCTCTTCCATCGTCGCATTCAGGATTTCCTGCTGAAACGCGAGCCGTTTCGCACGCTGCATGCAAATGCACAACGGCCGCGGCCGGGTCTGCAGATGGCAGGAGGCGTCTATTTCATTATTTTCGCGCTGTTCGGCATGGCGATAGCCGTCGCGCAGCTGCGTAATTATCATCCGGTCGATTATGAGCGGCTGCTCAGTGAGGGAACATCAGTAAGCGGTCGCATCGAGCATATCCAGCAGCCGGAGCAACGCACGCGGGACTCTGTCGCACGGATATGGTATTCGTATCCTGATGCCGCAGGGCAGCAGGTGGCAGTGATGACCACGCGTGCCAGCGAGTGGACAGCCACGCTGCGTCCTGGCCGACCGGTGGAGGTGGCAGTGCGCGGTAACGAATCGGTGATCCGCGACATCACGCCGCATGAGAAGGATTCCCCCTGGATGACACTGGCAGTGTGCACAGTTGTACTCATCGTGGGCGTGTTTGTGTTCCGGCAGGGATGGCAGCAGAAGAGGATGCTGGCAGACAGGACGGAAACCTGACGATGCGATGGCGTGAACTGCTCCCCGAACTGCCGCCGCGACGAATCGCTGTCAGCATGCTGCTGGCGTATGCCGGCATTACGGTGCTCATCATTCGCGCCGCATGGTGGCAGGCGCTGGGCATCGCCGTGCTGCTGCCGCTTGCCTATGCGCTGGCCTGGCATATGGTCATGCTCGCCAATTGTATGAAGACACGGGGGGTGCCATGGCGGGTGTTCTTCGGGGGCTGTCTGCTGGCGCTTGCATTTATGGGCATCGCACGATTCTATCCGCAGTATCGGCCGGCATGCCTGCTGTTTTGCTTCAGTGCCGTGGTACTGCTGTTTACGGTGTACGGCGCGGAGTATTGGCCGCCGCGCAGCGCGAATTACTGGTACCATCTGTGCGGCTGGGAGCCGGGTGAACTCCGTTTCTGGACGCGGGTGCTGATGACCACGCTTGTACTGACCGTCATGCTGGCCCTGCTGTCGGCGGCAGTACTGCATCGCGCGGGGATTGTAGAAATACCATGAGCGATACAATCATGGCGTGGGCGGCGGTGTTCGTGATAGTTCCGCTCATGGGATACGGCATACGGCACATCGATAACAATACACTGTTCAGGTATCTCAGGATGTCCGCTGCGGAAAGGCGCGACTATGTATTTGTCATGCGGAGCATGCTGTCAGTTATTGCTCTGCTGCTGATACTCATGCTGATTATGACAGCACATCCTGCCTTGTGGCAGGAAGCAGGTGACTGCATGTATGTTCTGTTCAGGTAGCAAACAGCGATGCGCGAACGCTACGCGGAGGTGAGGAATCATGACGGAAGCGGATAAACTCTGGTACTGGTATGACGGCAGCGCGGTGCAGGGGCCGTGCACGGCAGAACAGCTGCGGCAGGAACCGCTGCTGACGGTGGAGACGCAGGTTTGCGCGGCCGGGGAAGAGGTGTGGACGGCATTTGGCGCGTGTGCCGAACTGCAGGCGCCACCGGAGCCCGCACCAGCGCCGCCACAACCGGCGCCCGAACCGGAGCCGCAGCCGGTAACGAAACCCGAACCGGTGCGGGTTGTGACGGTTCGCAATGAGGTTGTTCCTGCAGCCCGGCCCGCGGCAGCGCAGATCGGCAGGAAAACTGCCGGAGCGGCGCTGCTGGCGGTGTTTGCGGCCGGTGGCGGCTGGTGGTACTGGAACAGCACGCGGCAGGCGACGGCAACGGCCGTGGCAGAGGCGCCGGCGGAACAGGCGGCAGACAGGGGGGCGGCCGCAGGCGACACCCGGGCGGCGGCACAACGGCAACTGCTGCAGGCGGAGAATGCGCTCGAACGCTATCCGACGAAAACGACAGCGATATGCCGGCAGCTCATCAAACAGTATCCGCACATGACGGAGGCGCATGTGCTGCTGGCGCGTGGCCTCGAGCGGCTGGGTAACAGCGAGGCGGCTCTCAGGAACTACCGGAATGCGCTGCTCATCGAACCTGATAACGAACAGGTGCTGGAGGCGATCGAACGACTTGCACCGAGCACGGAAAACCAGGAAGCACCCGTCGATGACTACAGTGCCATGATGGCGCGTGCGCACGCGATTATCGCACAGGCACGGGAACAGCCGGGCGACAGCACGGCGGCGGCGCTGAAGGCGCTGCTTGCTGCAACCGACGATGAACACATCAGAACTTCAGGCAACGAGGCACTGGGCAACCTGTACCTGGCGCTTGGCCGGGAGGCTGAGGCGGCTGAGGCATTTGTCGTAGCACACAAGGCGGGTATTCCAGCAGTGCAGATATTCGGGCATTACCTCAGCTACGGTGCGCGCAGCAGTGGCCTGACTCCGGCCCTTGCCCAGACGCTGCAGGAGGCGCGCGAGCTCATGACGAGTGACAATCTGGTGCAGGCGGAAAGTAAATGCCGCAGCGTGATCTCGCGCAACGGTCAGTGTGCCGAGGCGTGGGAACTGCTGTCCCAGCTGGCGAGCAAAGCGCGCCGGTATGATGAGTCGTCACGCGCCCGGGAAATGTCCGACCAGTTGAAGCGCAAGGAACGGCGCCGCGCCCAGGAGAAGGCGCAGCGCTGGCTGCAGCTGCAATACCGCGCGACCCCGGATGACCAGCAGGTGATCGAACTGTATATCAACTGCCTGGAGGAGCAGACCAGGATACCCCAGGCAGTGACTGTCTGTCGGGCCGCCGCCAGGGCTGCGAACGATCAGCCAACACGCGAACGGTGGAACAACCGGGCAGAACAGCTGCTGCGTAACCAGCAGATATTCGGAGGACGATGATGCACAACGGGATACGATGGTACTGGTATGACGGCAGCGCGGTGCAGGGGCCGTGCAGCGCGGACCAGCTCCGCAGCGATGCGCGTGTCACCCCTGCCACGCAGGTATGCCGTGAAGGTGAAGAACAGTGGAGCGCATTTGGCGATTGCGCGGAGCTGCACGACGTGCCGGAGGTCGTACCGCCGGTGAAGAGCGCGCCTGCGCCTGCCCCGGCACCGGTGAACGTACTGCCGGTGCAATCTGAGCAGGCGCTGCCGTCTGTGACACCGGGCGGACGGGCGAGAGGACGGCAGTACATGGTTGCGGCCGTGCTGGCGGTGCTGGCGGGTGCCGGTATCTGGTGGTGGCGGTCAGACACCCGGGCGGAACGCACTTCTGTTGCCGTGGCCACGGCGGATACACTGCCTGCCGTTCCGCCGCCGGCGGCGGCCGACGAGGTGGCTGTTGCGCTGGAAAAGGCGTCCGTTGCATTCGAAGAAAATTTCCCGGTTCGTGCTATAGCCATCTGTGAGAAGGCGCTGCGCCGTCACCCGGATGAAACGTCGCTCCACCTGCTGCTCGGCAAGGTCCATGAACACTGCATGGACAAGGATTCGGCGGCGGCGGCGTATCGGAATGCCCTGCGGTATGACCCCGACAACAGCGAGGCAAGGGAGGCGTTGGCACGGTTCGCGGCGGCTGCACCTGTTGCGCCCGACCCTGTCGAAGCGAACCGGGGGCTTGCCCATGCGCTGTACAGCCAGGCCCGGCTCAACCCGACAGATACACTGGTCGCTGAACTGAAACGGGTGCAGGCGACTGCTGCTGACGACACCATTGCGTGTTTCACGAATCTGGGGCTGGCGCAGATTTACCTTGTTCGCGGCACGTTTCCCCCTGCGGAGCAGGCGCTTGATGCAGCCGTCAAGGCAGGGGCAGCGCCCGAGCTGGTGGTGGACCTGTATGACAAGGGGTGCAGGCAGCGCCTGGCAACAGCGGCAACGCCGGCTGCTACGGCGCTGCTCAGGGCAGCCATGGATTCCGAGGTGCGGGGCAAGACTGCCGCGGCGGAAGCGATGTTCAGGCGGGTGCTGGCGCTTGATCAGAATTGCGCTGAGGCGCACGGACACCTGGCATCACTGCTGCAGCGTCGACACAGTGTCGACGAGGCTGAACGGGAGAGAGAGCGTGCTCTTGCCATCCGGACGACGGTCGAAGGACAGTACTTGCGCGCCAAGGCGGTGCGGTTGCAGCGCCTGCTCAATGTCGATCCGCGCAACCTGGCGCTGTACCGGCTGCTGGTTGATACCCTGAAGGCGCTTGACCGCGACCCGGAAGCGGCAAACGCCTGTCGTAAAGCAGCGCTGCTGCCGCAGCCGGAACGGGAACAGGAACGGTGGCGCCGCGAAGCTGACATGCTCCAGGGGGTGCGGTCAACGGTCAGGCGGCGCCGATGAGCCGCCGGCAGATGTTTTTGACCGTGGGCATGCTGCTTGTTCTGGGGACAGCCTGGCAATCCTGCTCGCGCAGTCCGGAGCAGGAGCGCGAACAGCAGGAGCCTGTCGAACGCGTTGCGTCGGAAACCGCGGCGGATGAAGAAGCGGCAGCATCGCGGGCACGCGTGGCGTACGAGTTGCGCCGGGGACATGCCAACCAGTACAACAATTCAGGACGCAGTGCGAAGGCCGAGCGGCTCTGCCGCGAGCTGACGCAACGACTCGACACCTATGAAACCACTCT